>JALCKZ010000001.1:318430-636860 GCA_022647615.1 Bacteroidales bacterium
GCGACAAGAAAGCAGAGAAGAAAGAGAAGGGAGAGAAAAAAGAGAAAGACGTAAAGCCTGCAGAAGCTAAAGCTGAAGAGACTAAATAATTTAATGTAATTATTATGAGGAAGTTTTTAACTGTTTTAGCTGTAGCCGTTGTTGCATGCGTTGCGTGCAAAAATACTACACCTGGAGAGTACACCGGCTGGGTTGTAAAATCCGGCAATGATACTCTGGTTGTAAAAGCTCTTTTGAGCGATTCTACTCAGACTTTCCTTATTGCAAAAGCGGATCTTAATGATGCAAATGGAATGATAGAGGGTTCTCCTGTTGTTGTTGATTATGTCGGCAAGG
Source organism: Bacteroidales bacterium (assembly GCA_022647615.1). Classification (NCBI taxonomy): domain Bacteria; kingdom Pseudomonadati; phylum Bacteroidota; class Bacteroidia; order Bacteroidales; species Bacteroidales bacterium. The sequence continues at coordinate 318,767 of JALCKZ010000001.1, forward strand.
TTAAACCTGTAATTGAAGCTACAAAAGTTGCATGTGACCCAACCTATGCAAAAGCTATTGGTTCATGGACACATGTTGCAGCCGGTATGCCTGATTCTTTGAAAGAGGGAGTTGAGCTAATGGTTGGCGGAGAAGCAAAATCAATCAACATGGCTACGCTTGTTTATTCAAAGTGGGAGCTTGCGGGTCCTGCAAATAAAGTTATTCTTCACGTTAAGAGTATTGGAAATGGTGTTCAGTTTGATACTACTGAGAATGCAACAATTTCCGAGGTTAACGGACAGTTGACTTTAGCTCTTGATGGTACTGAAGTAACCTATACAAAAGAGGCTCCGGCACCTGCAGCAGAATCAGTTGCAAAGTAATAACTTGCTACAGAATATAGACTAGCAAAAAAGCCGCTCATAAAATGAGCGGCTTTTTTTGACGTACAGGTTTGCCAATTATTTCTTAGCAACCTTTTTCTTAGGAGCGGCTTTCTTTGCAACAGGTTTCTTAGCGGCTTTTTTAGGAGCAGCTTTCTTAACAACCTTCTTTGCAACCTTCTTAGGGGCAGCCTTCTTAACAACCTTCTTAGCGGCTTTCTTAGGAGCAGCCTTCTTTGCAACCTTCTTAGGGGCAGCTTTCTTTGCTACAACTTTCTTTGCAGCTTTTGCAGGCATAGCCTTAGCAGCTACTTTCTTCTTAGGGGCAGCTTTCTTTTTAGGAGCAGCCTTCTTTGCAACCTTCTTTGCAGTAGCCTTCTTAGGGGCAGCTTTCTTAGGAGCAACTTTCTTTACCGCTTTCTTAGCAGGTTTTTTGGCAGCTTTCTTAGGAGCAGCCTTCTTTACAGTTTTCTTAGGAGCAGCTTTCTTTGCTACTTTCTTTGTGGCTTTCTTAGCCGTTGCTTTTTTTGTTACCATAATATAAAATTGTTTTAAAATGTTAGTGCCTACTTTTTAACTGGCGCGTTCTCTACAAGGGCGCATAGATACTTCCACAATTTTCCCACGCTTTCTATATTTACTCTCTCATCAGGTGAGTGAGGAGAGAAAATTGTAGGTCCAAATGATATCATATCCCACTTTGGATATGCTTGCCCAAGAATACCGCACTCAAGTCCTGCATGAATAGCAACAACTTTTGCCTCCTTTCCAAACTGTTTCTTGTAAATTTCTTTTGCCTCCTTTAATATAGGAGAGTTCATGTCCAGCTGCCATCCGGAATATGCTCCGCTGCACTCAAACTTTGCTCCGGCAAGTTCAAACACGGCTCTCATATCCTCAGCAAGATCAAACTTTTCACTATCAATAGAACTTCTCATTAGAGAATGAATAAGTATAGTGTTCTTTTCTTGCTTTACAATTGCCATGTTGTTAGATGTCTCAACAAAATTAGGGACAGTATCACACATTCTGTAAACTCCATTAGGACAAGAATATATAGCTCTTACAACATTAAGAGCAGTATCTTTCTTTATTGCAGGATTCTTCTCTTTTACGTTAGAGGTAGAAATCTTAAGATCTTTGTCTGTGTACTGATATTCAAATTTTACCTCTTTGAATACTTTGCTAATAAGAGCAGCTGCTTTTCTTGCAGACTTAGAAGGAATAGCTACTACTGCATAAGCATCCCTCGGAATTGAATTTCTAATACTTCCGCCGGAAATTTCTACAAGACGGACATTCAAATCTCTAAGAAGAGGAAGAAGAACTCTTGCAAGTACTTTGTTTGCGTTAGCTCTGTAAAGAATAATATCCATTCCGGAGTGTCCGCCAACCAAGCCGCCTACAACAATTTTCTTGTAAGCATAACCGGCCGGAACTTTCTCTGTCGTGAACTTAAAAGTAGCAGTACCGTCAAGTCCGCCTGCGCAACCAACATAAAGTTCGCCTTCTGTTTCTGAATCTAGATTGATAAGAATATCGCCCTTAAGCAGTCCCGGTTTCAAAGCTCTTGCACCGGTCATTCCTGTCTCCTCATCTACTGTAAACAAAGCCTCTAGCGGGCCGTGTTTCAATGTCTTAGAAGAAAGAACGGCAAGTGCGGAAGCAACTCCCAAACCATCATCTGCTCCAAGCGTAGTACCTGTTGCATAAAGAAGATCTCCTACAACTCTTGTCTTAATAGGATCAGTTTCAAAATTATGTTTAACATCTGGATTCTTTTGAGGAACCATGTCAAGGTGAGCTTGCATAATCAGACCTGCTCTCTTCTCCATCCCTTTTGTTGCAGGCTTGCGGATAATAACATTACCAATCTTATCCTTGAAAGTTTCAAGTCCAAGTTTCTTTCCATAGTTGTAAGCAAAGTCAACAGCCTTGCTCTCTTTCTTAGAAGGACGAGGCACTTGATTTAGCTCATGAAATATGGACCAAACTTCTTTTGGCTCCAAATCTAATATTGTTTTCATACTATAAGTCTTTAATATATTATTGTAATTTATTTTTATCCCGACAGATATTTTTCACAGGTTATTTTCCGGCAGCAACATCCAGAGGGAAGTATAAAATCTTTCCAAACTGGTAAACCGGAATCCTGCGCTGAGCTAGAACCTTCTGACCATCAATCAATTTCGCCATCACAATAACAGGGGTTCTATAAGCCACCTTTCCTTTTGAAGCGGCAGCAGCTTCATTCAAATCCACCGCCTCTATCTTCTGGTCAAGAACAGAAAGCTCCAGGTAAATCGGACGTCCGCTCATATTATCAGCCGGAAGAATACCTTGAGTATCCGACATTCTAAAAGCAACATAAGTTTGCTTTGCGTTCTTTGCTTTTGGTACAACATCGTAACTTGCTCTCTCCACATTGACAACTTGAGCGCCGGTAAACAAAGAGGTGTAATCTTTATCCAGCTTGTTAATTTCTTTTAACGCATCACCAAGAGCGGCGCCGCTATAATTTGCATCCGTCTCTCCGGTAAGAATATCTATTCTCTTTTGTCTCAACTTAAAAATAAGTTCCGCCGTCTCCGCTGCTTTCTGCTCAAGAGTCTTCTCAACTATCTGAGTCTGAGGCACTGCCACTTTTTCTATTTCTCCGCTTGCATTCTTCACGCTCTTGTAAAGTTTAGCAGTATCCCTTTGAAGATTAGAGACAGCCTGAACGTTATCAGACCATGAAGATGAAATTTCAGAAGGAAAAGTAAACGGAACAGAACCGGAAGAATAATAACCTGGAGCTACTATCAAACCTTGAGAACAAAACGCTAAAAAATTCGCGCCTGCAGTTTTTGAATTTCCAATATTAACCGCAACACTCGCAGAAGGATCAGCCTCTACGCTTGGAGAAATTTCTATGCTCGCGATAGAATAATTTTCTGAATTATTTCTGCTTGCATCTATGCCCAAATATTTTTTTGAATAAGATGCAAACGGACCTGCGGCAAAAGACACATGAGAAACTGAAACTAAAATATTAATGGAAGTTTCTGGTAGAGAGTAAATTACCGCACCCTGTGGAACAGGGTCTCCATCCTTTAGGACTTGAGCTTGTGCGGTTGTAAAAAATGAAAGAGCTGTAAAAAGCAAAATCAGATTTTTTATATTCCGCAACTTCTTATCTACAATTTTTATCTTCAAAATTGTGACCGATTAATTACGATGCAATTATAAGAATTATTTTTTTAAGTTGTATAACTATTTCAAAATTAATTTACTTGCAACGCAAAATAGAAACGTTTTTCTTCCAGCGTCTGTGACTCCACAACCAATTGACTTTATTTTTTTTGATATCGCTCTCCAAAAGTTCAGCATATTTTTTTGTAATAAATCCATGCTCTTCCTTTGAGCCATCTTCCGTAATTGTTGAAAAATGTATAGAATATTTTCCTCTGGAAATTCTGTCAATTCCAAGATAGACAACAGCCATTGCCATTTTAACAGCCACAAACTCAGGGCCTTGCAGCATCTGCGTTGGCTGGTTTAAAAAATTCACAACAAGGTTATTATCACCAAGCGCATTCTGGTCTGCTATCATTATGAAGGTAGCTTTCTCCTCTTTGTCTCTTAAAATTTTTCTTATCACCTGATGTGATTCTATCATCTCCCCTTTTGATTGAAACTTGCGATACTCATGCATTCTTATTTTTTTAAAAACTGCATCGGAAATTTTATTCTTCGCTCTTTTGTAAACCATGTAAAGCGGATAAGAAGAGAAACTGTCGGGAGTTCTATGAGAATTAAGACCACACATTCCGCTCACAAGTTCCCAGTTGCCGAGATGCCCCATCACTATAAGAACTTTGTTGTGCTTTGCAATAAGCGCATCTACAACTTCAGGATTTTCCGCATGCGCCACGCGACAAATAGCGGCATCGGAATGTGCTAAATCCCAGATGGTTTCAAATAGGACATCACTCATGAAACGATAATAGTTGTGAACAAGCTTGCGGATTTCCTTATACTTGAGTTCCGGAAAACTGCGGGACATGTTTACGGTAATTGTAGTGAACCTGTACCTTGTGATGTGCTCCAAAATGAAGGAGGTTATATCTGAGAAAAAATAGTGAACTCTTAATGGTAGAAGAGATATCAGATATAAAAGAATGTATCTTATTTCTGCAAGAAATTTTGCCATGTTTATCTAACGGAACCTAGTTTCAACAAATATAACACATTATTTTGTAAATGTTTAACGGCTCTGCCGATAATTTAATATCTTTGTGTAGCAAAAACTAAAACTGAAATTATATGTTTAAAAATCATCCTAAAGGACTTTTGGCGGCTGCGCTAAGCAATATGGGAGAACGCTTCGGCTACTACATTATGAACGCAGTGCTAACTTTGTTCCTATGCTCTAAATTTGGATTGAGCGATGAGAACGGCGGACTCATCTATTCAATTTTTTACGCAGGCATCTATGTCATGTCACTTGTAGGCGGTCTGATTGCTGACCACAAACAGAATTACAAAGGGACCATTATGACGGGACTTGTTATCATGGCATCCGGGTATGTTCTTCTGTCTATACCAATTATGGCTACACCTACAAACACAGCCATCCTTCTTGCAGGCACATGTTTTGCCCTATTCCTAATTGCCTTTGGCAATGGACTTTTCAAAGGAAATTTGCAGGCAATCGTGGGCCAGATGTATGACAACTTTGAGGCGGAAGCTGCAAAGAAAGGTCCTGAAGAATTGAAGAAAGCAAAAGCCCAGAGAGATCCTGGTTTCCAAATTTTCTATGTATTCATTAATATAGGCGGACTTGTAGCTCCATTTATTGCTCCGCTTCTTAGAAGCTGGTGGTTAAAAGTAAACGGACTTGTTTACAATTCCCAGCTTCCCGCACTTTGCCACCAATACATAAATGAGGGTGCGCAAATGGCAGGAGAAAAAATGGCTAATCTTCATCAGCTGATTAATACTGTAAATGTTGGAGGCGCTGCAACTGATAATCTTTCAGCATTTTGCACACATTATCTAGATGTATTCAATACGGGAGTTCACTACTCTTTTATTGCTTCCGTTATTGCAATGATGATATCTCTTGTAATATTTATCGCTACTAAGAAGACGTTCCCTAACCCTTCTAAGAAAGAGGCTAAGGTTACTACAAATTACTCAGCAGAAGAGAAGGCTGCAATGGCAAAGGAAATCAAACAGAGAATGTACGCTTTGTTTGCTGTTCTTGGAATTGTAATTTTCTTCTGGTTCTCTTTCCATCAGAACGGTGCGTCTCTTTCTCTTTTTGCAAGGGACTTTGTTAATACAAGCACTATTGCTCCTGAAATATGGCAGGCTGTCAATCCATTCTTTGTAATTGCACTGACTCCGCTTATTATGTTATTGTTCAGCCATTTAGCAAAGAAGAACAAACAAATTTCCACGCCAAGAAAAATTGCGATAGGAATGGGAATCGCCGGTACGGCTTATCTGTTCTTGTCCCTAGTTTCCTTTGCACATGGTTATCCATCAGCAACAGCTTTTAGAGATTTAGGAGTTGCAACTCAGGAATCCATGAAGGCAGGTCCTTGGGTTTTGATTGTCACATATTTCTTCTTGACAGTTGCAGAACTGTTCATCTCTCCTCTTGGACTTAGCTTTGTTTCAAAGGTTGCCCCTAAAAATTTGCAGGGTATCTGCCAGGGACTTTGGCTTGGCGCTACAGCCGTTGGCAACTTGTTCTTGTGGATTGGACCTAAGATGTACAACCATCTTGGACTTGGCTATTGCTGGGGAGTATTCTTGCTGCTATGCCTGATTTCCATGAGCGTAATGTTTGGAATGGTCAAGTGGCTGGAAAGAACTACCGGCGAGGCAAAATAAATTTCGGAGCTGAAGAGCTGGCTTAAAGAAAGAGCCGGCATTAATTCGGAAATGAAAGAGCTGGCATAAATGAAAAAAGTTGCCGTAGTAATATTAAATTGGAACGGCAAGTCCTTCTTACAGAAGTACTTGCCGCCCCTTTTATTGAGCGTAAAGGAACATCTTTCAAACGCTGAAAGTTCCGCAAACGCAAACGCTGAAAGTTCCGCAAACGCAAATGCTGAAATTTCCGCAAACGCAGATGCTGAATTTTCCAACAAGGCAAATTCTGAAAGTTTTGGCAAAGTAAATTCTCCGACGGACTCTTATGCTGTTTCTGTGATTGTCGCGGACAACGGTTCAACAGATGGTTCTGAAGAATTTGTCCGTACAGTTGAAGGCGTCGGGTATATCCCTCTTGGAAAAAACTGGGGATTCCCGGGCGGTTACAACAGAGCTTTTAAACAAATTTACGCAGATTACTACGTCCTTTTAAATTCTGATATTTTGACTCCCGACGGCTGGTTGAATCCGCTGTTTAATTTTATGGAGGCCCACAAAGAGGCGGGAGTTTGTCAGCCAAAAATGCTCTCGCTCACAAGACATCTGGAAATAATTGAAGAATCTGTCGGGAGCAAAAAAAATAACTTAGCAGAGGCAGAAAAAAACAGACTGCCAAATATTGAAAAGCTTAATCCAGCAGAGGAGAAGAAAGAAGTCTTTGAGTATGCGGGAGCGGCCGGCGGATTTATTGACAGATGGGGATTTCCTTTCTGCCGCGGAAGGATTCTTTCTAGTGTGGAAGAGGATAGCGGGCAATACAATGATCCACGCAAAATCTTCTGGGCATCAGGAGCTTGCATGATGGTACGCAGCACGCTTTACCACAGGCTCGGAGGGCTGGACGAGAGTTTTTTTGCACACATGGAGGAGATTGATTTTTGCTGGAGAGCTGCACTGATGGGGAGTCAGATTTGGGCAGTACCGGAGAGTTATGTGTATCACTTGGGAGGAGGGACGCTGCCAAATAATTCTCCACGCAAACTTTATCTTAATTACCGAAATAATTTGTTGATGCTGCGGAAAAATTTACCGGAGCCAAGGGGCGGGATAAAATTATTCGGACGTACTTTTAGATTATTCAGCATACGCGGGTCCAGATTGCTCATCCGTAAATTCTTGGACGGACTTTCTGCAATCGCGTACATCCTGCAAGGTAAATTTTCTTACTGCGGCGCAGTATGGAAGGCACATAGGGACTATGGAAAAATGAAGCGCGCACTTAAGCCTTCTCCCCGCTTGGACGGACTCCGCGGACCAAACGGAAAATCCTGCCGCTCAATTTATTGCGTAAACGGAGTATATCCGCACAGCATCATCCGCAAATTCTTCTGCGGATGCAGAAAGTTCTCAGATTTAAGATTCTAGGACCGGCAAGATTCTTCCTGCGGTTCTTCAAGGTTCTTTTTTCCATGCTTGGAAATTTAACAATACCCGCGCGCCACGTGGCGCGCTAGCGTAGATGACATGCAGTTATGCAGCTTCATCACATCCACGTAACTGCTTGATCTGGAGTAGTCTGGGGCGGCGCTGTAAGTCAGACAGTTACAGAATATGTCTTTTTTAAAAAAGGAATCTTTCGTAACATGCTGAAGGCCAGCTCCCCCTAGGAGTACACCCAGCGAAACCACTCACTCACTTATCTATCTGACTCCTTTTCTTCCTTTTTATTAACTTGCACAACTGAATCCATGTTGGATAGCACTTGAAGTATATCTTCATGTTGAATTGTAATGAAGTGTATCCTGGTCTTTTATAACACCTACGTGGAATGGGATCTTGAGTGGAGTTGGATCGAGTTGGATAACACCTAAGTGGAGTTGGATCTTGAGTGGAGTTGGATAACACCTGATTAAACTTTTGTAAGTGAAACTTTTAAATATCACACAATGGAACATACAAAAATCACAAAAATTGCGGCACGCTTTGACCACATGAACATAGACGTTTCCAACCTTGAACGCAGTATTGAATTTTATGATAAAGCGCTTGGACTGAAAGAAGTTGGACATCGTATTGTAGCTCCCGACGGCTCCTTCATAATCGTTTATCTTGGTGAGATGGTGGAAGAACAAGCAGGAAAAGACAATAATACATATAGCGGTTTCCGCCTGGAACTTACATGGTTACGGGCACATGCAAACAGACCTTATGAACTTGGAGAAAATGAGACTCACTTGTGTGTTCGCGTCCCAGGAGATTATGACAAGACACGTGAATATCACCGCGCCATGGGTTGCATTTGCTATGAAAATGAGGCAATGGGGTTGTACTTTATTCATGACCCTGATGATTACTGGATTGAGGTTTTGCCTTTGAAGTAATTATTCACAAATCAGCTATTTCCAATTCCGGAAAAGATTTGTACGGATTGGCTTGCTTTTTACGATGTTGCTTTTTTCTTCCTCGCAATTCAACATGATATTTTTTGATTTCCGGAAAAGATTTGTACGGATTGGCTTGCTTTTTACGATGTTGCTTTTTCTTTCCTCTCAATTCACGTGAGATTTTTTGATTTCCGGAAAAGATTTGTACGGATTGGCTTGCTTTTTACGATGTTGCTTTTTTCTTCCTCGCAATTCACGTGATATTTTTTGATTTCCGGAAAAGATTTGTACGGATTTGCTTGCTTTTTACGGTGATGCTTTTTTCTTCCTCGCGATCCACGTGAGATTTTTCCTTTTCCGGAAAAGATTTGTACGGATTGGCTTGCTTTTTACGATGTTGCTTTTTCTTTCCTTGCAATTCAGTGAGATTTTTCTTTTTCTGGAAAAGATTTGTACGGATTGGCTTGCTTTTTACGGTGATGCTTTTTTCTTCCTCGCGATCCACGTGAGATTTTTCCTTTTCCGGAAAAGATTTGTACGGATTGGCTTGCTTTTTACGATGTTGCTTTTTCTTTCCTCTCAATTCACATGAGATTTTTTGATTTCCGGAAAAGATTTGTACGAATTGGCTTGCTTTTTACGATGTTGCTTTTTTCTTGTTTTTGAGCTTACGCGTTTGTTTGCTGTCACCCAGGTAAATTGTATGTTTTTACTTGATAATTAATACTTTAGCTGTTTATTTTGTGGAAAGATTTTACAAAATAAATATTATGGAGACAACAAGAAATACCTGCACTACCGGGGACTGCAACGTTTACCATGTGATGCTAAGAGGAGTGGATGGCAAGCCTCTTTTTTTAAAGGATGCAGATTATAGGAAATTTTTATTTCTGCTTAACAAGAGGCTGAATGAATTTAGTGCATCGCTCTATGGATTTGTACTGATGACAAATCATGTACATTTGCTTATGAAGTGTTATGATATAAAATCTTTAATCAATGTATTAACTAACGGATATACAGGATATTTCGTTAATACGTACAAACAATATTCTGCTCTGTTTGGAACTCCAAAAATTATTGAAAAACCGTCTGAGGAATTTATGGGAGAAAATCTTTGGTACATTTTAAATAATCCTGTGAAAGAAGGTATGAGTAAAACCCCTGGCGGCTATAAATACAGTTCATACCTATTTTACACTAGGCGAAAAACAAAAATATCAAGTCTAATAAATGTAGATTGTAGTTTTGTTAAGGAGCACTATCAATCTATGTCTGAGCTAAATGAGGATTTAAAAGAGGATTTGAGGAGGAGTAAGTCTAAAAAGAAGTTTAGGAAATCCTATGGTCTAAAATATAATGGATGGAATAAGTGGAGAATGGGCAGTAAACAGTAAGCAGTAAGTAGTGAGTAGTAAGCAGTGGGTAGTAAGTAGTGAGTAGTGGGTAGTAAGCAGTGGGTAGTAAGCAGTGGGTAGTAAGCAGTGGGTAGTAAGCAGTGGGTAGTAAGCAGTGGGTAGTAAGTAGTGGGTAGTAAGTAGTGGGTAGTAAGCAGTGGGTAGTAAGCAGTGGGTAGTAAGCAGTGGGTAGTAAGCAGTGGGTAGTATTATGCCGGGTGTACTCCTAGGGGGAGCTGGCCTTCAACATGTTACGAAAGATTCCTTTTTTAAAAAAGACATATTCTGCAACTGTCTGACTTACAGCGCCACCCCAGACTACTCCAGATCAAGCAGTTACAGAAACATGATAGCACGCATGCAACAACCTTATTACAAGCCGTATACATGTATAGTAAATGTGAGACACAATTGCCACAAAACTGCATGCTTGCTATACTGGCATGCAGAGCATTCCAAAGAAAAACTGCATGCTTGCTATGCTCGCATGCAGAGCATTCCAAAGAAAAACTGCATGCTTGCTATACTGGCATGCAGAGCATTCCAAAGAAAACTGCATGCTTGCTATGCTCGCATGCAGAGCATTCCGCCACAAAGCGGCGTAATGCATTGTGGTTTACGTGGCTGCCGCCACGAGGAGGCAGCGCGCCACGTGGCGCGCGGGCAATAAAAAAGAGAAGCAAATTTGCTTCTCTTTTTTATTGCCTTGTGTTTTCCAATGCCCCTACTCGTCCACGGTCCAGGTGAAGACACGTAGTCCAAGGGCGGGAAATTGTGAATCTAAGTCCAGAAGACGTTTCTTTAAATCGGCCACGTCTGCATCTGGAGCAAAGATTAAAATAGAGGAATTCATGGTTGGCCATGCGTGGCTTCCATAGTGCGGTTCGCCATTTATGCTGCCGCGTCCGCGGACTTGCGCCCAGTTTGTAAATCCCTTAATGTTAGTCTTTTCCAAGAGTGCAAGGATTGCATCATAATGAGCCTCATTAAATGTTGTAAATATTGCTTTCATGTAATTGTCAATTTTTAAATTTTAAAGATTTTTCAAAATCTTATTCCAAAATCTTATTCCAAAATCTTATTCCAAAATCTTATTCCAAAATCTTATTCCAAAATCTTATTCCAAAATCTTATTCCAAAATCTTATTCCAAAATCTTATTCCAAAATCTTATTCCAAAATCTTATTCCAAAATCTTATTCCAAAATCTTATTCTAAAATCTTATTCTAAAATCTTCATTCCAAAATCCCATTCCAAAATCTTATTCCAAAATCCCATTCTAAAATCTTATTCCAAAATCTTCATTAAGCATTGGGTTCCGGGACGGAAACTTTTGCGGCTTCTAGGGCCTTGATGCGTTTTTTATCTTTTTTCCTTTGGTGTTTAACTCCGTTGCCGGCAAAGATTGCATAAACTGTCGGGACCAAAACCAAGGTAATTACAGTGGAGACACTTAAGCCCCATGCTACTGTAAGTCCCATGCCTTTCCACATCTCTGAGCCTTCACCTGTTCCTGCTGCAAGAGGAATCATACCCAGCACTGTTGTTAATGTTGTCATAAGAACGGGTCTTAGTCTGGAGTGTCCCGCCGTTACAACTGCCTGAGTGATACCCATTCCGCGCTCTCTTTGCAGGTTGGTATAGTCCACAAGCACAATACCGTTTTTAACAACAATACCAATTAGCATGATGACACCAATCATGGCCATGACGCTCATTGGCGTTCCGGTGATGGCGAGTCCTATGACTACTCCAACAAACGCAAACGGTACCGCCATCATTATAACAAACGGATAGGTAAGCGATTCAAACTGCGCAGCCATTACAATGAATACCAGCAAGACAATTAGAATCAACAAAGTGAACAAATCGGAATACATATCTTTCTGATCCTCATAAGTTCCTCCGACTTGCCAAGATATTCCGGCAGGGAAATGCACATTGTTTAACTTTTGCTGAATACCATTTAGCAAATCACTGGAAGCCATTCCCTTTGGAAGTGCGGCAGTTACGGAGATATATCTTTGTCTGTCTTTTCTCTCAATCGTAGGAGGTGTCATCTCTTCTTCAACCTTACCTAACTCTCTGATTTTTATTCCTTTACCCTGAGAGTTATATACTGTGATATTTTCAATATCCTCTACGGATTGTCTGTACTCAGGAGCATATCTGACTTTAATATCATACTCATCACCTTCCTCTCTAAATTCAGAAGCAGTAGCGCCGTTAATTCTGTTCCTTAAGTATTGTGAAACAGTAGCGGTATTCAAACCGTTAATTGCAACTTTCTCTCTATCCAGGTTTACTCTGTACTCAGGAGTGTATGCATCCCTGCTGACCAAAACCTGCTGAACACCTTTGAATGATTTGAACTGCTTTACAACTTCCTGTGCGGCAGCATCTGTAGCGTTAAAATCATATCCGTAAATATCAATCTCAACACCTTGCTGTCCTCCCATGCCTCCCTGCTGTCCTCCTGCAATTACCTGTGATTTACGTATTTGCGGATACTTTGCAAGTTCATTTCTTAACACATCTGAAAGTTCTGTAAGCCCCCTCTTTCTCTTCTCAACGCTGCAAAGACGGATGTTGAAATTTATAATATTTGTACCGTTGCTCTGCAAGGAAGCAAACAAATTGTCGCTGTCCGCCGTACCTTCAGAAACTGAATTCACCTCAATCTCAGGCTCCAGCTTCATGAATCTTTGCTGAAGCATAAGGGCAAAGTCTCTTGTAATTTCTTGTCTTGTCCCGACAGGTAATTCCACCTTTACGGAAATTCTGGCATTATCCTGCTGCGGGAAAAATTCGCTCTTAATAAACGGACCGCAGATAGCAAGCACGCCAACAAAAATTCCTGTCGCGATGAAAACAACTTGTCTTCTGTGATGAACAGCCCAGTCCAGCAGCTTAGCATATCCTCTATTTAAAGCATTGAGTCCCTTATCAATAGGAGTGAACAGCGCCTCATGTAATTTAGTCTTTTTGTTTTTAAGCCTTAACATCTGAGAACACATCATTGGAGTAAGAGCAAGTGCGCACAACAATGATACAACCATAATGATGCTGACCATCCAGCCAAGCTGCCTGAACATAATTCCGCTCAATCCGCTAATCATGGTTAAAGGCAAGAAGACGGCAAGTACTGTAAGTGTGGATGCCACAACGGAAAGCGCAACCTCATTGGTAGCATAAACCGCCGCCTGCTTTGGAGAACTTCCCCGTTCTATGTGGGTGGTCACGTTCTCCAACACCACTATCGCATCATCCACCACCATTCCAATCGCAATTGACAGTGAACTCATTGAGATGATATTCAGCGTGTTACCCGTAGCAAGCAAATAAGCCATAGACGCCAGCAAAGAGACAGGTATGGTAGTAATGATTATCAAAGTTGCCCTCCATCTTCCCAAGAAGACAAAGACAACAAGCATAACCAAAGCAAGAGTAATGAAAATAGTCTCTTTCAAACTCCCGATAGTTCTTACAATGTTATCTGACGTATTTACAATTTCACCAATCTTAACGTCAGAAGGAAGAGTGCTTTCTATTTGAGGAAGCATCTTCTCTACCTGCCTTGCAATTTCCACAGAGTTAGCGCCGGTCTGCTTTTGAATTACAATCATTCCACCCTTCTTTCCGCTGATATAACTCTCTTGCGAACGCTCCTCCATTCCATCAACAACCCTTGCAACATCCTTTAAATAAACGGTTCTGCCGCCATAGCTGCCAACAACAATATTCTCCATCTCCTGCGCGGAACCAAATTCTTTTTGCACTCTTAGGGAATAGTTGTTTGAGCCAATATCTATTGAGCCGGCAGGCATATTCAAATTTTCTGTGCCTATTATGCTCGCGATAGATTCTATTGGAATATTGTATGCATCCAGTTTGTAAGGATCGCAATAAACTTTTATCTCTCTCTTTGGAACGCCCATGATAGAAACGGAGCCAACGCCCGGAGTTCTTGCCAGCGTATTTACAACCTTGTCATCCAACAATTTATACAAACCAGGCATGCTCTCTTTAGCAGTAACAGAGAGAACTATGATAGGAATATCATCAGATGAAAATTTAAAAATTATCGGGTTTCCCGCAGCATCAGGCAAGGAGGATTTTACCATCTCCAGTTTATCTCTGATATCATTTGTTGCAACATCAATATCTCTTCCATACTTAAACTCGCATGTTACAACAGAGATATTCTCTCTAGACTGGGAAGTTAAATGCTTAAGATAACTCACGCTATTAAGAGTATTCTCAATTGGCTTGGTTACATTACTTTCTATATCTGAAGCACTTGCACCTGCATAAGAGGTCATAACCATAATGGAATTACTCTCTATATGCGGATACAAATCTATGGGCAGCTTTGTAAAAGCAAAGATTCCCAAGATTGCTATGGCCACAAATATCAGCGCGGTGGAAATTGGATTCTTAACCGCCGATGAATATAAACTCATATTAAATAATTATTTTCATTAAACTTTAAATGCCGTCATCATTGCCGCGGCTTGCAATACTCAACTCTACTCTTCAAATTTGTCGGGAGTAAAAGATGCAGGCTCTCCCTCCTTTGCATTTACCTTCTCTCCGTTATTTACAACGCTCTGTCCCTCAACTATTACCTCATCTCCCTCAGTAAGTCCGCTCTTAACTTCATACAATTTTCCAAACTGCCTTCCAAGGTCAACTTTCTTATAAACAACCTTTCCGTCAACAACTGTATAAACATAACGGTCGCCGCTGCCAATTTGCTTAACAACAGAAACATCAGGAACAACTACATGATGCTCTTTTCCATAATTAAATGTAACTCTTGCAAACATACCCGGACGTACGCGCTCATTCTGATTTTCTATAGTAATCTCAACCGGGAAAGTTCTGCTTGTTGCATCAACAGAAGGATATACCAGATGCACCTTACCTTTAAACACCTCATTCCCAAACACATCCAGCTGCACATCCACATTCATTCCTTTTTTAATACTGTTAAACAGCTCCTCGGAAACATTAACTTTAATCTTCACAGGACGAATTTGATCAACGGTAAACAAAGGCTGTCCGCCAAGATTAAACATATCTCCCTGATCATAATTTCTTGCAACAACAACACCTGAAATCGGGCTAATCAAATATGTGTTCTCAGCCAAATTCTGATAGTTGGACAAAGAGACATCATAAGCCATCTTGCGCGCGTCATAATCTGATTTTGAGGTGCCTCCAACTTCATACAGCTGCTTAGAACGCTCAAACTCCTGCTTGTTATTTTGCATCTGAAGTTTTGCCTGGGTAAGAGAAGCCGCATCCATTATCGCCAATCTCTGTCCGCGGGCAACATGATCTCCAACCTCAACAAAAATTCTCTGAATTCTTGCACCCATCTTTGGAGAGATATTATTTGTATTGTATCCCTCTACCGTGCCGGTAAAAGTTTCTATCTGGTCAACATCCTGAGCAGAAATCTTTGTAACGGTAACATCCTGTACCTTAAGAGAATCAGCTTGTGCAGCAGCCTTATCTTTCTTGCTCTGCCCGCAAGAAGAAGCCCCTGCCATCACAGCTCCAAAAAGCGCAATGGCAGCAAGAAAATTCATGTAATCTTTTGTATGCATATTATTATATTTTTTATTTTTTCTATCCTTTTTAATCCCGACAGCAACCGTTCTCCATATCTATTTATTTTCTTCACTCTTATTATCAGCCGCCGCTGGATGTTCCTTCTCAGCAGCAGGTAATTTCTTAATCAGCTCTCTCCTTTGAGGATTATATTCAGCCTCATCATTTACATTAACGCCCAGCACTTTATCAAGAGAAGACTTTGCTACAAGATAAGTGTAGATGGACTGATTAAGATTAAGCTTGGCCTGCAAAAGAGCAAGCTGAGCATCATTCATCTCCAGCAATGTGCCGCTTCCAATTTCATATCTTTTCTGCGCAATTTCATACCCTGTCTTTGCCCCCTCTATAGAAGCCTGCGCGGCATTGTACTGTTTGATAGCCGTTTCCAAAGAGCTAAGTCCTTGTTTAACTGCAACCACCAAATTCCTTCTTGCGTTTTCCCTCTGCAAATCCAGCTCTTCCTGCTGCACTTTTGTCTGTTTCAAATTGTACCATCTCTGGCCGCCGCTGAAGATTGGAACTACAAGAGAAAGACCTCCAACTGAATAAGGATTCCATTTATAATCTTTGAATTTAAAATCCTCCGCCATCGCAATCCAGGAATAAGACAATGAAGCATTAAGACTTGGATAATACTGCGCAAGCTGCATCTTGTAAGTCCTGCTTAATATATCGCTCTGGATATCAAGTTGTTTTAATGAAGAGTTTTTCTCCAGCATTGTAGTATCAGCTGCAATTGAAACATCCTTCAAGACATCTTTATAGTCAGACAATTTTCCAATGCACTTAATATTTGTATTTAAATCAATTCCAATAAGGGCTTTTAATTTCCACATTGCCAGCACCATGCTGTTTTGCGCATCATACATGCTCGGCTCTGCATTCTGCATGGTAACTTCCGCACGTATCATATCATATTTTGCACTTCTGCCGCTCTCATATTTTGCCTTTGCATCTTTGTAACTGTGCACGGCGTTATTATAATTCTCTCTGTAGACATCATAAGAATCTGAAGCAAGCAAACAAGTATAAAAAGCTTGTTGTACCTGATCTATAAGGTCTTGCCTGGAGGAACGTGCCTGCTCAACTGCAAGGTCCACATTCTTTCCGGAAATTTCCAAACTCTTCCAAAGCGGAAAATTAATCAAAGGCATGGAGGCGGAAAATCCCATATTGTAAACGTTTGCGGTACCAACTGCAAAAGACCTGGTTACAGTATCAATTTTCATATACATCACCTGTTTTTTGATGGTGCGCTGATATGCTCCGCTGAAATTAATTTGTGGGAACAAAGATGAATAACTTCCGCTCTTTGCATAACCGGTCTTTTGAATCTCCTTGTCTGCAATCTTAACAGTAAGGCTCTGGCTCTTTGCAATTTGCAAAGCCTCATCCAATGTCAGCGCAAGCGTATCGCTTGCAGCCGCCTGCCCGCCGGCCTGAACATTTGCTGCAACAGAATGAGCAAAAGCTCCGGCTGATAAAAACACAGCCATTCCCGCAACTACAACAAATTTTAAAAATCTTTTTTCCATATAATGTTTACTTGTTTTTTTCTGTTAAACTTCTGCTCTTCTTTTTTATATTTTCATTTTATTACTGTCGCGACAGATATTACTTAATTATACTTGGCCCTCAGCTCATCTATTACCTTTTTGCCTTTGTCTGTGCAAATACCTCTTAATACGGTTGTTATAAAGTCAAAACAAATTTTCTCCGGAGTCCCGGGCATTTTGTGATCAGCCTTTGCATCCAAAAGTTGCTGACGGAACAGAGAGACCAATACATCAAAATTCTGCTCCTTCTCTATCATTCCCTCTTCCACTCCCCTTTTGATTATCCGCATTCCTCTTTTATCCAACTCCTCTTTTGTGCTTGAAAATAACTTTTGAAGCTCAGGGTCTCCGTAAGCATCCCTCTTAAAATTCTCACCGGAAACATGAAAAAATTTAAAACCTTCCAAAGCTCCAAATACTATGACTTCTAGAGAATTATCCAAAGAGGTGCTAATGTAATCAAGCCGCTTCTTCAATCCGTTAAGTTTAAACTGGCAACTTTGCAAAACCAAATCCTCCTTATTGGAGAAATAATCATAAAGTGTCTTTTTAGATATTTTAAGAGTTTTCACAATCTCATCCATGCTCACGCCCTTGATGCCGCGCTCTGCAAAAACATCAAAAGCTGTCTCCATTATTTGCTCTTTTCTAATCATATTCTAAATCCAACCGTTTCTTGTCAATTGTGAAACGGGCTTTGGGAACGCAAAGATGATACCATTAGAGGAAACTTATACGGGTCAATTTTGTACATTTTTGTTCCAAAACTATAATGAGTTGCAAAATAATTGCTTTTAAAAAACATTTTTTGATACTTTTGTTCCAAAATTACATATCAGCATATATGGAGAATAATAATCTGGCAACTGCCGTAAGTGGGAATTCAGCGGAAAACGCAACAAGGGTAGAAATGCATCTTGATAATTTTGCCGCGGAGTCCGGCGGATTTTGCTACAAAAATCAGCTGCTAATTATGGGGGGCAATCAGTTTAATGAAAAGAAGCTTAAGGATGTAATGAAAAAATTTCCTCCAGTAAAATTAAACGTCATGAGCTTTATTCTGATACTGGAAGGGGAAATGAAAATTACTTTGGACTACATAGACCACTCATTTAAAAAAAACACTCTAATAGTTATATCACCGTTTAACACAATAACCAGTTCTGCTATCTCCCCAAATTGCAGATACTACGTTATAATGGTGACAAGAGATTTTGCACAAGACACAATGATGGAACGTCGCCCCATTCCAATGGGACACTTTATGAACCTTGGCAATAAAACAGGTTTTCAGCTGAATGACAAGGAGATGGAGGTAATAAAAAGGTGTACGGAAAACATTTATAATTTTATACAGCAAAAAGAGAATATATTTCTGGGGGAAATTCTTCACTCCGCTTTTTACATTTTTTCCATGCAAGTCGCCAATTATTTCTCTAGCATCAACAACACACAAAACTTGCAAACCGATAGCCGCAAAGATGAGCTTATAAGAAAGTTTTTGGGATTGATTATAAAGTACGGAGAAGCAGAGCATTATCCAGAGTTCTATGCAGATAAGTTGTGCATCACGGTACAATACTTATCTCTAATACTAAAAGAACAAACGGATAATACGGCAAAACACTGGATTGCAAACAATCTGATTGTCAGGGCAAAAACAATGCTGCGCATGCCGGGCGCATCCATCCCGCAGATAGCGGAAAAACTGCATTTTGCAGACCAGTCATCTTTTGGAAAATTCTTTAAGAAACATGTTGGCATGTCCCCAAAGAAGTACATGCAAGAGAATTAAAAAAGGGTGACAAAACATCTTGTTTGCCACCCCTCTTCAATCATAACAATTCACCAAATAACACTGCATTCATAAATATTTTGGATGCCCCAAACCAATATGACCGGAAATTTACATCATCTGCAAAAAATACAATTTGTCCCTTTTTATAAGGTTCCGTAATAATTGCAGGAGTTCCGCCCAGTCTTATAATATCTTTTTGGGATATACATCCAGATAAAAATGAATCTTTTAAATAAGACATTGGAACTTTTGCTTTTTCATCTTTTACTCCATATACCCTAGTTCCATTTTTCATTACAGCAACGTTTTGCCCAGAATAACCCCATCCAAGCACTGAGGTTTTATCCAGCTTGCAATTTAGTATAACGCCTGATATTGCTCCAGGTTTTTCATCTTTAGAAACCACCTCTATATCAGATATTTTTGCGTCTCTGGCAATATCAATTGCCTTACCCAGGAAGATAGCCTCCCCTCCCTTGGCAACCCATTCTTTCAAATTTGCTATATCAGCTTCTGAAAATTTTTGAGCAGGAACGCCACCGGAAAAAACAAGTACATTGTATTGGCTCAAATCTGCCGTAGAGATAGACTTTAAATCCATTAAAGTCATCGGAATCTTAAATCTTTGATCCAACATATGCCATATCTCTCCCGATTCTTCTACCCCCATTCCCTGTCCTACTAACATTGCAATCTTTGGAACTCTTACATTTTTTATTGAGGGACTGCCAAGATCTAAATCAGACATAAGACCGCTATTCATAGAGTGCACGGTAACGCCACATTCCGCTGCATAAGCTGAGATTTTCTTATACAAATCTTCAGAGGTAATATTCTGATATGAAACAGGCACTATAAAAGTTCCATAACTGAATTTTAACGTCTTGCTGCTGTCAGCAAATGTTATAGGCTTGCCGCACACCCGCACAAGTATACCGTCTTTTAACAAAGAGGCAACTAATTTAGGTGTGTAATACTCCTTATTATCAAATAAATACGCATAAGTACTCTTCCCTCCGATAACTTTCCCCTTTGGGAATTCCAATTTGTCTGCCTTCTCACCAAGCAAATTTAAAACAGGTACAGTTACCGGAGAATATTCCAAATTATAAGCATGAGGAAATGTCCATGTGGAAATATCGTAAAAAGTACTGTCGCGAAAATCTGAAACATTTTCAAACAGCGTCCTGACTTTAAAATAATATTTTTGGGCAGTTGGAACAATATAAGAGTCTGAAGATGAATATTTTTGCTTCCCGACAGTTAAATCATCCTTTAACTTATATACTTCTATTCCATGCCTTTGCAAAGTCTCAAGAAAATGATATTCAATGCCTTTGTTGCCCCTGGAATTAAAAACATAGCCTTTAATTTTATCTGCTGCTGCCTGCCTGCTTGAATTAACATAGAACTTACGCTGATAGTCAAGCAGCGTATCCTTCATTGAAAAAGATGCAAATACGGTAGTAATCATTGATACAGACTGATTGCGCACCGTGCTTGCAAAAGAGGCATTGCCAAAAGCCGTAGGTCTTAAAAATCCCTTTGTGGCAACTTGTTCACAAAGGAATGCAACACTCCCTTGCATATCTCCATAAGCGGCACCCTTTCCGTAATAAAAATCATCATAACCCTCTTTGGAGTAGTATAATACACCAATTTTGTCAAAAGCGGCCGCTATATGTTTTGTAATTTCAGATGTGAGTTTTTGATTCTTTTCCGGAGTCAAAGAGTTTGTTCTCAAAGGATGTCCTGGGCTAAAATAGTACCCTTTCCCGTTCCCGCCTTGCTCATGAAAATCCCCAACAACATTTGGCATCCAGCTCATATACATTTTCACAGCATTTATGCCCTCAGGATATTGCAACATAAGCCAATCCCTGTTGCTGTCCGCCCAATAATGATTTGTGCGGCTGCTTGGCCAGGCTTCATTAAATTCTCTGGAATTTAAATCTGCACTCTCCGTAAAGCTCCTGCTAGAATTCACCCAACTTGCAAACCGGTTAATTCCATCAGGATTTTGTCCAGGTGTAATAATCAATATTGTCTTTTTAAGAAGATTAGTAACCTCTTCACTCTCTGCGGCTGTAAAAAAATAGGCAGCAATTAAAGAAGCATTCACACCGGACGGCTCATTGCCGTGAATGGATCCCATCAAGTTGACAATAACAGGCATCTCTTTAATATCCAACTTATTAGAAAGTGACACATCTGTAATGGATAAATGTTCTTCTCTAATTTGTTCCAATTTTTTTTGATTCTCTGCAGATGTAATTATCACTTGGATAAAAGGACGATGTTGAAAGGTTCTTCCATACTCTCTTATAGAAACTCTATCAGAAACGCTCTTAAGATCATACATGTATTTTAGGACATCATTCCAGTCGACATATTGCTCTCCAATTTCAAAACCCAATACAGATTTTGGGGTTGGTATGTTAGAATTAAACCGGTAATTACCCTGCGGAATAAAATAATCAATTCCGGTTAACACGGTTTGACTTGAAGATTGCGCTGACAGGCAATTAACAGATAAAATACAGATAATCAGAAAAGAATACCATTTTTTCATATTTAATTCATATAAAAGCCGTTCTAATTAAATAGGATTTTGATTGCACAAAGGATTATAATCAATCTCTGCCTGAGGGATAACAAATTGCCATTCCAAACTGCTTGCATCCCTATACCTGTTCTCCTCACCTAATCCCTGGTCATCGTACATATTATAATTGGAAGCTAAAGGATCTAGCTTAGTAGGATTTTTACCATTTTTCCACCCATTTGCACTGCCTCCCTGATTATATCCTGCCCTTGGAGCGGGTCCGCGATCCAAGTTCATATTTAATCTCTTCAAATCAGTAAATCTAAAGCCCTCTCCCCAAAGCTCAATCCTTCTTTGGAACATTATCTCATCAATCAAAGAAGCACCTGTATTTGATGAACGTACATATTGCGGATCTCTATTTTTTGCAAGTACATATAAAGCATCTGCCGCCTTATCATCATTACCGCCTGCACGCGCATAACCCTCAGCCTCAATAAGTATCATCTCCGCTACCCTAATGTATGCCAGGTCCGCAGTATATAATGCGCCGCTGTAAGAAGCTGATTTATTGTCAGTATAATCCACAATAAATTTTTGGCTCATCCATTTAAAAATATTTCCGGAAGGAGGATATGCAATACTAGATTTTGACATGGTTGGCGCATCCGGAAGCCATAATGCTTTACGCACATCCGTAGAACTAATTCTGTTATATAGGAGATTATAAATAGCTCTAGGAGTATTTTTGTTATATGAGACATTAGTGTTGGATATATAACTGAAAAAATTAGTTAGTGTTCCAGTTTCCAATGTGGGCTGACCTATCTTTCCCCAAATCCATTCTTCATTTGCCGTACACATTCTGCCCTGCTTAAAATCATACATGGTTGAGAGCAATTTTGCCCCTGAATTATCAACAACAAGCTTTGCCATCTCAGCTGCATCCAGCCAGCGTCCTTGCGTCAACAATACCCTGGCCTTAATTGCCCTTGCGACATTAACATCAATGTGGGTAATATTTGCTCTTTTTGTAGTGACCGTTTTTAAAAGTTCAATAGCATCATCAAGGTCTTTATTGATTGCATCATATGTCTCTTCTACTGTTGAACGCGCTTTAGGCTCAAGGCTGGTGCTCAATCTTAGAACAATTCCATCCTGAGTATTTTGCTTCCCCGGATAATATCTTTCCGCATACAACTGCACAAGACAGAAATGCGCAAAGGCTCTGTAAGTCAAGGCTTGCCCTTTTATATAATTCTTTTCCATATCAGTTCCCTGAGCATTATCTATGTTTTCTACAATAAGATTAGCGTTACAAATAATATCATAAAAATAACCGTACAGATACCTGTTTAAAGTAGAAGCCGTATTCCTATGCAATGACCACTTTGCCTGAGACTGCCATTGTGCATTACCTTTAGTATAAACCAAATCCTCTCCCATCATTTCCATCCATAGCATGTAGGTTGCGTAACCGCACTGAGGTGCGGATGTTCCCTGTTTATACATAAGTCTGTGAATTCCATTAATGGCAGACATTGCGTTTTCCGTAGTTGCAAAGATTTGAGTCTGATCCACAGAGGAAGTTGATTGTGTATCCAAAAAATCTTTACTACAAGATGACAGCACAAATATTGAACTTATCACCGTAAGTATTATTAATTTTTTCATGGTCAATTCAATTAAAAATCTATGTTAATTCCAAATGAAAATGTCTTGGATGGCAAATAAATGTCTGCATTTCCATCATATCCGGATAATAAATTTCTGCGAGGGAACATACCTCTGCGTTTAGTAAACAAAAATGGATTATCCGCTGAAAAATACAACTTAGCACTTGCAATTTCCAACTTCTTAAGGAACTTGCCGGGCACAGAATAAGATAACGATAAATTAGTTAGTTCTAACATATTAGAAGAAACAAGCCACCTGGAAGATGTTGTTGCATCTATATTTTTTGAGTCAGTTCCATTTGACAATCTTGCCACGTTTGTGATATCGCCAACAGATGACCAACGCTTTAGCAGGTCCTTGTGCAATTTTTGATAAGATAAGGATGATGTCCCGACAGACATTAATGACCCGTATGTACTATCATAATATTTCCCTCCTAACTGATAATAGAAATTAAATGAGAATGAGAAATTTCTCCAATTGATTGCAGAACCAAAGCCACCCGTAATTTTAGGGGTTGCCGTACCGCTCCAGTCAAATTTTGCATGTTCAACATTTTCAGTACACTTTACCCCATGGAAATCCACTAATTCATTTGGATCCCAAACAAAGGCAGGATTGTCAACATCAGCAACAAACAGATTATAACCTGTTTGAGGATTAACTCCTCTCCACTGGCGCAACCAGAATTCATATCTTGAATGTCCTTTTTCTATCCTATACATAGATGATTTATAAGGATCTATCGGCAGCTTGCTGATTTTGTTTACAATATAAGTTGCATTAAAGTTGGCGGACCACCTGAAATCTTTAGTTTTATAAATATCCCCGTCTAACGTAATCTCCAATCCCCTGTTATACATTGTACCAGCATTAATGCTCTTTGAATCAACGCCTGCAGAAAGCGGCTGAGGCACCTCAAAAAGAAGATTGCTGGACACTCTGTTGAAAAATTCCAAAGAACCATTTAGGCGTGAAGAAAACAGACTAAATTCTACTGCAACATCAAAATTATGAGAAACCTCCCAAGATAAGTCTTTGTTTCCTAGAGAAGACTGAAGGAATCCCGGCTCAGAACCATTTGGATATGGATAATATGTTGCTCTCCACGGATAATAACTTTCCAAATCATCATTACCGACTACGCCATATGATACCCTCAGCTTAAGCATGTCTACAAATTTCACATCCTTCATAAACGCCTCCCTATCAATTCTCCAGCCTCCTCCTACTGACCAAAAATTCCCCCATCTCACACTCTTGTAAAATCTAGAAGAACCATCCCTCCTGTAAGAAGCTGATGCAAAGTACTTATTATCATAATCATAGTTAGCTCTTGATAGATAACCCTCAACATCATAATTATCCTCATAAGAAGTAGGAATACCGTTGATTTCAGCAAAATTCTTAAACTCAAAATTTGAACCCTTAATAATCTGAGACTTCATAGAAGAAGACTGATTACTATACTTAAAATCATAACTTTCATGCCCGGCCATTAAGTCAAAGTGATGTTTGCCAATTTCCTTTGCATAAGAAAGTATTTGATTTGCAGTCCACGTCGTAGTATTTGAATTTGACTTGTAAGATGTTCCGGCATTGCCTTTTTCTTTGTAAACATAAGTTCCGTTCCAGCCTCTGTACATATTCTCTCCCACGCCAACATTTACAGAAAACTTAAAATCTTTTAAGAATTTTACTTCAACATATGTTTTAGCGTTGATTGTATTCCTTCTATATCCGTCATAAATATTTTTTAACTCAATTGCAGGATTATTACCGGAAACATAATCTCTTTTTGGAATCACCGTACCGTCAGCCATTGTATAGCCTACGCCAAAATCATACAACTTGTTCCCATTATCATCATAGATATATTCTCCGGTATTTGGATTGTGCAAGTGTATCGGGAATATATTGCCTACATACCTCAAAAATCTAAAAGGATTTGAATTATTGCCGCTGGATTCATTTTGATTCCCTTCTGAATTTGTAATAGAAGCATTTAGATTTGCCCCAACCTTAAGCCACTTTTTTATTTGAGTATTCATGTTAGCCTCAGATGAATATCTTCTTAGCAAAGAACCAACTATATACCCATTATCATCTGTGTATCCGACAGATGCGTAATAATCTGTTTTTTCATTTGCCCCGGAAAGAGAGACAGCAACATCATGACGAACTCCGACCCTTTCAATAGCATCCTTCCAATTTAAATCATCTCCCCACAATAATTTTGCTTTAGGATTTAGTTCCCCGGAATTATTAACAAATAATTGGTCTGCGCCCATGTCAAACACATTGTAAGACATGCCGGCCAGCAATGCAGCACCTGCCTTGGCATTAGCCTCTTCCAATGTGGCCCCGCTGTACATCAGACTATTACGCTCACTCTCCCAATACAATTTCATATAATCTTTCATGCCAACTGTCTTATAATCTTTTGTCTGTCTTGTAGTAAGACCAAGATTGTACTTTACACTAATTCTTGTCGCGCCGAATTTACCTTTCTTGGTTGTGACCAGCAAAACTCCATTTGCTGCGCGTGCGCCGTAAAGAGCTGCGGATGAAGCATCTTTAAGTACGGTGATACTCTCAATATCATTAGGATTAATACTTGTCAGTGAATTATCGTAAGGCATGCCGTCCAATACTACAAGAGGATCATTGCTTGCATTAAAAGAACCAATTCCCCTTATTCTAATATTCGGGGTAGAACCAGGCTGTCCGTTAGAGGTCTCTATCTGCAAACCGGCAGTCGTGCCAGTAAGAGCTTGTGAAATTTCTGTCAAAGGTCTGTCGTTAAATTTATCTTTCCCCACGGTTGCAGCGGACCCAGTAAACGAGGCTTTCTTAACTGTCCCATACGCTACCACCATTACCTCATCCAAGACAGTTTTGGCTGGCTGGAGAATCACGTTAATTACAGAACGATTCCCAACTTTAATTTCTATTGGCTCATAACCCATTAAATTATAAACCAATACTGCATCATCAGGAACTTTAATAAAATAATTGCCTTGCGCATCTGATGCCGTGTTAACATGAGTAGATTTGGAAAAAACCACTACAAAACCAAGCGGCTCGCCCCCCTCGGCAGACTTAATAACTCCTCGTACATTAATAAGCTTGGGAGCTTTCAAAGCCTTTGTTTGTAAGACAATTTGTTTTTCTTTGACAGAATAAAGAATTCCTGTTCCATCAAAAAGTTTGTTCAATATTTTATCTATAGGTTCATTATCCGATCTATAAGAAAAATCAATTTTCTTATTAAGCTCAGTTAGCAAATCAGAATAGATAAAATTATAACCGGTCTGTTTAGTAATTTCCTTAAGCACTTCTTTGATTGTCGTTCCATTCTCATGAATGTCAACCCTTTGTGCATGCAAAGGAAAAGCTGTAACAAGACACGCAATCTGCAGGATTACAAATCCCACAATAATTTTAGAGAAATGTTCTTTTTTCATAGTTACTAGGTGTTTAAAAAGTAATAACCAAAAAAAGGAAATACCCTAAATTTATCTTCTCTTTAATGTAACAGTATTTCCTTCTACGGAATAATCAATGAAAGTCGTCATCTTGATATAATCCAATATTTGGATTATGGACTCTGACTTAAATCTTGCTGTAAATCTATAATTTAGAATTTGGGGGTCTTTAACAATGAAATTTACGCCGTGCCATCTTTCCAGCATTTTAATAACTTCAGACATTTGGGTATCATTAAAATCCAAGATACCCTCTTTCCACTGTGAATTCTGATTAGGCTCCGATACTTGAGATGTAGAAACAACACTAGCTTTTTTTAATACCATTATTTTATTTGGCTGCATTTCCGTGAGCATGGTATTGTTATTCTTGTCAGTATCAAATATTTGCACTTTCCCGGAATAAAGAGTTATTTCAACATCCTGATCATTATCATAACTCTTTAGATTAAATTTTGTTCCTAAAACTTTATAATAATACCCTTTGCTCGTTTTTATAATCATTGGCCGCTGTGGGTTGTGAACGACATCAAAGTATGCCTCTCCGGAGAACTGAATATTCCGGCTCTCGGCATTAAAAGCATTAGGATAACTAATTTTAGAATCTGAATTTAACCACACAACAGAACTATCAGGCAAAATGATTTTTGCCTTAGTCCCCTTCACCGTGTAAACTTCATTAACAGGAGTCACGTTGCTATACAACTGTGATAATTTAGCATCATTGCCGATTGGCTTCTTCTCATCTTTAAACAGCAATTGTATTATATTTAGACCAAGCAACACAATAATTGCGGCGGCTGCATACCAAATAAATTTATGCTTATTGACCGCTGCCGCATGGTCCTCCTTATCATGTATCTTATTCATTATGACGTCATACCCTTTCTCCTCTGCTCTTGTATCAGGAGATGTGCCGGCAACCCATAAATTCATTTGCTGAGTGAAAAATTTCTCATTTTCCGCACTCTCGCTTACCCATTTCATTAAGGCATCTTGCTCCTGCTTAGAGGCCTCTCCCTTTAAATATTTATATATTAAATATTTGTTCATAAAAATAAAACAATTAGCCTTATATATTCCCCAAGGTATTTACGTAATACTCTAAATGCACTCATTATTCTATATTCAACGGTTTTTTGAGAAACATTTAAAAGAGTCGCTATCTCCTTATATTTTAGATCATTATTTCTGCTCATCAAAAATGTTTCTCTAGTTTTAGGGGACATTTCCGACAGGGCCAGGTCATACAATCTGTAAATTTCCTTACACTGCAATCTCACGGAACTCTCATCACTAAGAGCCAAGTACCGTATGGAATCTCCGTCGTGCTTCACAGATGAGTTCTTATACAGCTTATCTCTCTTATCTCTCCTCATAATGTTAAGGCATCTCCACTTTGCCATCAACAACAATAAATATACAGGTTCACCGGAAACATGTAATTCATCAAATTTCTCCCAAAATGATACATAAACATCTTGCGCTACATTTTCGGCATCATACATATCTCTCAAGTAACAATAGGCATAATAACGCACCCTATTAAAGTACTTGAAATATAGCTCTTTAAAAAATATTTCCTTACCTATATTTTCACTATGCTCTTGCGACATGTAACAATACCTTTCATCACAACGCCAGAGTTAGCACATATAAAGAACCCATATATGGTTTTACCCTAAACGTTTTGTCAAATATTTTAAAAGAAAAAGCAATTTCCTATAGCAAATCAAACAGTGTCTCAAGTTTTATCCCGTGAGAGCCTTTAATTAGAATTGAACACCCTTTAATAGGCTGTTTCTTAAGCTGTTCTGCATATTCAGCGGAAGTTTTGTAAAGCTCAACGACAGTTTTCCCTCCGGAAATCTTTGCACCCGCATTTTTTGACCCAATGCCGCTAACGTTTTTAATGCAGTCAGCTCTTTTCTCATACAACTGCTTGTATGCCTTTCCGAATTCCTCACCTACCAAGATTAACTTTATTGGTTTCATCTTCAGCGCCTGGTCAACAACAATCTTGTGCTCTTTCACAGAATCATTCCCCAGCTCCAGCATATCTCCAAGCAGTAAAACCTTGTTTTTAAATTTCAGATTATTAAAGTTTTCCAGCGACGCCTTCATGCTTGTAGGGTTTGCGTTGTATGTATCTTTTATTAAAGTGTTCAGCTTTGTTTTTGTCATCTGAGAACGATTGTTAGAGGGGATGTAGTTCTCGATAGCCTTAACAGCAGCATTTGTAGGCACTGCAAAATACGTGGCAACACAAAGAGCGGCAAGAACATTATCGCTATTGTAATCACCTATCAGATGGGTAGATATCCTTATCATCTTTCCATTTTTGGAAGACCCTGATAAGTCAGGCATCTCCATTTTCAGGAACGGGTCAGACTCTTTATTCTTAAGAATTTTTGCGCAGTTGCTCTTTAATCCGTAAGGAACAATTTGCATATTCGGCCTCTGCTCCGCCATCTCCTTAAGGATTGGATTATCCACATTTACAAATGCTATCTTCTTATATTCCTGCAAGTTATCGTAAAGCTCCCCTTTGGCTTTTTTAACACCTTCAAAGGAACCAAATCCAAGAAGATGAGCCTTGCCCACGCTTGTAATAAGCCCAAACGTAGGACAAACAACGTTAACCAAAGTCCCAATATCATGCGGGTGATTTGCCCCCATTTCCACAACGGCAACCTGCGTATCCTTATTTATTTTCAACAAAGTTACAGGCACTCCGATATCATTGTTGAAATTCCCCATTGTAGAGACAACTTTGTATCTAGTTGCTAATGTAGCTGTTATAAGTTCTTTTGTGGTAGTCTTTCCATTAGTTCCGGTAAGTCCTATTACAGGAATTTTAAACTGCAAACGGTGATGTCTTGCAAGCAGCTGCAAAGTGCGCTGTACATCATCAACCAAAATAATTTTCTTTGGATATTTTTTCTTGGCCTCTTTTACAAGCTTCTCATCATCAGCAACAGCATAAGCGGCTCCGGCATCTAATGCCTTGAGTACAAACTCATTTCCGTTAAAAATTTCTCCCTTTAACGCAAAGAACATACACCCTTTTGTGATTTGCCTTGTATCAGTGCAAAGCCCTGTTGTCTTTTTGTAAAGAACATATAACTTAAAAATATCCGGCTTTCCTTTTTCATTAGAAATTTTTGCAACGGAAACTGTCGCCGCTTTTGCTCCAAGACCTGTGGAACCAAAACCTCCCTCTCCTCTCAATGTCTCCGTAAGATGGTCAACTACACTCCATTGTATCTGCTGATACTTAGCTATAACCATCTGCGCAATTCTTTCCCCGGGCTTGACAGTAAATGGCTCTTTGGAAAGGTTTACTAAAATTACTTTGATTTCTCCGCGATAATCTGCATCAATTGTCCCGGGTGCATTGGCCACCGTTATTCCGCTTTTTGCCGCTAAGCCGCTGCGCGGTCTAATCTGCGCCTCATAACCTTGAGGCAATTCAATAAATAATCCCGTCGGAATTATAGCCCTCTCCAATGACCTGATAACCACAGGTTCATCAATATTAGCATTTAAGTCCATCCCGGCGGATAAACTTGTTGCATACTTAGGCGTCGGGTAAGCAGATGTGTTGACTATTTTAACTATCATAATAACAGTATTTTACAGAGCAATCATTCTTAATTAATATCTGTCGCGACAGATATATTTAATCTATATCTGAGCCCATTTGTATTTCAGCAGCTTTGTTTTGTGCTGAACATAAGCAAGATATATAACTATCAAAATTGTGTTGATTCCAAGTTTTACAAGTATTTCAGGTGTGCGGGAAAGTCCGGTCTTGCCAAGGCAGAAGGCAACTAACATGGAGACTCCGTATATCACAACTCCTACTCCGACATAACTGCAAATTTTCTTCCATTTATAAGGAATCGGATAATACTTGCTGCCCAGCCATGCGCTGTAAATCAGCATTGTAAGACAACTCAGGAAGTGAGCGCAAACGGATGCCCAATATGAGAAGCGAGGCATGAAAATCACATTCACCACAGCAGTGACAATCAGTCCCAGCAATGTTATGGTAACTGCATATTTTGTCTGCCCGCTGAGCTTATACCACATTGAGACATTGAACAAAATTCCCAGTATCATATATGCAAGCAACATGATAGGAACAGTACCAAGCGCACCGCGGAAATTCTTTCCAAGAATTAATCCCAGCACATCCATGTAAAGCGTAACTCCCAGGAAAATAAAGATGCAGAATGCTACAAAATATTCCATCACCCTCGCATATAACTCTTTGGAACCCTTCTCTTTATCCCTTGCAAAGAAAAACGGTTCCGCAGCATATCTGAACATCTGAATGAACAAATTCATAATTACCGCAAGCTTAACGGCTGCCTGATAAACTCCAAGGTCAGCTCTCCACTGAGGTCCCACAAAAAATCTGAAAAGTATTCTGTCCAGACTCTCATTAATAATTCCGGGAAGTCCTGCAACCATCAGAGGCAGAGAATAAATCATCATTTTCTTCCACAAATCCCAGTTGAATTTCAATCTCATTTTTATCATATCCGGGATGAACAAAATGAAGCAAACAACGCAGCTCACAAAGACCGCAAATATGATATAAGAAAAATCTACCGTTGTTGGAATAAGCTGTCCTAGAAGTGATTGTGGGTGTTTTGCAAAGTAAGCCGGTGCCCAGAAGAACAACATTAAATTGGCGCCAAGCTCAGTTAAAATCTTGATGGTTTTATAAATTGCAAACTTAAACGCTTTCTGCAAATACCTCAGCCTTGCAAAGAAAATAGCTGTGACTGAATCAAATGCAAGGATTCCGCCAATGTAGATTATCATCTTCCCGTAGCCCGGATATCCCATTGCCCCCGCTATAGGATTAGCAAAGAGCAACATACAGATAAAGAAGAAAGTCACAACAGTTATGACCGTAATCAATGCTGTTGAGAACGGCCTCTCCGGATGCTCTGAATGACTTGCAAATTTAAAGCACCCCGTCTCCAGCCCCAGCACCAGAACAACCTGCAGCACAGCAATATAGGACATAATCTCAGAGTATGCTCCATAGCCGTCCGTTGTAAGAATTCTTGTATAGATTGGGACGAAGAAGAAATTTATAATCCTCGCCAGTATTGTACTCAACCCGTAAATCGCGGTCTCACCTGCCAGTTTTTTTATTGGACTTCCCATTTATTCTCTTTTAAATCTCGACAGTTTTAATCTTCAAGGGCCTTCTTGTTAAATATCAAAAAACCAATGTTCAGCTGCGGGTACCATTTATATGCCCCTCCTTTGCTGTAATATGCAGTGGACAATGAAACCGGTCCGATAGGAGACTGCCAAACAAGTGCAAAGTTAGCAATGAATCCTCCGCTTGGAAATTTCTTTGTGTATGTATATTCCCACCCGTTGTCAGCCCTTACAATTTGTTCATAAGGCCTGAAGTAGGCAATTTTTGTATGCAAATATAAAGACCTTGTAAACAAGAAGATAGGAGATATTCCCGCGCCGATAAAACTATTTGCTCTGTAATTTCCCATCATAATTGTAGTGGCATGAGGGATTGGCTCATAAGCAGGCATGAACATAAGAGCGCTGTAGAAATTGCTCATCTTGTTGCGATTGCTCAACACAACATCAAAATCATACCCAATTGAAAATGCTTTTGTAACGGAAAAATATCTCTCCGCCTTTAACCTCAAAGCCGCCATGTGATGGGTAATTCCGGATATTTCATAAGCAGAAGTATTGGTGTTTCCGGGTGTAAAAGACTCACGTCCATATATATAATGCAACCTTATGAATTCGTCGGCCCCTTCCGTAGGATACTGCAAAAAATTCAAAGTGCTTCTCTTGATTGTAACCATTGGAGAGATAATAAACACGCTGCCCCTGTCGGGAGTATCAGTGGAAGCCACATTATCTTTCTGATAAGAGCTCACATATCTTCTTCCTATTACAACTCCCCCCTGAGCCAAAAGATTTCTCTTAAAAGAGACCGGAGTAGCAACTCCGCCTTTAATAAATAACTCCTTGGCCTGCACATCTTTAGGAAGTTTATCCGCGGTAAATACATTTTGATTTCCGTTGTAATAATCAAACTGATGTCCAACTGCCTCCACATAATAAAAAGCCATTGGGTTTACTCCAACTTCCTGCCTCCATTTAATAGAACCGCCTTTGTAAAATTTTCCAAGATTCATATCCGCTTTTGCCCTCCATGGATTTGCAGAAAGATGAGAATATGAAAAGCCCAGATATCCCTGATTTAGAGAGGATGATGAGATGTTCCCTCCTATATATAAGCGCATCGGAGCACTTTTTGTCGCCCTAATTTTTAGAGTAAACAGAGAATCGTTCTCTCTAAACAACGGGTCCTTCTTATCATAAACAAAAGAGGGATAAAAAGTATTCACGGCGCCGCTTGCAATAATTCTATAATAGCCCCTCTTAAACTGGTCAAAGCTAATATCTTTCCCATTAGCCTCTTTTATCGTACGGTCTATAAAACTTCTCTCATGACGGTTTAAAGTTCCTGTAATTTCCACATTCTTGCTAAACCTAACCTCGCCACATTTCTCTCTGAATGCCAGACGGATAGAGTCAAGTTCCCGACGGGTTCTCTCCCTTGTGATACGCTCTTTTATCTGCGCAATATACGGCTGCGCCACCTCATAACCTTTAGAAGAAATCTCATCAACTTTTGCAAAATCCATAATGGCAAAAGGATACTGCCCTTTAATTACAATTCCCTGACTATCGGGAATATTATAATCACTATCATTCATCAACATCCCGCTCACAAGAGTGGTAACATTCTCCTCCTCAGGTTTTATGTTACCCACAACGCACTGAACTCCAATGATATAATCTGGATGAAAATAATCTCTCATCAGCTCCCATGGGAAATTATTATAAATGCCTCCGTCATAAAGAAGCGTGGAGTCAATCATTATAGGCTTAAAGTAAAGAGGATAAGTCATTGATGCTCTGACAGATGAACCAAGGTCTCCGTTCCTTGCAATATATGCCTGCTTCTTTTGAATATCAGAAGCCACGCAGAAAAACGGCACCATCAAAGAATCAAAATTATATTTGCATGCTTTGCACGGACTTGCAAATATCTGCATGACAGCCAAATCCATTGGGTAAGGAGAAACAAGGCTGGTTGGCAGCGTAAGCTTAAGCTTGCTTAGTTTTCTCCCGACAGAACTTCTTAAGCTATCCCCGGAAATTGTTTTTTTGCCCTCCTTCCTCTCCATTGCAACGGAAAGCATTGTGGGATCTGGAGAA
Organism: Bacteroidales bacterium; assembly: GCA_022647615.1. Taxonomy (NCBI): domain Bacteria; kingdom Pseudomonadati; phylum Bacteroidota; class Bacteroidia; order Bacteroidales; species Bacteroidales bacterium. Next base: position 352,757 of record JALCKZ010000001.1, read on the forward strand.
GGCTTATAAAAATAACTGGCATAAGATTGCTCCGGCATTCCTTTGTACCAGCTCTCAAACTCTTTAGTCTTAAATAGATACAGCATTTCATCCGGGGTAAGGCCAATAGCATAAAGTCCCGCAACTATAGCCCCCATTGAGGTTCCGCAAATGTAATCTATCGGGATATTATTCTCCTCCAACGCCTTAAGCACTCCAACATGAGAAAGGCCTTTTGCCCCTCCTCCGCTCAGCACCACGCCAACGGTTGGTCTGTGTAATAATTTTCCGGCAGACGCGGCAGATGAAGAAAGATTTGAAGTTTTGCGCACTATAGTATCCCTTTGCATCTGTGCGGAAGCCGCAAAGCTGCATAGCAAGCATATTATAAGGACCAGACAGAACCTGCCAAAGCGCATATTACTCCATTTTAATATCACCGCTCAAAGTTATTAATTATATTTGTATGAGTGAATTTTTGCAGTAAATACCGTGCAAAAACAGACACAAATAACTCAGAATCCTACAATAAAAATAAATCAAAATAATTATGAAAAAAATAATTGGCATCATGCTAATCGGCGCAGCTCTTGTCGCGGGCTGCAAAGGCAAAAAAACTACAGAAATGACACAGGCACAAAAAGACTCTGCCGCACTTGCTGCACAGAAAGCTGCACAGCCGGACACGCTGGCATTTGACCCGGCAACACTTCCGGAAGAGCCGGAATTTGATATTGTAACAACAATGGGAACAATAAGAGTGAAACTTTATAAAGACACACCTCTGCATAGAGCCAACTTTGAGAAACTTACTTCACGGAGATATTATGACAACATTCTGTTCCACAGGGTAATAAGCAACTTCATGATTCAAACCGGAGACCCCGCAACAAAAGACCCCAACTCAGACAAATCAACTTGGGGACAAGGTGGTCCGGGCTATACAATACCTGCGGAAATCCTTCCAAATCACAAACATAAGAAGGGCGCCCTTGCTGCCGCAAGAAAGGGAGATACTGCAAATCCTAACAGAGAGTCCTCAGGTTCACAATTTTACATTGTTCAGAATGCTCAGCAATGCGCACAGCTAGATGGTCAATACACCGTATTTGGAGAGACTGTCAGCGGACTAGATGTAATAGATAAAATTGCTGCTGCTGCCACCGGTGACAAAGATTGCCCGCTTCAGCCAATAAAGATTTTGAGCATACTTCCTGTTAAAACAAAATGAAAAAGATAATTGGCATAATAGCAATTTGCGCGCTTGTTATAACCACATGCTTTGGCAACGCACAAGCGCGGGAAAAAACTAAAAAAGAGCCGGTCTTTGACATTGTCACAACAATGGGGACAATTAGGGTAAAGCTTTACAATGATACGCCTCTTCACAGAGACAATTTTGTAAAGCTTGTCAAAAGGCACTTTTTTGACAACATCCTGTTCCACAGGGTAATAAACGGATTTATGATTCAGGCTGGAGACCCTCAAACTAAGAATCACGATAGTGATTCAACAATGTGGGGCAATAATGACGCCGGTTACACGTTGCCTGCAGAGTTCCGTCCAAACCACACCCATATAAAAGGTGCTTTGGCTGCTGCAAGAGAGGGCGATAAAGAAAATCCTATGAAGGAATCCTCTAGCTCTCAGTTCTATATTGTCCAAAATCCGGAACATTGCAAACACTTGAATGGTTCCTACACCGTTTTTGGAGAGACTTTAAGTGGCCTGGATGTTGTAGATAAGATAGCGGCGGTCCCTACAAATAAGGCAGATTGCCCTATCACGCCGGTTAGAATAATAAAAATACGCCGAGTAAGAGGAAAATAGGCATAAAGTTTGGCCTATAAAAAATTGAGTTCGTCCATAAAAAAAGCCGTTTTGGTGATAAAAACCTCCTTTTAATAGCATCTCGATAGGTTTTTCAAATTGTGGCACGGACCTTGCAATAGAAAGAGACAAATAGTTTTTTCATAGGTTAAATTTTAGGTTTGAGAAATGGGTTGGAGTTCTTCCAACCCTTTTTTCATTTATACCGGTCAACAAGCAAAAAACTGTCGGGATTAAATAAATTGCTCATTTTAAGAAAAAAAGCATATCTTTGCGCACCTTTTCTCGAGCAGATAAGGAAGTTATAGAAATTATTAAATTTTAAACTCACAGTTATGTCTGTAAAAATTCGTTTATCACGTCATGGTAAAAAGGGATTTGCCTTTTTCCATATTTTAGTGACCGATTCTAGGGCTCCACGTGATAGTCGCTTTATTGAATTACTAGGTTCTTACAACCCTAATTCCAATCCTGCAACTATTGTCTTGGACAGCGAGAGAGCTCTTTATTGGTTAAATCAGGGTGCGCAGCCTAGCACAACTTGCAGAAGGATATTGTCTTACAAAGGCGTCCTTTTGAAGAAACATCTACAGGAAGGCGTTGCAAAGAAGGCTCTTACTCAGGAGCAAGCCGATGCTAAATTTAACGCATGGGTATCTGAGAAGGATGCTAAAGTTGCAAAGAAAGTTGAGTCTATAAAGACCAACAATGAGAGTGCAAAGAAGAATGCCGCAGCAGCAGAGAACAAAGTAAATGTTGCACGTGCAGAGGTACTTGCAAAGAAGAAAGCAGAGGCTGAAGCTGCAAAAGCAAAGGCAGAGGCTGAAAAGGCCGAGGCTGAGAAGAAAGCAGCTGAAGATGCTAAGGCAGCAGCAGAGAAATCTGCAGAAGCCGCTCCTAAGGCAGAAGAGCCAAAGGCAGAGGCCCCAAAAGCTGAAGCGCCTAAAGCAGAGGAAAAGAAGTAATTACGTATGCGCTCAGCGGACAGCATAAAGCTTACGCCTGTTGCACAAATTGTAAAAACTTATGATTCAACAGGAGAGGTTCTAATAAGAATCAATGCTCCTGAATTTGAAGACAAACTAATTACTTTTGAAGAAAACAATTCTGCTGAAAGAGCTACAGAGAGTATTTCCAAAGAAGTATACTTTAAGGAACCGGTGTTCATTCATTTTGAAGAACTGCCGGTTCCTTTTTTTATCACCTCCGCCACACAGCGCAGCGGCAACGCATGGATTATAAAGTTCTCGACAGTCCGTGACGGTGCTCATGCCCAGGAACTTGTGGGGAATGATATCTTTATAGAAGACCCCAGCTCTGCTAAAGAGGATTCAACTGATGCGTCCGGCGACAGCACCTCAGAAGGCGCAGAGGAAGACAATCAAATATCTGATGTTGAACAGCTTATTGGCTTCAAGCTGCTGGATGAAGACGGCACAGAAAAAGGCGTCATCACAAGTTTCTATGAGTTCACCGCCAATATCTGCCTGGAAATCAACAATTCCACAATGGTTCCCCTGCATGAAGACCTTATCATCTCCATCTCTAAAAAGGACAAAACCATCGCGATGAAAATCCCAAAAGGATTATTTTAAAAAACGCTATTCCTAAAAATTTCCTTTGACTTTATAGCGCGGAGAGAATTTGCCAATCTGAATATTGTGCAATTTGCCGGCAATGAGCTTCTTGCGGATTGGAGTAACATGGTCTATGAACATGTGACCATCTAGATGATCCAGTTCATGCTGCACCATGCGGCAGCCAAAACCGGTAAAAGTTTCCGTTACCTCTTTGAGATTTTCATTTGTATACTTGACTTTAATTGAGGCCGGACGGGTAACATCACAATGAATGTCCGGAACGCTTAGGCAGCCCTCTGAATATTCAACAGTATCTGAACTCTCCTCCAAAATCTCCGGGTTAATAAGGTATCTCTTAAAATCTTTCAGCTCAGGAAAATCTTCCGTCATATCTGAACCGTCAACAACCACAATTCTCCAGGATTTTCCAACCTGAGGTGCTGCAAGCCCCACACCGTCAGCCTTTTTCATTGTCTCATACATATCCTGCAGAAACTGCTGAAGACCTTCCATTTTTAAATCAATTGGTTTTGCCACTTCTCTCAAAACCTTTGAGCCATATACATATATAGGTAATATCATCTTTGTAACTATTTAAATTCAATTCTATTGCTAAAGACATTTATTTTTTGCCGGCAGCATGCTTATTAGCATCTATGTAACTCTGCAAAATAATTGCCGCACTTATTTTATCAGCCGCGCCCTTCTCTCTGCGGTCGCTTTTTTTCACTCCTCCGGCTATCATTGCCTGCTGAGCGAGTGTTGTTGTAAATCTCTCATCCTCAAGTGAAATAGGTATTTCAGGAAAAACCCGGCTGAGATTTTTTAAAAAGGCATCCACATATTGCGCACACTCTGCAGGCTTGTTATTCAAGTTCTTAGGATATCCAACGACAAATCTGCACACTTTCTCTTTTTGTGCATAATTTTTGAGATATTCAATTAACTTTGCAGAAGCTACGGTTTCCAGAGGAGACGCAAAAATACACAGCGGGTCTGTGACTGCAACGCCAACCCTCTTTTTGCCATAGTCTATGCCAATTATCCTATCCATCCGCAACAATTTTGCGGGGCAAAGTTAATTGATTTTTAGTTTTATGCCAAAGCAAAAAAAACTACATAAGAACAAGCTATCCAATAAGTTCCGCTTTTCTATCTTTAATGATACTTCTCATGAGGAGCTGTTTGCCTTCCGCGCCAACGGCAGAATGTTTATTTTGACCGCCGTTTTGGTTGTTATTTTTTTGATTGTCGTTGTCTCTTTAATTATTTCATATACCCCTATCAAACAGCTTATTCCGGGATATCCTTCTGCGGAGAGCAGACGTGAACTTGTGCGCAATGCCATAAGGTTGGATTCATTGCAAAATGAGGTTAATATGTGGAAGGGAGAACTTACTAACATTCAAAGAATTGCAACAGGACAGGAACCTGTTCCGGTAGAAGGCACGGATGAAGAGCAGGCTGCAACAGATTCAGCAAGTTCCTCATTAAGAGCCGCCTACGCAAAAGACGAGGAGAGATTGAAACAAGAGGTAAGCAAACAGGAAGCCAACAAGAAGAAAGCAGACGCCGCCCAGAACAAGGCGTTAAAACATTCCATCAAGTAATGACATTAAAAAGACATATCGCTATACTAGGCTCCACGGGTTCTATTGGTACTCAGGCACTTGATGTTATTGACCGTCATCCCGACAGATTTGAAGTTGAGCTGCTTACGGCAAACAATAACAGCAAATTGCTGATTGAACAAGCCAAAAAATTCAAGCCTAATTCAGTTGTAATCTGCAATAAGAATCTCTATGAGGAAGTTCATAAAGAGCTAGATCCTCTTGACATTAAAGTATTTGCAGGTATTGATTCTGCGGGGGAGCTGGCAGGCGGGAGCAACGTGGACATTGTGCTTGCGGCAATGGTCGGCTTCAGCGGACTTGCCCCTACAATGGCGGCAATGAAGAAGGGAAAGGTAATCGCCCTAGCCAATAAAGAGACTTTGGTTGCAGCCGGCTCAATAATAAGCAAGCTGTCGGGAGAATGCAATAGCCCCATAATACCTGTAGACTCAGAGCATTCCGCAATTTTCCAATGCCTGCAGGGAGAGAAAACTCAAGTGGAAAAACTTTTGCTGACTGCAAGCGGAGGACCATTCAGGGAGTTGAAACAAGAAGATTTTAAGAATATTACAAAGGAGCAGGCGCTTAATCATCCAAACTGGCACATGGGGGCTAAAGTCACAATTGACTCAGCTACAATGATGAACAAAGGTTTGGAAATGATGGAGGCCTCCTGGCTGTTTAATATGCCGGCGGAAAAGATTGAGATTGTAGTGCATCCGCAATCCATAATCCACTCAATGGTACAGTTTTGCGACGGCAGCATAAAAGCGCAAATTGGCGCTCCCGACATGAGAGTGCCAATCCAATATGCGCTTTCTTATCCGGAAAGAATTTCACTTAACACGCGGAGAATCAGCTTTGCAGAGCTAAAGCAGCTTACATTTGCCGCACCAGACCTGACAAAATTCCCGTGTATCTCCTTGGCTTACAGCGCATACAAAAAAGGAGGCAATATGCCGTGCGCAATGAACGGAGCAAATGAAATTGCCGTTAATGCATTCCTTAATGAAAAAATTAAATTTATAGATATTCCAAAAATCATAGAGGGAACAATGGAAAAGTGTACATTTGTCCCCGCTCCTGAAATAGAGGATATTTACGCAACGGACACGGAGGCAAAAAAGATTGCCGGAGAGTTGTGCGGAGAAAAGCTAAAAGCGTGATTAAAAATACTTAAAGCAAGATTAAAGGTGCTAAGAGCGTGATTAAGAGTGCTTAAAGCATAATTATTAAAGAGATTTTATGGTAATTTTTTTAAAGGTAATACAAGTTATTCTATCGCTGAGCCTTCTGGTTCTGATTCATGAATTTGGTCATTTCATCTTTGCAAGAATTTTCAAAATTCGGGTGGACAAATTTTATCTTTTCTTTGACGCAGGATTTGCGTTATTTAGATGGAAGCCCAAAAACTCTGATACTGAATACGGTATAGGATGGCTGCCGCTTGGCGGATACTGCAAAATTGCGGGAATGATAGATGAATCCATGGATAAAGACCAGCTGAAAAGCGAGCCTAAGCCGTGGGAGTTCCGCGCGCATCCGGCATGGCAGAGATTCTGGGTTTTGTTTGGAGGCGTCTTCTTTAATTTCCTTTTGGCGATTTTAATTTACGCCGGAATACTTTTTACTTGGGGAGAGGAATACATTAAGACAAAGGACGTTACAACCGGAGTAGCTGTAAATGACCTGGGAAGGGAAATGGGGTTCCGCAACGGAGATAAAATTGTAGCTTTTGATGGGGTCCCGACAGATAATTTTGCAAATCTGCGCGCAGATTTGATTCACCGCCAGGCAACAGAAGCAACCGTTGTAAGAGGAGATAAAAAAGTCACAGTCAATATAGACCCCGATTATATTCCGGCAATTCTGAATTCGCCTGATTTATTTGAATATGGGATTCCGTTTATTGTTGGAAACATACCTGACACATCTCAAAATATTCATAGCGGGCTTAAGGTCGGAGACATGATTATTGCAGTAGATAGTGCTAAAACTCAGATGTTTACAGATGTAAAAGAATATCTGGAAAAGCACAAGGGAGATACTGTAAAAGCCACTGTTGTAAGAAATATTGCTGAAGCAAAGAATACGATTGTGCCTGCGGAAACGCTTCAAATTCCGCTTGCTGTAAACAAGAGAGGTGCCATTTGCGTTAATCTTGGCGGGGATGTAACTAAGTATTACAAGGTTACAAAGAAGACATATTCTCTGGTCAGCTCCGTTCCCGCCGCATTCAGCAAAGCAAGCACAGGCATCAGCAATTACTGGAAAGAGCTTAAGCTGATTTTTACTCCAAAGACAGAAGCATATAAATCTGTCGGGAGCTTTATAGCTATAGGTCAGATATTTCCAGGGTACTGGGACTGGCATGCCTTCTGGAGCATTACCGCATTTTTGTCAATTATGCTTGCCGTACTTAACATTTTGCCTATCCCCGCGCTTGATGGCGGACACATATTATTTACTTTCTATGAGATAGTTACGGGGCGCAAGCCAAGCGATAAGTTCTTAATGGCGGCACAAGTTGTGGGAATGGTGCTGCTGATTGCATTGATGGTCTTGGCGTTCGGCAATGACATTGCCAGGCTGTTCAGATAAATAAATTTACAATTTGGTGACATAAATGTCTCCATATAATTTTTAAATTTGGAAAAATTAAAAAACTCTGTTTATGAACAAGGTTAAACTTATAATAATGACTATTGCAGCCGCTATTATTTGCAGCTGCGGGGACAATGGGATGCACCTGAAAAAGACCATCACCGGAAAGGCAGGAGAGATTGTAGTTGTAGTTGATAAGGCAAACTGGGAGGCTGAACCGGGCACCGCTGTAAGAAATTTGCTTGCCGCAGATTATCCTATGCTTCCGCAGAAAGAGCCTTCATTTAACCTTGTAAACATCCAAAAATCTTCATTTACAGACCTTTTCCAAAGTCACAGAAACATTATCATCTTGGATATTAATTCCGGACTTAAAGAGAATCAGATACAGTTGAGGAATGATATATGGGCAACTCCGCAAATTGTAATTTATGTGCACGCACGTTCTAGCGTTGAATGCGCTGATTTGATAAATAAAAATGCAGAGTTAATTTACAATGCCATAGACCAGGCGGAAAGAGACAGAATTATCAGGAACTCAAAGAGATATGAGGAGACAAGCATAAGAAAGGCGGTAGCTGAAAAGTTTGGAGGTTCACCCTATTTTCCTAACGGATATTCTATTAAAAAAGCCACTGATAATTTCATGTGGATTTCCTATGAAACCACATACATCAATCAATATTTCTTAATCTATAAGCTGCCGTTTGACGGGAAGGCATTTCCTAGTCTTGATAGCCTGATGAGCAAAGAGAACCTGGTACTTAAGAAAAATGTGCCGGGGCCTCAGGATAACAGCTATATGATTATTGCACCTGAAAAAACACCGGTTCTTAACTGGTATAAATACAAGAATGAAAGCTTTGCGGAGATGAGAGGATTGTGGGAAGTAGAGAATGACTTTATGGGAGGTCCGTTTGTAGAGCATATCTTCTACACAAAGGACGGAAAGAATTTGCTTGTAGTAATGGGCTTTGTATACGCACCGCGCTACAACAAAAGAAATTATCTGCGTCAGGTAGAGGCAATTATTTACTCCTTTGACTGGCAGGAAAATTTCCAGAATAAATAAATTCTTTTTACCTTTGCCGCCCTTATGGTCAGTTCGTCTAATGGTTAGGACACAAGATTTTCATTCTTGCAATACGAGTTCGATTCTCGTACTGACTACTGTAAGATATTAAAAAAGACAATATTATGGCAAATCACGCATCTGCAGACAAGCGCACAAGACAAGATGTTAAGCGCAATGAGCATAATCATTATTATGCAAAAACAACCCGCAACGCCATCAAGGCTTTAAGGGACACAACTGATAAGAAAGCTGCTGAAGAACAGCTTCCTAAGGTAAACGCAATGCTAGACAAACTGGCAAAGACAAATATTATCCACAAGAATAAGGCTTCTAACCTTAAGAGCGGACTTGCAAAGCACGTTAGCGGCTTAGGCAAAGAGGCTCCTAAAGAGGCCCCTGCAAAAAAGGCTCCTGCTAAAAAAGTTGCAGAGAAAAAGGCCGCAGAGAAGAAACCTGCTGAGAAATAAGGTATAAAAATAAATTTGCTCTGTTGAGCGAAAATATTTCTTATTCCGGATTTTTATAGAGGATAAATTTACCCTTTTGTAGTCTGATTTTTAGAAACTTCCCAATCTTTGGGAAGTTTTTTTTATTCACGGAAAACAACTTTAAAAATCAGAGTTATGACAGAAAATCTAACAATTACAAAATGGGATGAGAGCGAGAGGCCAAGAGAAAAATTTCTGGCAAAGGGCGGAGAAAATCTTAGCATTGCGGAGTTAATCGCGATAGTTATAAGGTCTGGGAGCAGAAGTGAAAATGCAGTAGACCTTGCAAGGAAAATCTTAAACGCTGCAGATAATAATCTTAACGTACTGCGCAAGTTCACTTTTGAAGACTACAGAAAATTTGGAGGAATGGGACAAGGTAAGGCCCTGGCTATGATGGCTTTATTTGAAATTGCAAAGAGGATGGCAGTAGAGCAGGCGCCACCTATCACCCAAATCTATTCATCTGAGAGCGCGGCAAAATTAATGAGCCCGCTGCTAAAAGATCTCAACCATGAAGAGTGCTGGATATTATATCTTAATCGCGGCAACAGAATGATTGCCAAGGAGAAACTTACAAGCGGGGGAGTAAGTTCCACTGTGCTGGATGTGAAAATGATTATTAAAAATGCCATGGCAAAACTCTCAAATTCCATCATCCTTGTACACAACCATCCTAGCGGCAGCAAAATGCCGGGAGACCAAGACAAGCTTCAGACAAGAAGGCTTAAAACAGCGGCTGAAATGTGCGACATTTCCCTTTTAGACCATATTATTATTGCTGGAGACCAATATTACTCATTCGCAGACGATGGCTGCATTTGAATGGTTAAAAAAATAGTTAACTTTACACCGCGTTAAAGTGATTTCAACCTTACTATAACTTAATACCTATCCGCTATGAAAATTGTCAATCTAGGAGAAGAGAACACCATTGTTAATCAGTATTTATCAGAAATCAGAGACAAGGTTGCTCAGAAAAACAGGATGCAATTCCGCAATAATCTTGAGAGAATTGGAGAGTGCGTTGCCTATGAGATTGGCAAAACATTACAGTACAAAGAGAAGGATATTACAACGCCTCTTGGAATTGCGCAGTGCAAGGTTCTTGATAGTCAGCTTGTTGTAGCATCAATAATGAGAGCGGGGCTTCCGCTTCATAACGGAATATTAAAAGTTTTGGATACTGCCGATAATGCATTTATTGCCGCCTTCCGCAAATATGGAAAAGACAACAAATTCTCTATTCATGCAGACTATACCAGTTGCCCGCCTATGGAGGGAAAGACTTTAATTCTTGCAGATTGCATGCTGGCCACAGGTTCTTCCATAATGTTAGCTTATAATCAGTTATGTGAGAATGGAGAGCCGGAGTACACACATATAGTAACAGTCGTAGCAAGCAAGGCCGCAGTTGCAAACTTATCCAAGCAGCTGCCTCATAAAAAAGTTACGCTTTGGGTAGGAGCTGTAGATGAAGAACTTACAAACAAGGCATACATAATCCCGGGCCTTGGTGACGCCGGGGATTTAGCATACGGAGAGAAAAAAGAGATTATTTAAGGGGGCAAAAAGTTTTAAAAAACCTTTTTGCCATTTAACCATGTGCCTGTGACTTTTGTTGCAGGCACTTGTTTTTCAGGTACTTTCATAAAGTCTTTATCCGTCGTAACAAAGTCCGCCTCTTTGCCCGGCACAATGCTCCCCTTTATCTTATCTTCAAAAGTAGACTTTGCACCCCAAATTGTCATGGAGCTAAGCGCCTCCTCTTTGGTCAGTGCATTTTCCATTTGGAATCCTCCCTCCGGCCTGAAATCCAAGTTCTTGCGGTAAACGGCCGCAAAGAAAGTATAAATAGGATTTACGCTCTCTATAGGAAAATCTGTTCCGGCAGGAATCCAGCCCAGCTGATTAAGAAGATCCTGATATCTGTACCCCTCTCTAATCCTCTCTCCCAATCTCTCTTTTGCCCACATCATATCTGATGTACAATGAGTTGGCTGAACAGACGGGATTATTGAATACTCTTTGAATTTGTTAATATCCTTATCATCAATAATTTGCGCATGCTCAATTCTCCAGCCAAGATTATTCTTCCCCTTAAGAATACTTGCATAAACATCCAGCGCCTGTCTATTTGCCTTATCTCCAATGCAATGCGTTGCAACACGGAATCCGTGCTCATGGCACCAATTACAATACTTAATGTAATCTGCTAAAGGATAATACTCTAGCCCGCTATTTGCCGGGTCATCACTATAAGGAGCAAGCAGCAATGCACCTCTGGAACCAAGCGCACCGTCTCTGTAAAGTTTAAAGGTCCCGACAGTTAAGTTCTTGTGTTTGAAAGGCTTTGTGATGTTCTTAAAGTTCTCTTCAGTTGGAAGAGGCCATGCATCAATTTTTAGGGTAAGCTGTTTTTTCTTAACAAGAGAATCCATAAGCATAATTGTAGGATACTCATCCTCAGCATCGCACACAGAGGTAAGACCATTCTTAAAGCACTCTGCCTGAGCGTTTAACATAATCTCCTCCAAATCTTTGCGGGAATATTTTGCCACCTTGTCTTTGAATTCAACACACAAATTCTCCATAAAAATTCCGGTAAACTTTCCGTTTACTATCTGCGCCTCTTTAAGATTTAAATTAGCATCATCGGGTTTTAGTCCCAGCTCGTCTATGGCCGCTTGGTTTGCCACAACTGCGTGGAAATCAATACGTGACAGCACAACAGGAATTTTGGGAAAAGCTGCATTCAGCTTCTCATTCGTAGGAAATTTTTTACCCGGCCACAGCCCCTGGTCCCATCCGCTTCCAATAATAAATTTTCTGTCGGGATGCTGAGCATAAAATTCCTGCAATCTCCCAATCACCTCATCAAAAGATTTTGAACCGCGCAAATCACAGTACCACAAATCTTTGCCCATTTCAAACAAATGGCAGTGCGCGTCATTAAAACCGGGATAAACAGCACCGCCCTTAAAATCAATCATGTGCCTGGATTTATAAGCGCCAAGTATGGACTTATTGTCCCCGACAGCTAAGAATTTTCCGTCATCTACTGCAAAGGCCTCAGCCTTGTCAAAAGATGAATCAACGGTATAAATGGTTCCGTTATAGCCAATTAAATCAACAGATTGTTTCATACTGCAAGAATATAATAGAAAGAATGTAAGCGCGGCAGCTGCAAAAACCCCGACGCTTCTAAAATTAATAGGGAATCTCATTTGTAATAATTGCTTTATAACTCCTTGCGCAGACGTGCAATAGGAATGTCCAATTGTTCACGGTATTTTGCCACCGTTCTTCTTGCAACAAGATATCCTTTGGACTTTAGAACTTCTACAAGCTCTTCATCTGTAAGAGGTTTTGTTTTATTTTCAGATTCAACGCTTTGCTGAAGTATTTTTTTAATCTCTCTTGTAGAAACTTCCTCTCCGCTCTCCGTCATTAAACCTTCTGAGAAGAAATACTTAAGAGGTATTATTCCAAAAGATGTCTGAATATATTTGCAATTTACCACTCTGGAAATTGTAGAGATATCCAATCCCGTTTTCTCCGCTATATTCTTAAGAACCATTGGTTTAAGCTTGGTCTCATCTCCATCCGCAAAATAATCCTTCTGGAACTCAACTATAGCATTCATCGTATTTTGCAAAGTATTTTGTCTCTGCTTTATGGCCTCTATAAACCACTTTGCGCTATCTAATTTTTGTTTTACAAAACTTGCAGCCTCTTTCCCCTCTCTGTTGCTTCTATCGGCAGCTTTTGAAAGCAAGTCTGCATAACGTTTATTCACACGCAGTTCCGGCACATTAAACTTGGGCAGGGTAACGGATAATTTCCCGTCATTGTTTTCTAAAACAAAATCTGGAACAACTTGCTGAGCCTGCTCAACATAAGAATCATCTATCTGGCCGCCGGGACGCGGATTAAGTTTAACTATCTCGCCAATAGCGTCTTTCAAATCATCCTGCGTTATCCCCATCTTAGAGATAATCTTTGGATAATGCTTCTTTGTAAACTCTTCAAAAAAATCTTTGAGAATGGTCTGAGCATTTTCAACCGCCGGAGTTCTCTCCTCTCTTGCCTGAATTTGCAAAAGCAAACACTCTCTTAAATCTCTAGCTCCAACACCCACAGGGTCAAACTCTTGTATAGTTCCGGTTAAAATTTTTTCAATCTCCGCAGGAGTAGTTTCTATATTAAGACGCAAAGCGATATCGTCTGACAAAGCATCAGGAGTCCTGCGCAAATACCCGTCATCATCCAGCATGCCGATAATAAAGACGGCAATCTGTCTCTGCCTCTCATCCATGTGCCTGTATCCAAGCTGCTGAACCAAAGATTGTTGGAAACTCTCTTTAACAGAAAAAGTATTGTATTGCGGCTTCTCATCTTTGCCGCGGTTATTCACATAAAGCTTATAACCGGGAGTATCATCTCCGTTGTACTCAGAGAGAGAAACCTGCTTGGGCTTTTGCTCCTCAGATGCATCATCCTGGGAATCATCATCATTGCTGCTCTCCGCAGGACCGTCATCCAAAACAGGATTCTCCTCAATCTCTTTTTTTATCCTTTGCTCCAGCTCAATAGAGGGAAGCTCCAGAAGTTTAATTGTCTGGATTTGAAGCGGTGAGAGCCGCTGCTGCATTTTTTGCTGTAGCCCCTGTTTTAGCATATCACAAAGATACTATTTTTGTTTTAATTTTGCCTCCCGATAGGGAGTGCCATGCAAGCTCAAAGAGCATTGGCCGCACAGGAAAAAAGCATAGGCGCCGCAGCACAAACTGCACAAGAAAAATGGATGCAATTCAGATAGACATAAAAAAAGTGGTAGCAAACAAAAATGAAAAACTTGCACGCAAGCTTCCATCCTTTGTCTACTCCATTATTGCAAAAATAGTTCACCTTAAAGAGATAAATGAAATTTTAAAAGAGTGCAACGGACTAAGCGGGGCTGATTTTGCGGGAGGTGCACTTAAATATTTAAATGTCAAGGGAATAATAAGATACGCAGACCGGGCGGAGGAGACGTTTAACTGTCGTGAAAAGGAAAAAGAGAATAAAAATTTTAAATATGTTTTTGTCTCCAATCACCCCCTTGGAGGACTGGACGGTTTAATTTTAATTAGCGAGCTTACAAAGAGATTTGGTCCTGCAAAATTTATTGTGAATGATTTTTTATACAACATTCCGCCGCTAAAAGACATCTTTATTCCGGTGAACAAAATGGGAAAAACTTCCCGGGCAAATTTGGAAAATATAAAAAAGGCATACGCAGATAATTACAATTTGTGCAATTTCCCCGCGGGCCTGTGTTCCAGACTAATAAACGGAGATATTAAGGATACGGAGTGGCATAAAAATTTTGTCGGGGAAGCCGTTGAGAGCGGAAGAGATATTGTTCCCGTTTTTTTTAGCGGAAGAAATTCAAAGGCATTCTATAGGCTTGCAAAAATCAGAAAATTTCTGGGGATAAAATTCAATGTAGAGATGATGTTTTTGCCTCATGAATTGTTCAGACAAAAGGGGGCGGAGTTTAGCATGGTCATTGGAAATCCCATAAGTCCGCAGGAGATAAAAGAATCGGAAATGAATGCTCAGCAATGGTGCAATATAATTAGGGGTAAAGTTTATGAATATGGAAGCAGTTATTCAGCCAGTAGATAGAGAGCTGATAAAGAATGAGTTAACAGAAGATAAATTTGTACGCAAAACCCGTACGGGAGGGAACTTGCTGTATGAGGTTACGGCGGAGAATTCCCCCAATGTTATGAGGGAAATTGGCCGGCTGCGTGAAATTTCTTTCCGCCTTGGAGGAGGAGGAACGGGGAAATCCATGGACATTGACCCGTTTGACACTGACCCTTATAATGCTTATAACCAGCTAATTGTATGGGACCCGGAAGACAAGGAAATTCTTGGCGGGTACAGGTATATAATGTGCGGCGGACTCCCGATAGAGAAACTTGCAACTGCTGAGCTATACAACTTTTCTGAGAAATTTCAGAAAGAATATATGCCGTGGACAATAGAGCTGGGACGCTCTTTCATCCAGCCTAACTATCAGAGTACCAATTTAAAACGCAAAAGCGTTTTTGCATTGGATAACTTGTGGGACGGACTTGGAGCTCTGGTTTTGAAGTATGACAATATCAAATTCCTCTTTGGCAAAGTAACCATGTATACCTCCTATAACCAGAGAGCGAGAAATATTCTGCTTAACTTTTTAAATAAATATTTTCCTGACCCGGATAACATGGTAACATCCAAGGAGCCGCTGGATTGCAATACTCATGATCCCTACATTAATTCTCTTTTTGAGGGACTCCAATACAAGGACGGATATAAAGTTCTGGTTAAAGAGATTAAAAATAACGGAGAGCATATACCTCCGCTTATTAATTCATACATGAAACTTTCTCCATCCATGAAAGTATTTGGAAGTGCTATTAATCACGGCTTTGGAGATGTAGAAGAGACGGGTATTCTAATCAACATTCAAGATATTTATCCTGAAAAAATCACCCGTCACATAATGCCTCTTATTGAGTGGGGACAAAAGCATGCTCCAAAATGGTGGAAGGATAAACTTCCGTTGAAAAAAGCAAAGAAAAAGAGTGAGGAGGGAGACTCCGGACACTTTAGCGTTCACATTCACTAACAGGCGCTTGCAGTAATTAAAACTGGCACCAATTTATTCTGTCCTTGATGATTTTAGCGCGCGGAAAACGCCCGCTGATTTCATAATATAACTTTAGCGCATCAGTCTTTGTCCTGTAATCTCCAACAGTGACTTTAAAGAAAGGATTTGCATAGCTTCTATAAATTCCAAGCCCCGGATAAGAGTCCTTAAACTGAGATGCAATTGATTCTGATTCTCCCCTGGCACTCTGCGCATTGCTGCTAAAAACAATTATTCTGTACCCGGTCTTTGCCCTGTCGGGATTAGACTTAACATAACTCTCAAAAGCCGCCTTAACAGAGGCATCCTGGTGCAAAACTACCACTCCGCCAGCAACAGCTTCCCCATTGCCTCCGGTCTCAATGCTCCTGCCGGAACCAAAAGATGAATTTCTCTTTAGCAAATCAAAAACGGAAACACCTACAAGAGATGAATCTACAGGTGAAACAACGGCAGCAGAATCGGCAGTCATATAATCATTGTTATATCCCTGAGCTACAGCATTTAATGACAACAGGCAAATCAACGCCAAAAAGATAAATCTTTTCATAATACATCTATTTAATTTGAGCGCACCTTAACCCTCTCCAGCACTTTATCCAGCGGAACATTTTTGCGCACAAAAGGAATTCTCAATCCGCCCTTTCTCACAATAGCGTGCACGTCCATCATAAAATCCTTTTTATTCCAGCTCTTTACATTAAGCCCCATGGCCAGCACAGACAGCGGATCATCCAAATTAATCTCTATTGTAAGAGGAATCCTGGTCTTAAGGCGCGGCTGTATGGCAACCGGGTCCACTAAATTATAGTGGGCAAATTTTACACCATCCTTGTAAAGCAAACCATCTATATCCGTAACATTAAACGTGCCGCCGGTAGGATTATCCACATAAGCGGCCAGATTAATTTGGGCGCAGGTTGCAGATTTAAGCTTAAAGCCCGTAATTGAAATATCTTCCAGTACAATTTTCCTATAATCTGCGCAACCGGAGACAATTAATGCAATTGCCGCAACGCAAAACACTATTTTTAATAACTTCTTCATTATCCGCAAAGTTAAAAAACTTATCTTTGCAAGGAACAATTATGAATATCTATTTAGAAACATACGGGTGCCAGATGAACGTCAGCGACAGCGAGGTTGCTATCTCTATTTTGCATGGTGCGGGATATGAGCAGTGCAAGGAAATTGCCGACGCAGATGTGATTCTTGTAAATACTTGTTCTGTAAGAGATAACGCAGAGCAGAGGGTGCTGGGAAGATTGGACGTTTTTTTACAGGAAAAGAAGAAAAGGAAACAAAAAGCTAAAAGTCTTAAAGGTCCCGACAGCTTTACCCCTCAGGGTCCTATTGTCGGCGTCCTTGGCTGCATGGCGCAGAGAGTAAAAGAGAAATTGCTGGAAAATCCTGCAGTTGACTTTGTTGCAGGGCCTGATGCCTACAGGAATCTTCCAGGGATAATAAATACAATTATTAAAACCGGAGAAAAAATTTCCGCAACAAACCTATCGCCTGAGGAGACTTATGCAGACATAAACCCCGTAAGAACTGACACAAACGGAGTAAGCGCATTCATCTCTATAACAAGAGGATGCAACAATATGTGTTCTTATTGCATTGTTCCGTTTACGCGCGGCAGAGAGAGAAGCAGAGACCCCAAAAGTATTGTACATGAAGCTGAAGAGCTTATAAAGCAGGGTTATAAAGAGATTACTCTTTTAGGGCAGAATGTAGATTCTTATCTATGGTCAAACCCGGATGACCCTACGGATACTACAAATTTTTATCAGCTGCTGGAACTGGTTGCGCTGCTAGATCCGAAGTTGCGCGTACGCTTCCAAACCAATCATCCTAAGGATATTAGAAAGGGTCTGCTTTATACAATGGCAATGTATCCAAACATCTGCAACCACATTCATCTGCCCGTCCAAAGCGGAAGCAATGTTATGCTGCAAAAGATGAACAGGAAATACACCAGGGAGGATTATTTGCAAAAGATTGCGGACATAAGAGAGATTCTTCCTGACTGCGCAATCACGACAGATGTAATAGCAGGATTCTGCTCAGAAACAGAGGAAGATCACAAACAAACGCTCTCCTTGATTAAAGAGGTTGGCTTTGACGGAGCATTCATGTTTCAATACTCCCAAAGGCCTAATACACTGGCTGCAAAGAAGTTTAAAGATGATGTCCCTGTTGCTGAAAAGACAAGGAGGCTAAATGAAATTATAGAACTCCAGAGTTCGCTCTCTCTGGAATCAAACAAAAAAAATGTTGGGGAAGTGTTTGAGGTCTTGGTGGAGGGATTCTCCAAACGTTCTGATAAACAGATGACAGGACGTACGCAGCAAAACAAGATGTGTGTCTTTGATGTACCTCAGCCTGCGGCCAGCAGCAAAAAAGGAACCGCAGCAAGCATCAACCCCGGGGATTACGTAGATGTAAAAATCACAAGCTGCACAAGCGCCACTCTAATTGGGGAAATGGTGCAAAAACCTAAAAAACAACATATAGCAGAGACTGTTTATGATGATATTTTGGAGATAAGAGATTCCTTGAGAGAACTTAGAGAAAAGTTTGAGAAGGATTTTCTGGAGAGCAAAAAAGAGAACAAAAAGAAACAGGATAAAAAATAGAGAAACCAAACACTAAATAGAAGGAAAAATAGAAAGGAGGATTTATATATGACTAAAATGAAAACTGTATATAAGGGTAACCTAAGAAGTGAAGTCACCCATGAACTATCGGGAGCCAAAATATTTACAGACGCCCCTCTGGACAACCACGGCAAAGGGGAGAGTTTTTCCCCTACTGATTTGCTGGCCAGTGCATTAGGATGCTGCATGCTCACCATTATGGGCATTTCCGCACAGAGCTACGGCTTTAACATAGACGGTACGACCATTGAGACTGAGAAGATTATGGGAACGGCACCTAGACGCGTTGTCGAACTCAAATTAAATATCACGTTTCCAAAAGGGAATAATTATACAGACCAGCAGAAGCGTCTAATTGAATCTGCGGCAAGAACTTGCCCCGTTGCAAACAGCATAAACCCGGAGATTAAAAAGAGCATAACATTTAATTATTAGCCAATTACGGACTAAATAATAAAAAGTGAGATTTTAAAAAAGGGAGGTTTGAAAAATCCTCCCTTTTTTTATTACCTTTGCACCCTGTTTGAGACGTCCGTGCTCCGCACGGTTAAATGCCCAGGTGGCGGAATTGGTAGACGCGCTGGTCTCAAACACCAGTGGAGTTAAATCTGTGCCGGTTCGACCCCGGCCCTGGGTACCACAGAAAAACCCTTATAATCAAACGATTATAAGGGTTAATTTTTTATATAATAAGTTTTATATCCTTATTGTTTAGGCAAAATGAACCAGAACGTAGAGCCCTTGCCAACCTCCGAATCCACACCCATCTGGCCGTTGTAGTGTTTTACAATCTGCATGCAGATGGAAAGTCCTAAGCCTGTACCTTCCACATAGTTATCCAGCTTTACAAATCTGTCAAATATCTTTTGCTTCTGGTCATCAGGAATTCCCCTTCCGGTATCCTCAACAAAACAGCGGACGTCTTTTTCTCTCTCCGTAAAGCCAATTTTAATATGTCCCTGGTTAGTAAATTTAACAGCATTAACCATCAGATTTGTAAATAGTTCCCTCAACCGTGCAGGATCAGAAATCATCTTGCAGGTCTCCTTTGGAATATCCAGCTGCAGCTCAATATTTTTATCTACAAACCTTCCCGTCTTAGCTTTAGCATCCAAAGAAAATTCTCCGTAGAAAGCAGAAACAAGCTCATTCAAATCCACATCCTCGCTAACAAAATCCAGCGTGCCGGCCTCTATCTTGGAAAGACTTAAAATATCATTTACTAGATTAAGAAGCTGCTTTGTATTGGATTGAATAATGCTTTTGTACATCTTCTTGTCATCAGGCGTAATATCCTCATCCATCAGCAATTCCGCAAAGCCGTTGATGGCATTCAAAGGAGTTCTGATTTCATGGCTGACATTTGCAATAAACTGGCTCTTCATCTTATCAGCGGACTCGGCAGCAGACTTTGCAAGCCTAAGTTCTGCCGTTTGCGCCTCTCTTTCAGTTACATCCTCTACTCTAATAACAGTACCAAGATATTCTTTGCTGTCGGGATTATAAATAGAGTTGTAATACATCTGATAAGTGCGGGCCTCTTTGTGTATTATCTCCCTGGAAGTGTGCGAACCGTCAAAAGAGTGAGTTAAAATTGGACAATTGGTATCACACTTAATATTCCTCTTTTTCAAATCATAACATTTGGTTCCTATCCGCCATTCCGCAAAATCCTCCATTCCCTTTATTGTGCTGCAATTCTCCCAAATTATATTATGATCTATATCAATAAAAATCAGACCCTCACCTATGTTATCCAAAATCAGCTTGTTATCTCTGTGAGAAACTTGCAGGGAGGTATTAAGCTTCTCTGTTTTATAAAGCAAAGTAAGGATGAAAATAAATGCAATAAGAAAGACAGCAAGCGCAACTGCAATTAAATCAACCCATTTGCGATAACGCTCCGGCAAATAGTTTACCTCATTTATGAATTTTGCTCCGCTGCCAACTATTCTCTTATCCAGATTATATTTTGCAAAAGCCTGAGCATCATACTGTACCGTATTTGGAATATGGTCAAAATAAATTCCCGGTTCTGAATAACTTCCGTTCAAAACCTTAATCAAATTTTCTGCAATGTCTCTCCCCTGATTCCTGTACTTTGGGAAACATCCTCCTAAAGCCCACTGTCCCATGCCAATAGAAGACAATGAGAAAACAGGAATTTTTTTATTTGCGGCAACCAGCGTATAAACAGCCGTCGGCAGATAATAAGATTCGTTCTTGTCCACGCGCCACGTTCCAAGCATCATGACGCTGTTACTTGGTGTTAATGAGGAAATTGCATTCTCCATCTCCAGCACGTCCTTATTTCTGCCGTCCAGCAAAATCAGGTGCAAATCACCGTGAGACTCAAAAACTTTCTTCACGTGCGCCTGCATTGCAACTCCTCCAAAAGTATTATCGGTTACCAGCGCAAAATTTGTGGCATTAGGATAAAGCAGTTTTATCAGCTCTATATTACGCTCAATATCATAGTTATATATGACTCCCGACAGGACATTATCCCTTTTCTTTAAGTCAGTAAGATAGATAGGGTCTGGCGCCCATGTGGCAAGGTTTGTTCCGGCTGCCGGAAGAGGAATACTGTTTGAGCTAATCATGGAGCAGACAATAGGCACTCTCTTTATCTTGTCACTAGTTTGAGACAAATATGTTGCCCACGCCTCCTGTCCAAGAAGCACAACAGCAGACACGGCTAAATTACCATCCGCACCTGTATACTTATTTAGAATTCTGTCAAATCTCTTCTGATATTCAAACACCTCACCAAAGTTTTTGCAGTTCATGTTCTCTATAACAAGAGGGTTCTTAATCTTGAGAGAATCAATGATTTGCTTACAAGTTAAAAGCGTGTTTGTAACGGAGCTTGTCTCCGGATTATAAGAAGAAATAATTAAAACAGGCAGATTGCTATTTGCTACGTGGTCATTACCATAAGCTGGTTCATCTTTGGAGTTTGCATCCGTAGCTGTGCTCTGCGCAGCCGCTGTAAAAGAGAAGAATAAAAATAGAGCAAGAAGCACGGAAAATAATCCCGATAGCCTCTTGCCGTATTTTATTCTTAATCTCATTTTAACGTGTGATATTTACTGACAGAAAAAAATATTTTTCTATTTATTATTATCCTTCATCTCTCTCTCCACATCCTTCACTGTTATTGGCAACCTCTTGGCACCCAGAAGTCTGCAACCATCGGGAGTAATAAGAACATCATCCTCAAGACGAATTCCGCCAAAGTGATAATAATCTTTTAGCTTGGAGAAATTAATGAAACTGGCATTTATTTTTTCTTTCTTCCATTTCTCTATAAGGGCAGGAATAAAATAAATTCCCGGCTCATCAGTTACAACGTTTCCAGGTACAAGTTTGCGGGCCATTCTCAATGACGCAAGACCAAACTGTTTGTTGCGTTTTGCAGCGCTGCCGTAACCTACATAATCCTCTCCCAAATCCTCCATATCATGAACATCAAGACCCATGTTATGACCAAGTCCGTGAGGCATGAACAATGCAGGAGCACCATTTGCAACAGCCTCATCTACATCACCTTTCATAAGTCCAAGTTCCTTAAGCCTCTCTGCAAATAATCTGTAAACTGCCAGATGAACATCCAAATATGCAACGCCCGGCTTTGAAAGTTTAAATGCTAAATTATTTGCATCTGATACTATGTTGTAAATCTCTTTTTGCTGCTGAGTGAATTTTCCGCTGCTTGGAATTGTACGGGTATTGTCTGAGCAATAATTCATATTATTCTCAGCACCGGCATCAATCACAATTAATCTGTCTTTTGTAAGTATTTGATTGTGAAGGTGGTTATGCAGCGTCTCTCCATTTTGGGAAAGAATTGTAGGGAAAGAGACCTTGCTTCCATGCTGCATTGCAATTCCATCCATAAGTCCGGCAAGCTCCTGCTCAAGCATTCCAAGTTTTGCAAGTTTCATTGCTGTAAAATGCATAGCATAACCTATGTTGCAAGCCTTGTCAATTTCCTCAATCTCATACTTGTCCTTTACAATTCTCTGAGCTACAATGGCTTTAATAAGAGTCACAGATGCCTTTTTCTTAAGAGAATCTATCGGGAGTCCAAGAAGAGAATTAAGCAAAATCATATTATGATATCTGTAAGGAGGCGTAAAGTGAATCTCTTTCTTTGCCTTCTTTGCAGCAGTCAAATATTTTTGCAAATCTGCATATTTTCTTGATTTTTTGACACCTACGCTTGCCGCCTTATCTGCAATTGAAGCCTGAGGTCCCATCCAAATAATATCATCTATGGAAACATCATTCCCAAAAATAATCTCCTCTCCGGTCTCCGCATCAATTACGGCAGCCAAATCAGGGTCATTCAACCCAAAGAAATACAGGAAGTTACTATCCTGCCTAAAAGTATAACAATTATCAGGATAATTTGACGGAGCATCACTGTTACCAAGAATTAAAATGATGCCCTTTGCAACATCCTTTGCAAGTCTTTGACGTCTTGCTGCGTATACTGCCTTTGTAAACATAATATTGTAATTTTAAAAATTGTCTAATTTTAGGTCCCGACAGATTTCTCCGCCAGATAACTACAAATATAACAAAAAAAAGGGACAGCTGTTGCTGTCCCTCTCTATAATCTATTTCAACTTAAACAGTTGAAAAATCTCTGCTACCAACCAGGATTCTGAGTCAAATTAGGATCCAAAACAATCTCTCCGGAAGGTATTGGCTCCAAATAATACTTATCATTCCAAGTATGTTTAACACTTGCTGTGTTATAAGAAGCTTTGTAAACCTTGGTTCCGGTTGTCCAGAAATTCTTAGCTATTACGTTAGCCCAAGTCTTCTTCTCGGCTGTAAGTTGTGCAGCATGGTCATCAAAGTAAGTCTTCAAAGCATCCTGTCTTGCACCAAGATAACAGTCAGGATTTATATCAAAATCAAGATAGCTACCCATCTTCCATCTCATCAAATCAGTATAGCGGAAACCATCAGCAAACAGCTCGCTTCTGCGCTCTCTTCTAAGTTCCCAAAGAAGAACGCTAACACCTGTCGTATTCTTAGGATCTGCAGTAATAGTAGTGCCGTTAACTGCAACTGCGCTTGTACCTACAAGTGTAAACCCAGGAATATTTCCGTGCTTTACACGCAAAATATTAACTGATTTGTCAAGGTCAGCTTGAGTGATAGCTGTTCCTCCAACTGTTCCAAGTTCTGCTGCTGCTTCTGCATAGTTCTCTAAAACTTCTGCATAAGTGAAGACAGGACCATCAGTATCATTGGTAGGAGCATTCCAAGTTGATAATTTCTCTTTTTCATCCTTTTTAGACCAAGGGACATATTTGCGAATCCAATAGCCGGTAGATGAAACAATACCATCTGTAAAGCCGCAACCTACAGGGCACATCAAAGTATCAACAACTGCAACCTTTAGACGAGCATCACGGTTCTGAATTGCTTTTTGTACAGTAGCGTCATCATATGTTCCCATATAAATAGGAAGACCGTCTGCATTTGCAAAGCTCTCAACCGCACTCTTGGTAATACCCCAAGAAGGAGTAGAAGAAATATCCCATCCATAAACTCCATGTCCTTTATTTACAAGACCCGCAGAAGCAGTTTCGCTGTAAATGTCATACATTATCAAGTCTGTTCTTGGTGTTTTAACAAAATCATCAGTTATATAAAGACCTGCATAATCTGTATTAATGGAATAAAGACCGCTGGCAATAACCTTGCCTGCAGCAGCTTTAGCTATTTCATAAAAATACTTAGCATTAGCTGTATTATTAGCGTGATATTTCTGCCAAGCACCCTCAAACAAAGCGGCACGTGCCAACAATGCATTAGCCACCATGCTATTTACAGTATTTTTGTCTGCCGCACTTGGAGCATAGCAACTATCAGCAGCAGCCTGCAAGTCTGCGCAAGCATTCTTCATTACTGTAACACGATCATCGCGAGCCCTTCCAAGAGCAGCTGCATCATCAATATCAATTTCTGTATCAACCCATACAACATCTCCATAAGTCTTAACAAGTTCAAAATATTCCATACCACGGAAGAAGCGTGCAACACCTCTCCAGTGAGCCTTTGCAGCTGCTGTCATATTAGGAACTAAAGAAATACGGTTCAACATAACATTCGCTCTACGTATATATGCATAAGGAGTGCTCCATGAACCTGAACTACTAGGAACGTTGGATGTAAACTGATTGAATGAATCAGAATTGTAATCATCGGTAATGCCTTCACCATGGTATTGACCTCTGTTCCAACCGCTTCCGTAACTATATGAATTAAACAAACCATAAAAACCCCAAGAAAACATCTTAATAGAAGCCTCAGATGACCAGTTTGTAGCATCTGAATTTGCATCTAGAGGTTTTTTGTCCAAATAGCTGTTGCAGCCCGTCATGCTAAAAGCAAGGCAGACAATAGCAACTAATGCAAAAACTTTATTTTTCATAACTTTCATATTTTTCAGTAATTAAAATGTAACCTGAACACCAAATGACCACTGGCGGTTGAAAGGCATAGCCCTGCCTGCATAGTGGCTATCAATACCAGATGCTGTATTCCAGCCTCCTGTTAATTCAGGATCCATTACACCATGAATATGGTCCCAAGTAATTGCGTTCTCAATACTGCAATAAACGCGGACCTTCTGTATAAACGCCTTCTGTGATATCTTAGCAGGAAGAGTGTAACCAACTGTAACATTCTTCAAGCGCAAGTAAGCAAGATTCTGAAGGAATTTTGTCTGAGGATAGTAGTTATTTCTGCCACCGTAAGGTAGACCATTAAGAGTAGAACCAACGCCGTCGCCAAAATAAGGACGAGGGAATTTTGCATTTTGATTATCCTCTGTCCAATAGTCAAGCTGATTTCTGAAGATATTCATCTGAGAACCTTCAGCTGTAGGCAGGAACAAAGATGAATATGAATACATATCACGCTTGCCAACGCCCTGGAACAAAATCTCTGCATCAATACCCTTCCAAGAAGCGCCCATACGCAAACTATACTCAAATCTTGGAGTCGTATTTCCAATTCTCTTTAAATCACCATGTTTAGAGATAGTTCCATCTCCTGTATTAATGTTATTATCACCGTCAAGGTCTTTGTACTTGATGTCACCAGCACCATAAACGAATCCTCCCTTTTGCAAATTACCCTGCCAAGCTTTAATAGTAGCAGCGTCATCTGCGCTCGTCCAATATCTATCAGTTTCAAAGCCCCAAATTTCACCAAGTTTTTTACCTTCGTAATAATCTGTCAATCTGCCAACACTTGTATTCCATTTGGAAATCTTTGATGTTGCATCAGCAAGTGTGAAAGTAGCATAAACAGAAAAATCATTATTGAATGCATGGTTATAATCAACCTGAAGTTCCCAACCTGTTGTCTTCAAGTCTCCGCTGTTCTCCTGAGGAAGATTAGGGAAACCACCGTAATCAACAACTGCATTACGGTCAACAAGCATTCCAATATTCTTGCGCTGATACCAATCAAATGCAAGAGTCAATTCATTGTTAAGGAAACCTGCATCAAATCCAATATCAAGAGTTCTGATTTTCTCCCATGTCATACTCCTGCCAATGATTGTTGGCATTGTGCTAGCTGTAGGGAAATTACCATCAGTCAAAACCCAATTAGAATTGGTATAAGTGTCTATAAGAGACATAAATGGATAGAAATTGGTTGAAGATGCTATGTTCTGGTTGCCTATTGAACCGTAAGAAGCACGTAACTTTAAGTTAGAAACATACTTCTTGATTGGAGCCCAGAATTTCTCTTCAGAAATTCTATAACCAACAGACATTGAAGGGAAGAAAGCCCATTTGTCACCTTTCTTGAATAAAGATGAACCATCATAACGTCCGTTCAACTCCAACAAATATTTACCCTGATAATCGTAATTAATACGAGCAAAGAAACCTGCAGATGATCTAGCTCTCAAAGCCTCATCAACTGTAGCTTTTCCGTTATGATCACGAGTAAGATTAAGGGTAGGAATATTAATGTTCTGGATGCCTTGAGAATAAAGATAGTTGCTATCATATTTGTAATCCTCAGTATTCATACCAACTTTGAATGCAAAGTGGTTATCCTCAAACAGATTGTAAAGATAATCTAAGTAAGCATTGAAAGTGTTAGAAGATGTTTTTACCCATGTGTTATCCAAATAGTCGCTTGTTGTATAAGCAGCTTTTGGAGCATAAGAATTCCACCAGTTTGCAATGTAGCAAGGATATGCAATATCTCTGTCCTCATAATTGTACTTGCCTCTGGTGTATTCAGCTGTTAATGTCAAACCTTTATAAAGATTAGCTTTTAGATTGGCACCGATAGTTAAATATTCATCAGTAGTAGTACAAGTTGGCTCATAAGCAACAAAGCCGTTACCTTGTCTGAAATATAGACCTTCGCCGGAAGCAGATTTTGCATTTAGATAATTACCTGAATCATCCTTGGCACCATCAGAAATACCATAAGGGAACCATGTCGGGAATCTCATATCGTATGCAAGAAGTCTCATTGCACCATCACTGGATGCATATCCGTGAGGATACTTTTGCATCTTCTCTGTGTACATAAGTTTTGTTCCAACATTCAACCATTTGTATAGCTGAGTATTAGTTGAAATATTAATATTATTTCTCTGTACATATTGCTTAGCAGCCTTCTTAAGCTGACCATCCTGTTTGCTGTAGCTATAGGCAATATTATAATTTGTCTTGCCCGTGCTTCCTGTGATAGTCAAGTTATGATTCTGCTGGAAAGAGAATTTTTTCAAAGTCTCTTTGTTAGGGTCAGAAACTCTATAAGAATAGAATGTGCCACCCTGATAAGAGTAATCTCTTCCATACTTCCAAACCTCTCCGCTAACTTGGCTCTTATACTTGTCAAACCACTCGGAAATAGGTTCAATCAAATCTTTGTAGTACATTCCAAAACCCTCAAGGTCAGAACCATCTACATTTTTCTGAGCTATGATACCATGATTCAACTGAGCAATAACGTCTTTCTTAGAAGTACAATATTTTGGAAGAGCGATTGGCTGGTTCCAAGACAAGTTGTTTGAGTAAGTAATCTGAACTTTATCAGTCATATTACTACCATCCTTAGATGTAATCAAGACAACTCCAAACGCAGCACGTGTTCCATAAATGGAAGCAGAAGCTGCATCCTTCAAAACGGAGATGCTCTTAATGTTATCAGGATTAACAAATGACAAATCAGGAATTTCAACACCGTCTAACAAAACAAGAGGTTTGTTGTTTCCGTTGATAGAACCGGTACCACGTACCTTGATAGAAGGAGAAGCTCCCAAGTCGTTTGTTGCAAATGTAATAGTAAGGCCGGGAACAGTTCCCTGCAATCCTTTAGAAACATCTGTAATAGGTTTACTGTTAAATGTTTTGCCAACATCAACTGAAGAAACGGCACCTGTCAGGTTAACCTTCTTCTGTGTACCAAATCCAACGACAACAACATCATTCAAAGTAGTAGCACTTTCTTCCATGACTACATTAACACTGGAGCGCCCGTTAACTGCAACGTTTGCTGTGTTAAAGCCCATGTAAGTAAATACTAATGTTCCTTTGCTAGGAGCGTTTAAGGTATACGCACCATTAGCATCGGTTGACGTACCATTTCTGGTTCCCTGAACCAAAACATATACGCCCGCCAAAGGCTCTCCACTCTTATCGGTTACTTTACCAGTAACTTTAGAATTCTGAGCCCACATTGCCCCAAAGGAGAATACCATTGCGGCAACTGTCATTAGCGCAAGCTTTAAAAGCTTGCCACAATTTTGTTTAATGGACATAAATTAAAAATTAGGTTTAATAATAAGTTGTAAAAATTTTTGTTTATTTCTATAATTCTCTGCTTTATAGTCTTTTACCGTTTGTTTTGTTTTGTCTTGTTTTTAATAATAAAAAACAAAAAGGGCAGTCCTCCATCGGGAACCACCCATAATATCACTTCAGCCGCAAGGCTAAAATATTTTCATTAGTTACAAAAATGTATCTTTTGTTGGAGCATAAAAACCACCAGAGCACACGTATCTGTTGCACTGTAGAGCCCAACAATCTGAACATCAATAAGATATAATAGCTTCCCTTCATAACCATATTATAATCTCCAGCGAAAAACAACTCGCTCTAAATGAGATGCAAATGTAACACTTTTTGTTGCAATTTATAATCTTTTTTTCAAAAAAGAGAGACGCTTAATCTTTTAAATCTCGACAGACAAGCTATCGGGACCAAAATTTAAATTTATTCTGCATCCCACCAAACAGGGATTGACCAAATACTCTTGTCCTGAGCTGAAATATTATAAAGTTTCTGGGTAATTTCATTCAGGTTTGTAGAATTGTAATTAGTCTCATGAGAACACTGCATCCAACGACGAGGATAGAATGACACGTTTTGAGGATCTGCGCTAAAAGTAGCCTGATCTTGAGTTCTGTATACCGGAACCGCCAATTGAGTATAAATAACACCATAATTGCCGATGTTACCAGCATAATAATTATAGCGTCTCATATCATTGTAATTCTGATAGTTAGGACCCATCGCAATAAACTTCTGCATCATAATATCTGACAAAGTTAAGCTAGCAGCTGATTGTTTAACTGCTGCACTTGTCATATAAGCGTCAATATCTGCCTGGGCCATAGGTCCGTATGCGAAAGTAACATCATATCCAAGAGCGGTTTTGCATGCTCCAGCTCCCTTCCATGAACTCAATTTGCTATTCATACGTTCAAAATTGGCCTTTATACCATTGATGTATGCGGTATATGCATCAGAAAGCTTACCTTGTCTGAAATAAACCTCTGCCTTAATAAAGCACATTTCTGAATAAGTAAGTATGTCAGAATCAGAATCTGGTCTTGCATAGAAAGAGCCTGTACCCTGTACAAAACCGTTGGCTCTTGTATCCGCCGGAGCTGCTGAATAATAGCAACATTCATCTGAAGTAGATAGACCTTGTGTTTCAAAAACTGCATCTGAACGAAGCTGAACATATTTAATATCCTCAACATACAGTGGGTTAACATCATTAACATACATTGCGCCGGCATGATAAGTAACTTTCACATCACTTGCTTCTTTAAGAACAGTTACATTATCAGCTGAATAATATTTATTTATCATTGCAATAAAATCATCAGCTGAAGCGTAAAACTTTGTAATAGAAGTATTTGCATAAGTTTTTGTCACATCTGCTTTTGCCATGCTAAGGTATGAGTTAAGATTCCCGAATGTCATACGATTACCTATCCAACCTCCATCAGTACTACTCAGATTAACGCCACAGTCTCTTAACCAAGAAAATGAACTGATTGAACCATCAGATTTAAGTGTTACCTTATACATTGAAGATGGAATAAGCTTATCCGCTCTTGGGTCTAGTACGCCTGTTCCCTTAAAATTGACAAGCAAATCTACATACCACTTATTCAAACGCTGGCCGGTACCCCACGCCATTGAATCCCAAGTAGTATTTGGTCCATACGCATCTGCGGTAGTAAAGTTGTAGGTAGAAGTAGACACATTTTTATGAACCATAATAATATTGTCACTGTTAGACTGGGGTGCATTCTCCAAAGCAGCAAGGATAGCAGCCGGATCATAAGATTTTGTCTTGCTAAGATTATTCAGCCAACGAGCTTTAAGACCATAAGCCAATTTCTTCCATTTTGCAACATCTCCGCCATTCCAGCAATCACCCTCTGCCAAAGAAGGCGCTGTTGTACTTTGAGTCATATCAAAATATTTGATTGCCTCATCTAGGTCTGCCAAGCAACCATTGTAAATCACATCACCTGTGTCATATTTTGGTGACAAACTTGTAGTTACAGCGTCAGTATAAGGCATTTCGCCGTATAAATCGGCCATCATAATATAGCCCATAGATTTAATTACCAATGCTGCTCCAACATAATGATATGCACCATCTGCCTGAGCTTTTGTAATCAAATCTGGAATGTTTGCAGCTGCGCCTACGAACCAGTTTTGATAAACTGTCGTAGAAACTCCAGAGGAAGGATTCCATAATGCCTGCCTGCCGATGGTTCCAGTTCTTGATGTACCAACAACCATTTGATCAATCGCACTTGCACGTGTATTTGCAGTACCCCACGCATAAATATAGTAATATTGTATCCATGGTAATCTATTATTCTCTGTAGCGCTCACATTATTAGGGTTGTCTTCATCCGTGTTGACATCTAGCCAATCTCCGCAAGAAGTAACACCTACTAACAATATAAGACTTAAAACGATATACAATAATTTTTTCATATTCGTAATCTCCTATCTTTAAATTAGAATGTAATATTGACACCAAATGAGAAAGTTCTCTGAGAAGGAACTCCGCAATAGTCAATACCTACAGAACCTGAGCCTCCGGCACCAGAACCAACTGCAGCAACTTCAGGATCCATACCACCTTTGTAATTAGTCCAATAGCAAAGGTTAGAGCCAGAAATACTTGCTGTTAAACCCTTAATGAACTTTTGCCTGCTAGCAAGAAGATTTGTAAAATCGTAACTGATATTAACAGAACGTAGTTTTACCCAGTTAACGCTCTGAATTAAATTATACGCATTGCTTGCATAACTGCTATAGTATTTCTCTATCATGTTTTCTCCAGAATAGGAAACTTTATTTATCACGTAAGTTTCTCCTGCCTTGTAAGTATAGGAAACCGGATCTCCAGTTTTTGAGTCTACACCTTCTACTGTTACTTGGCTACGATTTAAAGTCTGCTTGGACTGTCCGGAAGAAATCAAAGAATATTGTGTTCCATTATAAACATCTCCGCCAAAACGGAAATCAAGTAAAATAGATACGGACAGCGCCTTATATCTGAAGTTGTTTGTCAAACCAACATTTAATTTAGGCTCACGGTTACCAACAACATTTGTTGTTACTCCTGTAAGCTTGTAAAGTCCGGTGGTAGGATCTACTTGGTATCTTCCGCCTTTTACCTCTTGCTTTGTAGTTGTTGAAACACCAGTTACAGGATCAGTAACAGTTACATCCTTTGTTTCCCTCAGCCAATAGTCACCTGTCAAAGCCATAAAATGGCCTCCGTTAGGTATTGAAGCTGCTTTTACGCCACCAATCTGAGTCTCTGTTACATAAAAGATATCTATACCCTTTAAGAAACTACCAAGGGTACCTCTATTAAACGAAGCATTTGCAGAAATATCCCATGAAAAATTCTTATTTTCTATAGGAGTTCCTGTAACCATCAATTCAATACCCTTGTTCTTTACAGAACCAGAGTTGATTGTCTTAAAGATATAACCTGTTGACTGTGGCAAACGCGGTGCTGCAATTTGGTTTTTAGTGATACTATTATAGTATGTAAAATCCAAACCAAGTCTTCCGCCAAAGAACCTCATTTCTGTACCAATCTCCCAAGAATCTTGTTTTTCTGGTATCATGTAAGGAGAACCTCCCGTCCACTGGTTGCCAATTCCTGTTAATACGCCATTGACAACTTGAGCTGGCCACATATAAGTAATTGTTTTATAAGCATCTGCATCCTTACCAACTTCTGCCCATGATGCGCGGATCTTTCCAAATGATAAGATGTCATTCTTAGGAAGCAACTCAGTGAAAACGAATGAACCGCTTACTGAAGGATAAAAATAGGACCTGTTATCTGTAGGAAGAGTAGATGACCAGTCGTTACGTCCCGTAACAGTTAAATAAGCTATATTCTTATAAGATGCACGGAATTCACCGTATACGCCAACAAGGCGTTTCCTTGTAGTAGCATCTGTGAAAAATTTATTTGCATCAAGAATGTTTGCAAAACTTATTGTTCCAGAAGTAATAAAATTATATCCCCAATGTGTTTGGTCAACGACCTTTGTGCTTTCTGCAGATGTGCCTGCCAAAAGGTTAAAATCAAAATCTCCAAAGGTTTTATGAGCATTAACCATTAAGTTGGAAGAAACGTAGTTGTAATTAAGCTTGCTCTTACTCAAACGTCCTTGTTGGTATTGCTCCTTTACTGCAGAACCCGGAGCTATGTAAGTAAACGAGTCATTAGTATATTCATCCAAACCCAAACGGTATGAAACGTTTAACCACTTTGTAATATTTGCGTTGACATTTAAGTTTGCAGTTAATCTCTCATTTTTATCTGTAAGTTTGTCCCTATTAATAATCCAATAAGGATTCTCTACATCTGCAGAAAGATCTTGCTTGTCACCAAACATCCTGTATTTTGTTCCATCATCATTTAACCAATGGGACATGTTCTCACTTCTGGACCAGCCGTAAAGAGCTGTCATAGTTCCATTACCACCACCACTATACAATCCGGAAGAAGTTAAAGTTTTCTTAGTGTTTGAAACTGTATATGCACCACTTGCACCAACAGTTATAATACCATATTTCTGTTCTCCGTTTACGCGGAAAGTATTTTTCTTATAATTTGTTCCCGGAACAACTCCTGTCTGATTAAATCTGGAAGCAGATACGTAAAAGTTGCCATTTTTGTGTCCTCCGGCAATACTTACGCTGTTGTCGTACGTAGAAGCACCCCTGAAGAAATCTTTTACGTTGTTATAAACCGTACCTGTATTTTCCTGCCCCCAAGAAGAAGTAACAAAATCCTGTGTGAAAGTTCCATTCTGATCATAATATCCTCTGCCATATGTACTTTGGATATCTGGAGAAGAATTAATTGACGCATAAGTGTATTTAGATGAAACATTGATGCTAATTTTACCGTCTGTTGCACCTTTCTTTGTTGTAATAATAACTACACCGTCAGCAGCACGTGAACCGTAAAGAGCCGCAGCAGCCGCACCCTTAAGTACTGACAAACTCTCAATATCCTCTGGATTAATATCCATTACACGATTTGAAAATGTTGTTGAGGCGTTTGTCACACCATCAGTAAGAGAATTTCCTCCGTTTACTGTTCCATTGTTGTATATGATTCCATCAACAACAAATAATGGCTGATTATCCCTTGATTCAGATGCAGAGTTTCCTCCACGAATTATAATGGATGAACCTGCGCCGGCAGCACCACCGGATTGTGTAACATTAACTCCTGCAACCTTGCCAGCCAAGGAATTAATAACATTTGTCTGCTTATTCTTCAGTAATTCTTTAGAACTTACTTCAGAAACGGAATATCCCAAAGCTTTGCGCTCTTTCTTGATACCCATTGCAGTTACTACAACATCTCCAAGTTGCACAGCGTTATCCTGCATTACGACATTGATAACAGCACGACCGTTAACGGCCTCTGTAACATTATTAAATCCCATAGATGAAAATACAAGCGTACCCTTGGAAGGTGCGTTGATTGCATATTTTCCATCTACATCGGTAGTAGCGCCCGTCTTTGTACCCTGTACAAGAACATAAACGCCAACTAGAGGTTCACCCGCCTTATCAGTTACCCTACCAGTAACCTTAACGGACTGATGCCCACATTGCTCCAACGGAAAATACCACTGCAGCAACTGTCATTAGCGCAAGCTTAAAAAGCCTGCCACAATTTTGTTTAATGGACATAAATTAAATTTTAGGTTAAAAAAAATAGTTTATTTTAAGTTAAGAAATATCGTTTTTAAGTAACTTGTTCGCCAATATTAGCCTTTATTCATATACTTTAATAGATGCAAAGGTATGGAAAATGTTGCACTTTTGTTGCAATTTTTTTTAAGGTATCTTTGTGAATGACAATAAATTATAATCATGATAAATAACAATTCTGTTACTTTACGTTTCATTTTGAAAACCATAACTTTAGGCTTGTTTTTGACAACTTCCTCTGCATTTGCGCAAAAAAGAAATCCTATAAAAATTTCCACAGCTCTTCCAAGTGCTAATATTCTGAAAATCAAATCCATTGCTGAACAAACATATAGCCATTATGAGGCCATTTATGAACAACTTCATAAAAATCCGGAACTTAGTGGTATGGAAAAAGAAACATCTGATGCTATTGCGGCGGAGCTGGGGGTCTTCAAGAAGACCTTTTCTAGTGCAAATGCTAAATTATCAGGCAATAACAGCAAGTTACAAATTGAAATCAATCGTGGAGTTGGCGGAGGTTACGGAATTGTTACAATTATTAAAAATGGCAGCGGACCCATCATTTTGCTGCGCGCAGACATGGATGCTCTTCCAATAAAAGAGGAGACAGGCTTACAGTTTGAAAGTACCAAAAGAGTGGATGCTAAAGGCAATAGGTTGCCGGATGGTTCAGATGCAGGTACTCCTGTGATGCACGCCTGCGGGCACGACGTACACATGACGGTAATGCTTGGAGTGCTTAACAACTTGATGTCCAACGCTTCGGCATGGCACGGAACCATTGTTGCAGTATTCCAGCCATCAGAGGAAAAGAACGGAGGCAGCGCGCAAATGATTGCAGATGGACTGTTTACACGCTTCCCAAAACCATCGTACGCTTTGTGCTTTCACACTTTTCCGGACCTTCCTGCGGGCAAAGTTGGCTATATATACGGGCCTTCAATGGCAGGGGTAAGAAACTACACTATAACAATTTACGGAGAAGGAACTCATGGAGGATATCCCCACAGAGGCAAGGACCCCATCCCCGCGGCATGCTCCGCAGTACTTCAGTATCAGACAATTGTATCCCGCACCATACCTGCAACCAAGAGCGCTGTGCTAACAGTTGGAGCGTTTAATGCAGGGTCACGTCCTAATATAGTTCCCGATAGTGTTGTTATGCAGGCAACTACACGTTTCTTTGACAATGCAACTGACAGCACTTTCTTAAAAAGAATTCATGAAATCACCTTTGGAGCAGCAGAGGGTCTTGGCATGCCTGAAAACAAGATGCCTAGAATTGTGACCGGCAACCCTGCACCTCCTGTTGTAAACGATGCAAAACTTGTCAGGATAGTAAAAGAAGGCATGTCCCAAACAATTGGAGCAAACAATCTTGTTGAGATAGAAAAAGTTATGGGAGCGGAAGATTTTGCACGCTATCTGCAAATCGTGCCGGGAGCGCTGTTCCGCCTTGGGGTAAGCCCTGCTGATAAGCCAACCGGAGAACTCCACACTTCCAAAATGAAACCTGAATTTCATAGAACATGGATGACCGGTGTTGAGGCCATGACAGGCGGCGTGATTTATTTAATGAACAATTTAAAATAAAAAAATCCCCGAAAACTTCGGGGATTTTTTTATAGAGCTATAGAGATTCAATATAATTATTCATCTCTTGAAGATGCTTTTCAATATCCTCAAAAAGAGTCAGCTGCGCCATTGTTCTATCATAGTTGTGACGCGGATACTTAATCTTATAATATGTATCTCCGTTTAGATAATCTGCAAGAAAGCGGACTGTCTGCATGTAAGTCATCATTGCGCCTCCAAAAGGAAGAAGCTCTTTCTCACGCTGGGTAAGAAAAGATTTTGTCCCCTCCAGATATCCCTTTGCAAAAGACTGGAATACAGGCATATTCAGACGCACCTTGGTAAGGTCTTTATCATCTTCAGCTCCGCAGTTTCCCGCAGTTCTAATGAAGTCTCCAAAATCTGAAAGCACAGTTGAAGGCATCACAGTGTCCAAATCTATAACGCACAGAAAGCTGTCATCTTTTGCATCAAACAGCATGTTGTTGACTTTGGTGTCACAGTGTGCCAGGCGAGTAGGAAGCTTACCGGCCTCTTGCTCATTCTGCGCAACGCACATTTTATCTGCCGCTGCAAGCACCTTATCTATAATAGGTTTCATCTCCAAAACTCTGCCGGCAGTATCAGCTGCAATTGCAGCATCCAGCTCACCCAGGCGGAATTTTAGATTATGAAAGTTCACGATAGATGCCCCAACTTTTCCGGCAGGAATGTCTGAAAGCATCCCCTCAAAATCTCCAAAAGATTTCCCTGTCAGATAAGCAAACTCCGGGGTTACTGCCTCATAACTCTTTGAGTCTTTAATAAATACAGAAAGTCTCCAATACTTGCCGTCCACGCAAACATAAGTTTTTGGCTCTGCTTTTCCGCACCCGCAGCTGCAAGATTGACCGTCGCGAGTCTTAATAAATTGCAACGCTTTGCGTTTAATATCTTTCTCTCCGCGCGCACGCAGCTTCTCTCTAATGTGGTCAGTGACAATCTCTATATTGCGCTGCAGCAATTCTACATCGGGGAAAATTGCATTGTTAATTCTTTGCAATACATAGTCATCGCACTCAGGTTCAGCAGTACGGACAATGAAAGTATCATTAATTAGTCCGTTGCCCAATGCCTTTGGTTCACAGAGTGTTCCTTGCGTGTTAAATTGCGCCAATATTTGTTTCCAGTTATCCATCACCATATATATATTTTTTTTTATAATACAAGGTTTATTGCCGCGCTTCGCTCTGGCTTACTTCTCGCTAATGATTTTCTGAAGAAAATCATTGCTCGTACGAAACGCACTCGCTTAGCCGCTGGCAATAAACCTTGTATATAAGTAACTTAAAATTATTTCTTTGCCGGTTTACGAATCTTATAACCGTAATAAGCATACCACAAAATGAACAAATAGCAAGGAAGAGCAATCCAATAAGACTGCTGAATAGCCGTAGCCTTATCCATGTGATGACTTACAAGAATATTGCTAATCCACCCAAATATCTGAGGCACAACAGCTCCGCCAAATATGGTAACTACCAGCAGAGCGCCGCCCTGTTTTGTAAACTTGCCAAGGTCTGCCATTGCAAGAGGCCAAATTGCAGGCCATATAAGTGAGCATGCAAGTGCAATTGAAGGGACAAACCAAATAGAAGTTTGAACCGGTGTAAGCACTGTCAGGAAAGTTCCAAGTATTGCAAGCCATGAGCAAATCTTAAGTGCTCCTGCCTGTGATAATGGTTTAGGAATCAAAGCAATACCAATTATATATCCGATTACCATTCCAATGGACGGCAGCCATGAATACTGTTCTGCATTTGCAAGTCCAAGAGTGTTTGCAAAGTCAACGGAAGTCTCCAATGCAAGAGTCTCAACACCTACATATAAGAACAATGCAACGCATCCAAGTACAAGGTGAGGGAACTGCCATATAGAAGTTTTGTCTGCAGCGTATGGGCAATCTTGCTCATGACCCTCTTCCTCTCCGGTTGCCTTAATTTCCTCTAGCGGAGCAAATAAAACCAGAACTCCAAGTACCAGGAAAATTGCCGCAATCCAATAGAACGGAGTGATGACATCATTAACGCCCGCCTCAGCAATAGGTTTTCCTACAAGCCACGCAATAAACAGAGTAGCAATAGGATATGAAATCTTGTTGCAGATTCCCATTATGCTTATTCTTCTTGCGCCGCTCTCTATGGGACCAAGAATTGTGATGTAAGGATTAATTGCCGCCTGCTCTACGGTATTGCCTAATCCGCAAACAAAAGATGCAAACAAGAACATCCCAAGATTTTTCATTTTTGCAGCAGCCGCAAATAGAACAAAGCTGATAGCAAAAATCACAAATGCAAGCGCCATTGTTTTCTTATATCCAATTTTTCTTATCACCCATCCTGCCGGATATCCAAAAATAAGGAACGCGGAGAAAGTCACAAAGATAATCAGATAAGAGGCTCCCTTAGAGACACTTAGAGACTTCTGCAAAAGAGGAATCAAATATGAATTCAACCCCAATGCAAACCCTACCGTAAAGAATAGAAATCCTATACAGGCAAGAGGAATGATGTAATTTTTTTTCTGACTCATATACTTTAAGTTTAAAGATTATTCTAATCGAGAATTTTTTAACGCTTATAATTTTTCTCTTTTATTATCCCGACAGTTATTTGCCTGAGTGGAATTTTATCAGCCCCTCCATTGGAGCCTGAATAATATTTCCAAGTTTCATATTATACTCATCAGCAGCTTTTTGCAGGATGTTCTTATAATAATATCCTACGGAACCGACGCAGTTGAAAGAGTACTTCATGTAATCTGGATAATGGCTTATAATGTTTTTGAACAAAGCAATAAATGCGTTGTATACTAGCTTGTAAAAATAGTTGCCATCTTTAACATTGGCAGAGATAACCTTGCTGAATCTTGCGCAGAACCTGTTTGGGAAAGGCTTTGTATATATCTCATCTATAAGCTGGTCGCCATTCAGAGGACAATAATCCTGAAAAATTTTGCGCGCCTCTTTTGGCATATCTCCGCGGATAAAATCACAAATAAA
This sequence comes from Bacteroidales bacterium, assembly GCA_022647615.1. Lineage (NCBI taxonomy): Bacteria > Pseudomonadati > Bacteroidota > Bacteroidia > Bacteroidales > Bacteroidales bacterium. Next base: position 391,473 of record JALCKZ010000001.1, read on the forward strand.
TCTCTTGCCAAGATAGGCTCCGCTCCCTTCATCTCCCAAAATAAATCCAAGAGAATCTATATTCATTGTGACCTTTTTGCCGTCATAAATGCATGAATTTGTGCCGGTTCCAAGAATGGCCGCAAATCCCGGCTCATGTTGCAGCAATGCACGCGCAGAACCAAGAAGGTCCATTGCCATGTTAACCTTAGCATTAGGGAAAACATTTACCAGGCACTCCGTCATAAAACCATACTGCAGCTCCGTGACACCGGCTCCGTAAAAATCAATCTCCTCAACTTCATCTGCCGGAAAGTTCTGAGGGACAGCAGCTCCCACAGACTTAACAATATCGGGTCCGCTGATATAATTAGGATTATATCCTTCTGATTTAAAAAATATCGGTTTGCCCGTCCCCTTTTTATCCAGCGCGCACCAATCTGTTTTTGTTGCGCCGCTGTCTGCAATTAATATCATAATACTGAATTTCACTTTTTACTCCCGGCAAATTCTGTCGGGAATAATTTTTACTTCAAAAGACCCTGCTCCTTAAAATAAGCCTCTGCTTTCTTTACGTTGCCCGTCTTTCTGATGGCAGCTTCAATCTGCTTGTAATCAGTCATTTTAGGGTTACGCTCCATAAACATTCTAACGCTGCGGTCTACGACTTTATCATTAATCAGACGTACGTTAACCATTCTGTTTCCCTCTACTCTTCCCAAACGGATAAGAACTGTTGTGCTTATCATATCGCAAAGAAGCTTTTGAGAAGTGCCGGCCTTCATTCTGGTAGAACCGGTTACAAACTCGGGACCTGTAAGAATTTCAATTGGATAATCTGAATACTGAGAAATTGGAGAGTTTGGATTGTTTACAAATGAACCGCAAGGGATGTGATTCTCTTTGCATTTCTTCATTCCTTCCAAAACAAACGGAGTTGTACCGCTTGCGGAAATGCCTATTACAAAGTCCTTTGGGGAAACTTTGTATTCTGTAAGCTGCTGCCATGCTTCCTGTCTGTCATCCTCTTTCTCCTCCAAAACCTGCATGATATTTTCTACTCTTCCTGCAAGAATACAATTAATAATGCCCTTCTCAATACCGTAAGTATTAGGAAGTTCTACAATATCCATAACGGCAAGACGGCCGCCTGTTCCGCAACCCATATAAAACATTCTTCCACCATTTCTAAGTTGATTTTCTATTGCGGAAATCATTTTACTAATCTGGGGCAGTACTTTCTCAATAGCAAAAGGGACTGTCTTATCTTCATCATTAATGTGTTTAACCAGCTCATCTACAGTCATCTTCTCCAGATGATCAAACATAGAAGGCTGCTCCGTCATTCTTAACATATTGGTACGTTTTAAAATTGTTTATTTAATTTTTATAAAATTTTCATTTTTGCTCCCGACAGTTTTGCACTGCCGCGTCTGCATTACCATCCCGCCTGTTTTGTAACTCCAATTGCTTTCCCCTCTCTAAAACCTCTTGCTTTAACTATGGTCTGTTTGTTAATGACAAACGGCAACTTGTAAACGGGAGATTCCGCAGTTGGCTCTGAACCATCTGTAGTGTAGCGTATTACAGCATCAGGGGCATCAAGCTCCATTGTCACAACTTTGGAGTAAACATCATCTTTCTTCACTTGGATATATACATTGTGAAAGGCATCACAATATTTTATGCCATCGCTTTCCAATCTCTTCAGCTGCCCGTTTTCCACTCTCCTTGTAAAACTATCCCAGCTCTTATGTTCCGGCATTGTCCATGCACTCTCCGCAATTGCAAGAGAACGCGGATATGCCTGATACCAAGCTCTATCGGGAGTAGTAACATATTCAGTCCACAAGCAACCCTCAACTCCAATTATATATTTTTGCTCCTCAGGAGTCAGCGTGTTTGAGACAGGCTCATAAGTGTACATCTTCTTTAAAGTGTTCACATCTCCCATGCTAAGTGGTTCAGAATCAGGGTTTGCCTGATAATAATCCAGATAGTAATATTCATACGGCGCCATGATTGCATTGTGATGTTGCTTTGCCGCTTTGATGCCGCCCTCTACTCCAAGCCATGACATTACCGTTGCATTTGGCGCAAGACCACCTTGCAAAATTTCATCCCATCCAATAATTTTTCTGCCATGTGCATTGATGAATTTTTCCATCCGCTGAATAAAATAACTTTGCAGTTGCATTTCATCCTTGAGCCCCAGTTTCTTCATAAGATCCTGACAGTAAGCGCTGTTCTTCCACGCAGTTTTTGGGCATTCATCTCCGCCGATGTGAATATATTCAGACGGGAATATTTCAAAAACCTCAGTCAGGACATCTTCCAAAAATTTGAAAGTCTCCTCTTTTGGACAATAAACATCTTTGAAAACTCCCCACTTTGTTGCAACCTCATAAGTTTTTGTGCTGTCGCAAGAGAGATTTGGAAAACAGTGAAGCGCGCCAAGAGAATGGCCCGGCATCTCTATCTCAGGAATTACGGTAACATATCTTTCAGCTGCATATTTTACAATCTCCTTTGCCTGCTCCTGAGTATAATATCCGCCATAAGGTGTGCCGTCATAAACACCTGATTTCAAAGTCCCTATAACAGTCTCTTTTCTGATAGAACCTTTCTGTGTAAGCTCCGGATATTTTTTGATTTCCAATCTCCATCCCTGGTCTTCCGTCAGATGCCAGTGAAAAACATTCATCTTATATTTTGCCGCCTCATCTATATACTTCTTTATAAAATCCATAGAGAATACATGGCTGCCAACGCAAAGATGAACTCCGCGATAACTGAATCTAGGCTTGTCTTTAATTGATGCGCATTGCACAGTATAACATTGCTCTTTTCCGCCTGCTGCCTTTTCCGATTCCGGCTTAACAAGCTGACTTAATGTTTGCACCGCATAAAATGCTCCGTTGGGAAAACTGTATTTTATTACTGCGCCGGATGGGGTAACATCCAAACTGTATTCCTCTTTGTCCATCCCCGCAACCTTCTGGAAAACAACATCTTTATCCCCGCCTTTTTTATTGCTCTCTTTTATTTGAGAAGAGGCAATGCCAGAGAACTGACGTAAGAAAGCCTGAATGTAAGGAGCGTTTTTTTCTTTGACAGGAACAATGATTTTAGAATTTGAGCCAAAGTTAAATTCACCAGAAATTAAAGTTGCAGATTGGGGCTGCGGCACAATGTTTAGCCCTTCCGTATTTTGTTTTGTATTCTGCGCAAAGACAAAATTACCGCTTGTAATCAGCAGAAAAAAAACAATATTCAGTGTTCTTGTAATAATATGCACAGTCAAATACTACTTTAAAACTTGTTTTACGGTCTCTGCAATACCCTCTTCATAAGTGGTTGTCATTTTGGAAGACAACGGATACGGGGAGTGAATGTAAACATGCATCTGGTCTTTTTCATAATCATACGCTTTAACCGTATAAGCATGAGCACTAGGCAGATATGAATTCTGACCATTTGTGTATGCAATGAACATTAAAGGTGTTCCTGCAAATTCTTTTCTAAGTCCGCTTTGATATTCATTGAATGGTTCTCCTTGAGTGAAGAACATTATTAAACCTCCAACATTGGCAGCTGCAACTTCAAACGGAAGATAATCTTTTGTTTTGCCATCGCGCAACTTTTTAATCTCTCCTTTTCTCCACCCCTCGACATCATCTTTCCATGTTTGAGAAACAGATACTCCCCACTTGGAAGTGCTGTCAGCCAAATGATTAATTGCTTCCTCCGTTACCTTTGCAACTTGGAACGGAAGTTTGATTTCATTATTTACAATCTTAAGGGTCAAACCTTTTCCGCAAAATTTTGCAACTGGCAGCTTGTGAAATTTAATTGCAAGAACATCATTGGCCATCTGCTTTCCAATTTTTTCAGTAACCTCAACTTTGCTTTGAGGACATCCCGCAGGGTCTACATTCCCCTGAGCACCAGAATAATAGAAAATATCGCAGCCCCATGCCTTATTCAGCTCCCGCATAACAACTCCTGGAAAATCAGAAGATGTAACCTGGCTGCCGGGTCCCAAACTTACAGGGTGGCAAGAATAATTTATTAGGCTCACGATAGGTTTTCCCGTAGCCATATTTAAAAATCTTGCAGCAAAAACTGTCCTGTCAATTGGACCGTCTTTCTCTCCGCGGTTCATATTAATATTGCTGCTTCCTTCTCCTACTTCTACTGTAAAAGGCTGAAATGCTGCATCATCCTTAACAGCCTTAACTGCGTTTGCAATGATATGCGCCTCACAGCGGATTGCATAATCATGATTAGGTTTGCCAGGGTCAGCCCAATAGCTCAACATAGAACGCGGAGCAGAATGGGTATGTATGCAGTGAATAAAAATTCTCTCTCTAGGCATCCCTGTCAAAGCAACAATAGAGTCAGTAAGAATCTTAGCTTCATCAATGGAAATCTCCATTAGGTCGTTTGTTATAACCAACATTTTATCAGTCACTTGCGGCACTCCGTTTTTCTTAACCAAAGTTTTTGTCTTTGCGTTCCACTGAGCTTTTCCTATTACAAGTGCGTGTGAATACAATGGAATATTAGTCTCACCGTTTGAAAGTTTATGTCTGGCTGCAAAACCGGCAAGCATTACATGTTCCCCCTGGAGCGTTGTAATCTCCTGAACTGCAGTATTGCAGACCAATACAGCTGTTGTTTTTTTAGATTTGGCCGGAGCAGATTCAGAAACTGTCGGGAACAATAAAAAAAACATTAGGCATGTTAAAAAAGCCAATGATATGTTAATGTTATTCTTCATGATTGGAGTGTTTGAAAACGACCGCAGGGCAAAATATTTGACAAACCCCTGCGCGGCGGCAAATTTAAGCAGATTTTTCCTTTATTTGAAGGGAAAAATCTTAAATTAAACGCGGGGAAGCAATAAATTCTGAAAATGAGGTGCGGCAAATTCTGCCGACAAGGAGATTAAAGTATAACCTCCTTAAACTCAGCCATTTTGGAAGTCGGTATTATCCTTACCTCTATTGGCAGGTAGAACAGACGCTTCCTTATGTCAGCGGGAATCTTGTCATTGTTGAGCAAACGGACGCTATCCTTCTCCGTAGTCATTATGACGGCTGCGGGCTGACGTCTTCCCATTGCCGTAATCTCCTTAATATCAAAGGATGAGTAATTCTTATGGTCCTTAAATTTTAAAGAATCTACAATGCGATAGCTGCCAACAAGCTGCCTTCTAATGTCCGTATCATTTGCTATGCCGGAAAATAGCATACAGAATTTTGAGTATAGATACCGGGAGTCAGCCTCTTTTGGAAATACGGGCTTTGCATCCAAATATGACACAGTGGAAAAATATAGTTTCTGCTCCGGTCTGAGTTCCAGCTCTTTGCGCCATTTTTTCTCCTCCTGTTCAACTGCTGCCGCAGCCATCTCAGGGTTGTCATTCCCATCATAATCTCCAAAATCAGGGGATTTGGAAACAATCACAATATCCGCCCTGCGTACCTGGGAAGGAAGATCCCTTAGAGTTCCAACAGGAAGCAGATTATCGCCCGCAATGGAATTATAATAGTTTACAAGCAAGATATTGCAAGAGGGAATAATCTTTCTGTACTGGAAAGCATCATCCAAAATTACCATGTTGACGCCGCAATCAGCCACAATTTTCTGAACAGCTTTAACTCTATTTGAGCAAACGGCAACTTTAATGTCAGGGAATTTGCGCTTAATCTGCAACGGCTCATCACCCGTCATGCGGAAATCATCATCCGCTTCAACCATCCTGTAACCGCGTGATTTCCTTTTGTATCCGCGGGAAATAACCCCTATTCTGCAAGGCTCGCTGCCAGCAATATCATTTTTGCAGCTTCCGTTAAGCAACCTTACAAGCATTTCTGTATGAGGTGTTTTCCCTGTTCCGCCAACCGTAATATTTCCAATAGAAATAACAGGAACATCACATTTGACGCTCTTGATTATTCTGTTGTCGTACAGATAATTTCTTATGGCCAGAACAGCCAGATAAGGAAATAGAAATGTTTTACTTTTTATTCCAAGCATACGGGTTGCAAATATAAAAAAAGGCGCGGAAAATTCGCGCCTTCTTTTTGTACAATAATATAACTCTACGTTATTAGTCGCTCAAAGAATATCTCTTGAAAGCAACTACTTTAACCTCAGGGTCAACGCTCTTAAGGTACTGAGCTACAGTTTGTTTGCCATCGCCAAGTGCAAGTACTTGCTCTTCCAAAGTTCTCTCTTTGAAGAATTTTGCAAGCTTGCCTTCTACTATTCTCTCTGCAATTGCCGCAGGTTTTCCCTCCTGTGCAACTTCCTCTCTGTAGATTTGCAACTCCTTGTCTATTACGCTTTGAGGGCAATCCTCTTTGCGGATAGAAACGGGTACCATTGCGGTAATCTGCATTGCAATCTCCTTAACAGCCTCATCAGCAATCTTCTTGCTGAATCCAACTATTGTTGCAACTTTCTTGTTGTTATGAATATAGTAGCCAACATAAGGGGCCTCTATTTTCTCATAGCAAGCAAGGACGTGCTTTTCTCCGCTCTTGCCGGTCTGGTCTGTAACAGCCTCTTCTACTGTTAAATTACCAACTTTGCAAGCCTTCAGAGCATCAACGTCTGCAGGTAAATTAGCAATAGCTGCATCTGCAATCTCCTTAGCAAGTTTTTGGAAGCCCTCTGTACCTGAGACAAAATCTGTCTCGCAGCCAAGGCAAACCAAAACTGCTTTTGTGTTGTCAGCATTTGTTCTTGCAAGAACAGCACCCTCAGAAGTCTCACGGTCAGAACGTTTTGCGGCAATCAACTTACCCTTCTCCCTAAGAAGCTCCTTTGCTCTCTCATAATCTCCATTAGCCTCTACAAGAGCCTTTTTGCAATCCATCATGCCGGCCTGCGTCATCTTGCGCAGCTTCATTACATCTGATGCTTTAATATCCATATTAAAATCTCCTCTTTTTTTTAATAATCACAACGGATTATTCCTCTTTTTTATCCTCTTTTTTCTCTGCCTTTGCAGGTTTTGCAACCTTCTCTCCTTCAGCCTTTTTCTCCTCTTTTGGAGCAGGTTTCAGAGATGCTTTTACACCCTCTTTGGGAGTAGCTTTGGCAACGCTTCTTCTTGGACGAATTTTTCTGCCCTCTGTCGGGACATCAATTTCATTAGCCTTCTCATCCTCCATCTTCTGCAAGCTCTTTATCCTTAGCTCTCTTCTCCTCCTCTGCGGCAGCCTTCTCTTTTTCTACTTTCCTCTCAGAAAGTCCCTCAGCAACAGCACCGCACAAAGCTGACATAACAACTGAAATGGATTTTGCTGCATCATCATTGGCAGGGATTACATAGTCTACCGGAGTTGGGTCACAGCAAGTATCTACCATTGCAATAACAGGAATGTTAAGTCTCTTTGCCTCTTTAACGGCGTTTGATTCCTTCTGAATATCAACAATAAACAGAGCGGAAGGAAGACGATTAAGGTCTGCGATAGAACCTAAGTTCTTCTCCAGCTTTGCTCTCTGGCGGGTAACCTGAAGTTTCTCTCTTTTTGCAAGAGTCTCAAAAGTTCCGTCGGTAATCATTTTATCTATGGTGTTCATTTTCTTAACAGCCTTCCTGATTGTTGGGAAGTTTGTAAGCATTCCACCCGGCCATCTCTCTGTAACGTAAGGCATGTTAACCTCTTTGGCCTTCTCTGCGATAATATCTTTTGCTTGTTTCTTTGTTGCGACAAAAAGAATTTTTCTGCCGCTGCGTGCCAAATTCTTCATAAAATTGGCAGCGTCATCTATCATAAGCACGGTTTTGTGCAGGTCAATGATATGAATACCATTTTTCTCCATAAAAATATATGGAGCCATCTTTGGATTCCATTTTCTCTTAAGGTGTCCAAAATGTGCGCCTGCATCTAGTAATTCTTGAAAATTTGTTCTTGGCATTTTTTTAATTTTTAATGCGTTAATTTTTTCTGTCACTTGGGCATTTATTTGCCTCCCGACAGTTCTTCTGCATGTTAAGCAGAACTCTTACTTCAATCGCGAGTAGTGACCTTGTCAATCTCGCAGATTTTCCGCGGGTGAACAAGTTGCCGGTAGTTTCTATTCTTTGACAACTGTCGGGAATAAAAAAGTCCGCCACTTTAAATTCAACCCGTGCGTAATCAGCTGTAATACTCTAACGTTTACTGAATTGGAAGCGTCTGCGAGCTCCAGGCTGTCCCGGCTTCTTTCTCTCAACCTCTCTCTGGTCACGAGTAAGAAATCCGTTCTTCTTTAGGATTGAACGATAGGCCTCAGCGTCAATTTTGCAAAGGGCGCGTGATATGCCAAGGCGAAGAGCCTCTGCCTGTCCTTTAATTCCGCCACCTACAAGGTTAACCTGAATATCAAAGTTAGCCAAAGTGTTGGTGACCTCAAGCGGCTGTTTTACAATGTAAACAAGAGACTCATCAGGGAAATATTTCTCCAGCTCTTTGCCATTAATTGTAATGTTGCCTTTACCTGTGTTCACGAAAACGCGAGCAATTGCTGATTTACGTCTTCCAAGGGCGTTAATTTTCTCCATGCTCTAAATTTCGTTTAATTTAATTGTTTTTGGTTTCTGTGCTTCATGCTTGTGTTCTGCACCTGCGTAAACGTGAAGATTGCGGAACATCTGAGCACCCAGCCTTGTCTTTGGAAGCATTCCTCTAACGGCCTCCTCAATAAGCGCTACCGGTCTGCGTTGCAATAACTCCTTTGGAGTTGCAAAGCGCTGACCTCCGGGATAACCTGTGTACCTTACGTACACCTTATCTGTCAGCTTCTTACCTGTAAGACGGACCTTTGCGGCGTTAATGATAATAACATTATCTCCGCAATCCGTGTTAGGTGTAAAGTTAACTTTCTCCTTACCTCTAAGCAGCAACGCTACTCTAGAAGCAAGACGTCCTAAAACTAGGTCTGTAGCATCAATAATCACCCACTCTTTAGTGGCTGTTTTGTTGTTGACAAACACTGTTTTGTAACTTCTGTAATCCATCGTATGATGATATAAAAAATTAAATATCTTGTGCTTTAAAGTTGCACATACCCTCTTTTCTAAGAGGGGTGCAAAGGTATATAAAAATTTATGATATGCAAACTTTCGTAAAAAAAGAGTTCCCTCGGAACTTTTTACCAACTACTGCGTAAAAAGTTCCGAGGGAACTCTTTTTTTTAACCCCACGTATCAGCAATGTAATCCAATAGCTGTACAACTTTTGCGGGGTCCGGCTCTGTGACAAGTTTCATGCGGGTTTCTTTGAAGTTTGGAAGGGCTTTGAAATAATTGCTCAAGTGACGGCGCATCTCAAACATGCCGCGCTTTTCACCCTTTATCTCCAAAGATTTTGCATAGTGTTTTTTTGCAAGCTCCACTTTCTCCTTTACAGTCAGGGGAGGCATTTCATTACCTGTCGCGAGAAAATGCTTTATCTCTTTAAAAATCCACGGATGTCCATATGTAGCACGCCCAATCATCACAGCATCAACGCCATACTTGTCAAAAGCATTGCGCGCTGTCGGCCCGTCAATAATATCTCCGTTGCCAATGATTGGGATTTTCATGCGCGGGTTGTTCTTAACTTCTCCAATTAAGGTCCAGTCCGCCTCTCCCTTATACATTTGACAACGGGTGCGGCCGTGAATTGTGAGCGCAGCAATCCCCGCATCTTGCAGTCTCTCTGCAAGTTCTACAATGATTAAAGAATTTTCATCCCAGCCAAGCCTTGTCTTCACCGTCACCGGAGTGTGCACCGCCTTCACCACCATCTCAGTGATTTCCACCATCTTATCAGGATATCGCATCATGCCGCTGCCCGCTCCCCGCTTAGCAATTTTATCAACGGGGCATCCAAAATTTATATCAATCACATCGGGATGAGAGGCCTCCGCCATTTGCGCCGCTTCTACCATTGCCTCAGGGATGTGACCATATATTTGTATCCCGATAGGTCTTTCATAATCATAAATTTGCAGCTTTTGCAGAGACTTTGTCACATTGCGCACAAGGGCATCGGAAGAGACAAATTCCGTGTACATCATATCCGCCCCAAACTCCTTGCAAATGTATCTGAATGAGGGATCTGTAACATCCTCCATGGGTGCCAGAAACAGCGGATACTCTCCAAATGTGATATTGCCGATTTTCATTGCGATGCAAAGATAATTGTTCCCTCGGAACTTTTTACATAATTCACAAAATCAGATATTTGCATTTTGAACAATCGTAAATTTTAAAGTATATCTATCTAAGAATCAACAATATGTAAAAAGTTCCGAGGGAACAATACAAAAAAAATAAATATACGCATTGGCTTGCGATTGTTTCCTTTTCAGCCTATCATTACACATGTTATTTTAGTATTAATTGGGAGGCTGTCGGGATGAAAAAAGGTGAAAAAAGGATCCAAAATGGGATAATTCATTGTTATTGCAGAGGGAATAGCAGATTTAGAGTGTTTTATGATGATGTTGATTGTGTGGTGTTTCTCAAAAAATTGCAAAAAGCGCTAGATAAGACCCACAGCAGTTTACTTGATTTTGCGCTGATGGTTAATCATTTTCATTTATTGGTAAGGACTGAAAATGTCACTGAGCTAATGGGGCCATTTTTACAGAGCTATTCCAGATGGTATAATCAACGGCATAATATGTCTAATAAACTTTTTGCTTCTCCTTTTGGTAGTTCAGCAAAGAACGAGGAGATAAAAGCTTTTCAATTAAGCACTTATATTTTGCAAAATCCATTAAAGGCAAATCTTTGCAAGAAGGCGGAGGAGTACGCCTGGAGTTCCGCCTCAATGCATTTCCCTAACAATATGGCAATTAGCTGTATGAATGCAAGTAAATATATAAAAATAGATACCTCTTTGTATGACAGCAAATTCCACAGTTACAAGGAATTCCTAAATCATATTAATTTTATTCCCGACAGTTCTGTAAGAACGGAACAAAAATCCGTTAATAACAATGTCACATTGAAAAAGATTGGCGGAGATAACTCTTCACAAGCAACCGGAAAAACTGGAATGGAGAGAAGAAAAGTATGGAAAAGCGAAATGGGAAAAAGTGAGACGGAGAAATTTGAAGTGGAGAAAAGTGAAATGGAGAAATTTGAAGTGGAGAAAAGTGAGATGGAGAAAAGTGAGATGGAGAAAAGTGAGATGGGAAAAAGTGAGATGGGAAAAAGTGAGATGGAGAAAAGTGAGATGGAGAAAAGTGAGATGGAAAAAATTGCACTTGAGTGTAAGGAAATTAATAGTGCGCAAATTTTAGGGAATGCCATTTTTGAATATCTCATAAAGAACCTAGGGGGAAAAAAATTGGGAGATTTAACAGAAGAAGAAGAAAAAGGCCTAATCAAAACTGTTTTCAAGAAGACAGATTGTAAAATTGTAGAATTAGCAAATGCCGTTCATGAAAGTTATAATTTCGTTTACAGGTTGTTGAAAAAAGTAAAAAAGTTCCGAAGGAACTTTTTTACTTAGGAATGCTGAACCAGAAAGTTGAGCCTTTGCCTAGCTCTGAGTTTACACCAATTTTGCCTCCAAGAAGACGAACCATTGTGCTGCACAAGGCAAGTCCAAGGCCGGCCCCTTGTGAGAATTTATTTGCCTTCTCAAATAGCCGGAACAACGCCTCCTGCGCCTCTTTGCTAATTCCTATGCCCGTGTCAATTACAGATATTTTGATATCTTTTTCTGTTACTTCATACCTCATTGTGATGCTCCCGGTGTCAGTGAATTTCTCTGCATTTGAAACAAGAATACCTAGAATGTCTTTTATTATCTCATCATCAGAAATAATACTTGCCGGACCTCCGGATAAACAGATAAAATCCAGTTTTTTATGCATCCTCACCTTGAGAGTGTCTGCAAGCGCTTTGAAAAACTGCTCAAAATCAAACGTTTGTTTGTTTACAGTAACTAGTCCGGACTCTGCGTCGGACAACAGAAGCATATTGTCTACAATGCTGAGAAGCTGCTTAGAATTATCATTAATATATTTTATATAATCCTGTCGCCCCTCCGCCGATGCCCCCTCGCAAATTAAACCAGAAAAACCGATTATCGCATTTAGCGGAGTTCTCACCTCATGGCTAACAGATTGTATAAAGAGCGTTTTCATTTTATTTGCAGCCTCCGCTTTATCTCGCAAGTAGATCATTTCCTGCATTTCCAGCTTTTCTTTATCTATGCTGCGAACAATGCAGATATAACTCAATATTTCATTGCCGGCTCCACTTTCATACGGAGAAACATCAATAGAAAACCAGCAATATCTGTCGGGAAATTTATACCTATACTCTGTATGATACTGCTCCATCTTTCCTTCATCCAAAACGCCGAGCAGCTCTTTTCCAATATGCAAGTCTTCCGGGTAAAATTGTGGCAGCCAATCTTTTAAATAGATGTAGTGCAAGATTGTGTCTCCGCTTTCATCCAACCTGATAAAGAATCTTTTAGTCCTGTCGTACACCATAAATATGGTGCCGTTCAACCTGGATGCGATAGACACTTTTTTCTTAAACAGCAGAAGACTGTTCTTCATCAAGAACCATTCATCCTCATGGCGTGACAACACTAGATAGCATATTACCAATGATATAAGAAGGAACACAAGCGCCAGTATCGGAATATCAAAAGCATGCCTGTCAATGGAGAAGTCAAAGAAAAAAGCGAGGATATAAAAAACAAAGACAACGCCTGCCGCCAGGGAAATTATTAAGAGCAGTTTTCTTATTATGGCCAATTTTGAAGTCATAAAGGCTGTTGTATTTTATAATACCGGCTGTTGTATTTCTTGCGAAGTTACTTATTTTTTTGTTTACTCTAATATTTAAATAAGGGACAGAAAATAAATTAACTTTGCGTAGGTTAAAACAAGAATAAGTATTGAAATATTAACTTTGCGCAGGTTAAAACAAGAATAAGTATGAATGAGAATTCAGAAAATATAAAAGTTCCAAGGAAGCTCAACCGCATAGGTGTTCTGACTTCCGGAGGAGATGCGCCTGGAATGAATGCGGCAATCAGATCAGTAGTAAGGTCAGCAATTTACAACAATATACAACCTGTCGGGATTTACAGAGGTTATTACGGACTTGTAAACAGGCAGTTTGTGACAATGCAGTCACATTCCGTTTCAAAAATTATTTCCCAGGGCGGTACTATCTTAAAATCCAGCAGATTGCCGGAGTTTGAAAATAAAGAGTGCAGAGATATAGCAATTGAAAATCTTAGGGAAGCCTCTATAGATGCGCTGGTTGTAATTGGCGGAGATGGTTCTTTCAGGGGTGCGCACATGCTTGCAACGGAAAATGATTTTCCTGTTGTTGGTCTTCCCGGAACTATTGATAATGACATATTTGGAACAGATTTCACTATTGGATTTGATACGGCAATCAATACCGCCGTTGAGGCAATAGATAAAATCAGAGATACGGCAGACTCTCACAATCTTGTTTTCTTTGTGGAAGTTATGGGCAGAGATGCCGGTTTTATTGGACTTTATACTGCAATCGCGACAGGTGCTGAAGCCACTATAATCCCTGAGGTTCACACAGATATAAACAATCTTTGCGATTATCTTCTTAAAGAGAGAAGAAAGAATAAGACCAGCGGAATTGTAATTGTTGCGGAGGGCTCGGACCAGGGAAGCGCAATTGAGATTGCAGCTAAGGTGAAGGCTAGAATCCCTGATTATGAGACCCGTGTAACAACGCTTGGGCATATACAAAGAGGTGGTTCCCCTACTTGCAACGATAGAGTTCTTGCAAGTACATTGGGCAACGCATCTGTTAACGCCTTAATGTCAGGGGTTTCAGACGTTCTGATTGGACAGGTAAACGGCCAGGTTGCATACACTCCGTTTGAAGAAGCTTGTGCAAAACACAACCCTATAAACCAGAAATGGCTGGAAGTTGCACACATCCTGTCACTTTAATGTGAATAGAAGTTATTTGAATTTATTCAAGATTTTTACGGACGCCGTCAAGAAAAGTTTTCATCTTGGCGGTGTTTTTTTCTTTAACAATCTCCTGCAGCAAAGAGAGTTTATTTTGTATTCCCGACAGTTGTCTGGATGTCAGAGGATTAAACAATATTTCAGTAAGCAGGTAGTCATCTTCTGATAAAAGGCCATGCGCAATTGCAAGATGCTTTTTAAAGGTTGTACCCGGCACATCCTGATGTTTCATTATGGAGCCGAAGACTAGCGTGCTTGCAAAAGGGACTGAAAGAGAATAAGATACAACTTCATCGTGTTCCGCAAAAGTATATTCCCTTACGTTAAGTCCAAGAGAATTAAACAGGTTCCTGAAAAACTTCAGGCCTGCTTTATCAGTACCCCGGCTCTTTGCAAGTCCACGGCTCCCGGAACTGCTTTGTTTATTATCATTTACCTTTGTCTCACTCTTTTCATTAATAATAATTGCGTTCTCCTGCTGCAAATTTCCCAGATTGGCAAAGGTTGGGCCGAACATTGGATGTACTGATACATAGCGAAATCCGCTCTCCTCATAGAATTTTTTCAAACGAGTTTTAACAGAAGCAATATCTGAAATTATGCAATTATCAGGTAAGAACGGCATCACTTTTTTGAATGCCTGTATGGTGCAGTTAAGTGTAACACAATTAATTACAAGATTGGGTTTAAAAGCCTTAACTTCTTTGTAATCCGTAAAGCGCAGCACATTGTACATAAAACGCAATTTTCTAACATCTGTCTCAAGAACTGCAACCTTATTGTTAAAGCTCAGCAAATCACAGAAGAACGAGCCCATTTTGCCGGCTCCCAGAATCAAAATTTTCATCTTATAAATCTAGTTGTTCACTTCTTTTTTGAAGGAACTTTTTTTACACTCTTTTCTTTAACACTCTTTATTTTTTTCTCCTCCCCGCTCCCCATTATTTTCATTTGTACATCTACTGACTCGCGATGGATGCTCTCCATTATTCCGGCCACAAAATCTTTGTTCAAATCTAGAGACTCTGCAAGTTTTGCCCGGTCTTTCATAATATCTCCATAGCGCTTTGTTTGCAAAACGGGCATATTATGTTCTTTCTTGTAAGTTCCTATCTCTCTGGATATTGCCATTCTCTTAGATAGGAGCTCAATGACTTTTCTGTCAATCTCATCTATGCGTCCGCGCAGAACATTTATATTTTCTGTTGTTTGCACATTGTCTCTTATTACAAGCATTTTTAAGGTGTAATCCAGAACATCAGGCGTAAGCTGCTGAGCAGCATCACTTAATGCACTGTCGGGATTACAATGGGACTCTATTATCAAACCGTCATAATTTAAATCCAAAGCCTGCTGTGATAGCGGTGCAATCAATTCCCTCTTGCCGCCCATATGACTTGGATCGCAGAGCATTGTGGCCTCCGGATATCTGCGCTTCATCTCAATTGGAATATGCCATAGCGGAACGTTGCGGTATATTTTTTTGTCATAAGAACTAAAGCCGCGGTGAATGAGGCCCATATTTTTTACCCCGGCATTGCTCAATCTCTCCACAGCTCCGCACCAAAGTTCAATATCAGGGTTTGTAGGATTCTTTATAAGCACCGGAATATCAGTACCTTTAAGGGCATCGGCCAGCGCCTGCACCGCAAAAGGATTTGCAACGGTACGCGCACCAAGCCAAATTAAATCTATCCCGGCTTTAAGGACTTCAAATACATGCTCAGGGGTAGCAACCTCTGTGGCAACCAGCATGCCGGTCTTCTTCTTGACCTCCTTGAGCCAGGCAAGACCCTCAACTCCAATCCCCTCAAAACCACCTGGTTTGGTGCGGGGCTTCCATATTCCTGCACGGAAAATTTTGATTCCTTTAGCCGCAAGCTGTTCTGCAGTATTCATTACCTGCTCCCTGCTCTCCGCGCTGCATGGGCCTGCTATAACAAGCGGCCGCACATTTTGAATTCCTTTAAGATTTAATTTTTTCATCGCTTTTACTCGTAATTTTATTCAGAGCCTTTACAAGCATCTGCTTATTAGCACACAAAGATATTCTAATATAGTTATCTCCCTCACTTCCAAAGATAAAACCTGGGGCAAGGAATATTTTTTTCTCATGCAATAAATCATCACATATTTTTTGTCCGGCTGAAATTACAACTGTATTTTGCTCTTTCTTTGCAGCGCGGCCGGTGGTAGGTCTTGCATTTTTCACCCTCCCCCAAAGGAACAAACCGCTCTGGTCTTTGCGAACCTCACACCCTATTGACTCTAAAATTTTAGCAGCCAAATCTCTCCGCTCTCCATACACTTTATTGATTTTTTTATACCAGCTGTCGGGAACTTTAAGTGCTTCAACCGCAGCCAGCTGCAAGCCCTTAAACATACCGCTGTCCATGTTGCTTTTAACACGCAAAATCCATTGGATAAATTGCTTGTTGCTTGCAGCCATTCCTATTCTCCAGCCGGGCATGTTAAAAGTTTTGCTCATAGAATTAAGCTCTATGCAAACATCTTTTGCTCCTGGAACGGCAAGGATACTTATAGGATGTTCATTAAGAATAAAACTGTAAGGATTATCATGACAAATTATTATGCCGTGCTTTTTACCAAATGCCACAAGTCTCTTAAACAGAGCCATATTAGCGTTCGCACCTGTTGGCATATTCGGATAATTGCACCACATCAGTTTTACTTTATCCAAATGAATTTTACCTGCGGCATTTTGCTTCTCCAGCTCCTCAAAATCCGGGAACCAATTGTTTTTTTCTCTCAATGAGTAATTAATAATCTTAGCGCCAACCAGCTTAGAAACAGAGGCATACGTCGGATATCCGGGATTTGGTATCAGCACTCCGTCTCCGGGATTTACAAACGCCATTGAGATATGCATCACGCCCTCCTTGCTCCCCATCAGCGGAAGAATCTCACACGCAGGGTCAAGATTCACACCGTATTTTCTTTTATAAAAATCTGCAAAGCCGGCACGCAATTCAGGCAGTCCAATGTAAGATTGATAACCATGTGAGTCTGTACGCAATGCGCAATCATTCAGAGCTTTAACAGTTGCATCAGAGGGAGGCAAATCCGGACTTCCAATGCCCAAATTGATTACATCCTCACCAGCCGCTTTCATTGCAGCAATCTCCTTAAGTTTAACGGAAAAATAATATTCCTTCACATTCTCAATCCTGTGAGCTGGAGAAAATTTCAATATTTCTTTTTTGTTCTTCATCTTTTCTAACCAATAATTCAATTGCAGTCACATCTTCTGCATAGGAGGCCACTATTAAACATTTTGCTTGCCTTCTTCATATTCTCCCAAAATTTTAAACTCTTTTGTCAGCGGCACAATTGCATCAATTGCCTGTTTATACCTCTGATAATCATCAAATAACAAATTAATATAAAATTGATATTCCCACTCCCGTCCAACAATCGGCAGACTTTGAATCATGCTTAAATTCATTCCGTAAAAAGAGAGAATTGTCAAAACTTTGGACAAGCTCCCCGTCTCATGGGGCAAAGTGAAAACCAGAGAACTTTTATTTGCATCTGCAACTTTTTTTGCAACGCTCTTATTTTCCAAAATCAAAAACCTTGTAAAATTTCTCTTGTTTGTCTCAATGCCGTCCGCAAGAATTTCCATCCCGTAAAGATTTGCAGCAACGGAGGGACAGATTGCGGCGTGGTCTGTTAAGTTATTCTCTTTTATCCACTTAGCGCTTCCTGCAGTATCCTCTTTCTCAACCATTTTGACATTGGGCAAAGTCTCCAGAAAATCTTCACATTGCATAAAAGCCATAGGATGAGAATTAATCTCTTTTATCTGGTGAATCCCAATTCCAGGCAGAGCTACAAGAGCGTGAGAAATTCTCAGTTTATATTCTCCAACAATTTTCAAATCATAGCTTCTTATCAGCTGATAATTTGGAAGAAGGCTCCCGGCTATTGTATTCTCAATTGCCATAATTCCCAGCAGCGCAGGGTCTTTCTCCACTTTAACGGCCAGCTCCTTAAATGTGTCACAATCAACAGTTTCTATCTCCTCGCCGCTAAAATAATTTTGCGCTGCAATGTAATGATTGCAACCTCCTATCCCCTGTATTGCCACTCTTTTCATCTTAAAAATTTTTACCTCTTTTGTCTTAAATATCTGTCGCGACAGATATAAAAAAAACTCCCGCTTTTCCAGCAGGAGTTCAAACATTAATATATTCTTTATTACTGAATTTCTACAATGCGCTCCCGCTCTTACCTGATAAAGTAAAAGTAAAAATAATAGGAGCCGTAAAATCGTCTGTTCAACATTATTGTCTTTTTGAAAGGTTTGAATATCTACTTTCAACGCTGCAAAGGTATGTATTTTTCCTTACGGTTGTTTATTTTTCTACAAGAAACCGCCAAGAAATCCCGCTAAAAGTGTTGTTTTAAGAGACAAAATTATATACTTTTGTAAAAACAATTACAAATTATAAGGGCCGTGGCAATATATACACGTAAGAATATCAATGATTTAACAAAACTAATTCCAAGCAACAGCGGAATTTTTGTTATAATTGATAAGCATTTGAGTCCATATTTTCCATTATTCCATGGAATGTCGCTTATAAAAATTACGGCGACGGAACAAAATAAGTCCCTGGAGACAATTGGCTCAATCACCGACAGGCTTCTTAAACTTGGCGCAGACAGGGACTGTTTCATTATTGGTGTCGGTGGCGGAATTACCACAGACATAGCGGGTTTCGTGGCCTCCATATACAAAAGAGGCGTACGTTTTGGCTTTGTACCTACAACTTTGCTGGCGCAGGCAGATGCTGCTCTAGGCGGCAAGAACGGAGTTAACTTTAACAACTACAAAAACATCATCGGAAACATTAACCAGCCAATGTGGGTTTATGAAACTCCTATGTTTTTTTCCACACTATCTCCGCGTGTTTTTAAGTCGGGGATATCTGAAGTCCTTAAGACTTTTCTGATTTTTGATGCGACATATTACAAAAAGGCTGTAAAATTTTTCTCTTCATATAATATTAAGGATGAGAATGATAAGAACATCACAGCCATTAATAATCTTTTGAGCAAGTGCGGTTTCTACAAGACAGCCATTGTAAGCAAAGATGAATTTGAAAGGGGAGAAAGACGCAAGCTAAACTTTGGACACACCTTTGCCCATGCAATAGAAAAATACTATAACAGCATAGATGCCAAGGTTATGTCAAAAGCTTTGGCAAATAAAGATTACAGACCTATTGAACCATCCTTCACACACGGAGAAGCAGTAAGCGTTGGCGTTGTAATGGCCGCTATGATTTCACATGCAGCGGGACATTGCACACAAGAATTTGTTGATATGCTCAAGAAAGATTTCCAAAGTGTCGGGCTCCCGACAGATTGTAAAGTTGAAATCAACAAGCTGCTAAAATTTATAAGATATGATAAAAAAGTAAGCGGACACGGAATCCATTTTATTATGCCTTATGCACCGGGACATGTTGAGGATGAGCTAATTAGCCTAAACAATTTATACAAGCTGGCCAAAAAAGCAGAAGGTTTGGAATGAGAAGTAATACTGCAAAAGAGAGAGATATTATTTGTGCATGCATTGGAGAGCAAGATTCTCTAAAGTGTGCAAATGCAATTAACAAATGCAAATTTGCAGAACTTAGAGGTGATTTGTGCGGACTTAAAACGGCCGAGGTAAAAAAAATAATTTTATCCCATCCCCATTTGATTTTTACATACAGAATCACTCCGCAAACAAAAACAATTGCAAGAGAACAGATGCTGGCTGCAATACAAAGCGGTGCAGAATATATTGATATTCAAGAAAATGCTCCAGCCGATGTTTTCAAGGAGATAAAAGAGGAAATAGAGAAGAACGACACATGCAAGCTAATAGTTTCATACCACAACTTTGAGTCAACACCACAGCTTGCAGAATTAAAAGCAATAGCTGAAAGATGCAAAAACTTAGGAGCCAATCTTGTCAAGATTGTACCAACCGCTGCAAATATTTCTGAAGCATCAAGGGTCTTGCAACTGTATAAATTATTCCCGGACAACCTAATTGCATTTGCAATGGGAAATGCCGGGAAATTCACAAGAGTTGCCTCCCTTTATCTGGGAGCTCCATTTGCATATTGCTCATACACAACACAAACCGCAGACGGGCAATACACCGTCGCCGAGATGAAAAAAATTACGGCATCAGGCAATTATGAATTCCAGGTTCCGTCTTTTGCAAGCAGCAAATTGTTTTCTCCATTCACTAAGGCATCTGCAGGAGAAAACCGCAAAGCAATTAACAAATCTGTGACAATACCATGCTCTAAAAGCATTGCTCAAAGAGCTATTATCGCAGCCTCTATTGCAAAGGGAGAGAGCATATTAGAGAACTTTGAGCCTTGCAATGACATTACCTCAGCCATAAATTTTGCACGCAAAGCGGGTTGTCTTGTAACCAGCAAAAGAAGAGAAAATAATACGGGTGAAAAGTACTTGATTATAAAGAGTCCGGGCATAGAGCAATGGAAAAAATTCCAGCTGATAAACACCGGAGAATCCGGTCTTCTGACAAGATTGCTTATGCCTGTATTATCCTATGTATCAAGCATTAGGAGCCATACGGAAATTGCATCCAAAATAACAATCACGGGAGAAGGCAGCTTGTTAAAGAGAGATTTGGGTTCTGCTGTTATCTCGCTTAGAGAATCAGGTGCATGGTGCACTGCGGCAAAGGAGAATAAATATTTGCCGTTTGTAGTTGGAGCGGAAATTAGCAAGCATCGTTTTGCAATTTCAGGCAAAGAAAGTTCTCAAACTATTTCCGGCTTTTTAATGACTCTTCCTTTGCTTAATCACGATAGTGTAATGGAAGTTGACAACCCTGCCAGTGTTCCATACATTATGCTGACAATAAGCATTTTAAAGCAATTCGGAATAAAAATAAAATGCACAGCTGAAAAAGATAAGCTGGTATTTTACATTAAGGGAGGACAAGAATACGGAGCAGTTCATTTCCTGATGGATTCTGATTGGAGCTCTGCATCAAATTTTGCCGTTGCCGGAGCAATTGCAAGTTCCATGGTAAACTGCAAATCTGCTGATGAAAAAAGTGAAAAAAGTTCCGACGGAACTTTTACAATCAGGAGCATGAACACAAAAACCAATCAGGCTGATGAGGCAATTCTGGATGTTCTGCTGCAGTGCGGAGTAAAAATAAAATTCTCAAAAGCCTCTAATACAGAGCTGATTAAAAAACAGGATGTGAGATATGATATGAGGCGTTCCGTCCCTTCCAATTTGAAGGACGTCACAATTTCCGCCCGCCGCCTTAATGCATTTGATTTTGATGCCACTAATTGCCCCGATTTGTTCCCAATACTTGCAGCGCTTGCTATCCATTGCAATGGGACCAGCAAAATCAAAGGAGTTGGCAGATTGTTAAAGAAAGAGAGCAATAGAGCGGAAGCAATAATAGGAGAGTTTACAAAAATTGGAGCTGACATTTGCGTAGATGGTGATGTTATGATAATCAATGGTTTGCAATATGGTTCCACATCCGGTTCAAAGTCATCAGGAAGGGCCTGCGGCACAAATGATTACGCACTTTGCTCCTCCCGCAATGACCACAGAATTGCAATGGCCTTGATAATTGAAGGAATGTTGCAACAATACTATCGGGAGCAAAATAATATTCCTTTCTCCATAAAAATTGATGAGGTAAAGTGCATTGATAAATCGTTCCCCTCTTTTTTGGAAAGACTGCAATTAAAAAAATAATAATATTATGAATTCATACGGGAGAAAATTCAGGCTCTCCATTTTTGGAGAATCACACGGCACAATGGTTGGTGTCACAATGGATGGGGTTCCTGCAGGAATGCAGTTGAGAGAGAGTGACTTTAGCGTAGATTTAAAGCGCCGCAAGAGCGGAGGAATTGGCACTACATTGCGCAGAGAGGATGACACACCTCTCATCATATCAGGCATTTACCACGGCATGACAACCGGAGCTCCGCTAACCGTGGTATTCAGAAATCAAAATACAAACTCGTCAGACTATGAGAAAATAAAAGAGTGGCCGCGTCCGGGGCATGCAGATTTTGTTGCAATGAAAAAGTTCTGCGGCTTTAATGACGTACGCGGCGGAGGGCACTTTTCCGGACGTCTTACGCTTTGTCTTGTAGCTGCCGGAGTTGTTGCCAAGAAGATGCTCACGACAGGTAATTGCAATTGTCTCAAAGAGATATATAATGCAAAACCTGCAAAGACCGTAAAGAAAAATGCAATTTCAATCTCTGCAAAACTTACCGCAATTGGAGGAGAGACAGATGATAAAAAGTGGGAACCGCTTATTAAAGAGGCTATTAAAGAGGGTGATTCTTTGGGCGGGTTAATTGAGTGCACCTGCAGTAATGTTCCCGCAGGACTTGGGGAACCATTTTTTGATTCTTTGGAATCACAGATTTCTCATCTTATATTTTCTATCCCTGCAACGCGCGGAATTGAATTTGGAGACGGATTTAAAGCGGCGGAAATGAAAGGTTCTCAGCACAATGACTGCATCATAGATAAGAACGGCAAGACAAAAACAAACGGCGCGGGAGGAATCAACGGCGGAATCTCCAACGGCAACCCAATTGTCTTCAGAGTTGCAATAAAGCCAACATCAAGCATTTCCAAAAATCAGAAAAGCTTTGATTTTGTAACGGGCAAAGTAGAAGAGTATTCCATTCGCGGCCGTCATGATTGCTGCATTGCGTTGCGCTGCCCTGTTATCATTGAGGCCGCCGCAGCCATTGCACTTGTAAACGCCTAAAACACACAGCTTATCATCAAGGTCAAAGCATAAAAAAAGCCGGCATTTCTGTCGGCTTTTTATTTTGTTTATCAGCTAGTTATACAGCCAATATTAGTTGTATAACCAATTGTAATTAGAAACATTAGTGGATACAGACGTATCATACCAATACTGAGCATCTGCTGCAGAAGTGGAATACCAGTTGATATAATTGGTGTAAATAGATGCTACATCAATGGTCTCTCTAGCCCAATGGAATTCTGTCGGTATCATAATAGCCCATACTAATCCGTTTCTTAATCTGTATGGATTATCATCTGATTTCCAATCTTGTGGATTAGTAGGATCATACTTAAGCAGATTAGGGTCTATCAAGTCCGTTGCATCAAATGTCATCAAGTGAACCTCTCTGCCTCTGTAAGTTGCATCAAAATTCTTTGATACCGCAATGAACAGATTGAATGCATCCATTCCAAGTCTTGTCGGGTCAAGCGGTGTTGTGAATGTAACCTTGGTCTCTTTCTCTACAGGAGCAACAACGCTGCCTCCTGTGTACCCGGTATTTACAAATGTATTCACTCCAAATAGTTCTGAAGGTGAGTTCAGCAATGGAAATACCGCATAGGTCTGTCCGCTCTCGCAACCATTTGATTCTGAATGTCCTATAGGACCGGCTGCAAGTGCAGTATTTGTGTTGGTTACAGATGAAACTTCAGACGTGCTTACTCCGTCCAGCTGTACGCCGCAGCTTAGCAGCATGGATGTGCCGGCAGCCATCAGCTTCCATTTAACCTTCTCATAAACAACCATGTTATTGGCATTCTTGTAGTATCCTACGTTGCAATATATAACAAGGTCATTCAAATCATAGTCTCCAATATCTGACCACAAATCCTCAAATGCATAAGTACAAAAAGTTCCTTCGGAAGGGAAATATGATACGTACGCTAACGTTGGATCATTAGGGAACTGGTCAGTATCATTTGGCACTCCATCTCCGTCATGTATCCTTAGGGCCTTTGTTAATCTGTCCAACTCCATGATTATAAGGTGTTTCAGGTATATCATTTATGCGTGCAGGTCCATCATCGTCATATCCAAAATATGCTGGCAATAAATCACCATAAGCATCATTGCACAGCCTTCTGGTCCAGTATAAGCACTCCGCTTTATCAGCAGCATTTGCGTAATAAACTTCTATAGCTCCCTCAAAATCCATGTTATTGATAGTAGTTGATGAATATATTGTGGAAGAAGCATCCTTTGTTAATGTTCCTGAACTTCCCGTCTCCTGCATACCGACAATTATCAGTGCATAATCACTGTCTGATGTGTTGTAAAACAATACTTTCATTAGAGTTCCCGTGGTATTCAGCTGATTGAAAACGGCAATACTCCCGCCATCAGCGTAAATAATGTGGTCATATCCATACTCAGCAGTCGTCTCGTAATTAAACACATTCGCCTCAAAAAGAGAACCGGAGTATAAATGAACTCTGCCAGACCTTCCAGGCATAAATGTATTCACTCCCAAATATCCCAAATTAAAAACATAACTCCCCTGGGTAGGAGACAGAGTGCCTGAACATGTTAAATTACCATAATTGACAAGGTTAGCAACATCTGAATAATTACCGGAAAGCGTCATATTGGCACATGAAAAATCCCCCCCGTCCTCATTTTCTATTCTTGATTCAAGAGAAAAAGCACCAGATCCTATGGTAACATCCTGAACATCAACTGTCCCAAAGTTATAAAACTTTGCATTAAAGCCAACGGAAAACGTAGGTGCGTTGCTTGCTGAATTAAAAGTACTGGTGGAAGTATTGTAAAAATCTATTGCTTTAATTGAATAACTTGTATTTGTTCCTTTCCCGACATTGATTGTACCAGCATTTATAATATCAGATACGTAACCCCACTTATAATTTGCATTATAAAATTGGAAGCCACCCTGAAAATTAATTGTTCCTCCCTCTTTTACATCAATAATAGTCTGACCGTCTTCATAACTTCCACCTGTACTGAATCCAGTAATCGTGAGAGTTGCACCCGGCAAAACTACAATTGAAGCCCTGCTAAAGTTAACCGAGCAGTCCAGGGTAACATCACCCGAAATAAATACTGTAGAATTGGTCGTGTTTGCAGAAAACATTGAACTATTGCTCCATGTAGCAGGTCCTTGAAGCAACCAATTACCAGATTTTTTTATATGAGACTGAACACTGCTTGCGTTATCGCTGCTAGTAAAAGTGCCGTCATAACTACTTGGTACTGAAATGCCAGCAGGAACAGTAGCAACTCTTAACGGGCCTGAAACGGCAGACATTGCACTAGCTTTTGTTGCCGAAGATACTGTTGGTTTAATACAAGCAGTCGCTTTTGTACCACTAACAATATATTTGTACAAATGAACTGAACTTCCTGGCACCTTTGCCCAAATATAAAGTGTATCAAGAGCTGTAGGTAAATCTATTGTAGCCGTGTATGGCTTACCCGTATAAGCAGCACCCTCGCTTACAAGATATTTGCTTGTATATAAAGGCTTTGTGTAGACCCTGATGGTTGTTGCATATTTCTGGTATGCAGCATCCACCGTTGGTGTTGCAACACTGATTGAAACGGCATGTGTGGTTTTCCAATTAAAACCATCCAACACAGCATCTGTTCCCTCTATGCCTTGATTTTTAACGCAGGAGGTAAGAGCCATAAAAATTGCCGCTAATAAAAAAAGTCTTTTCATAAGTAGTATTTTAGTCCGTCTCTCGACAGGAATATTATTCAATTATTGATATAGCAAACTTTCGTCATTTACATTTCCGCTTACTGAAGTGTCATACCAAAGTTTTGATGCCTCAGTATTTTTTGTGTACCATTCTACATACTTTGCATAAACTGTTGATATAGAATTTGATTCTACACACCAGCGGAATTCTTTTGGTACCATCAAAGCCCATACAAGACCTGTCTTTGTCTTGAAAGGATTAGAAGCGGACCTTATCTCACCGGATGCGTTTGCGTCATAAGTCAACAACGTAGCATCCATCAAATTTGTAGGACCAAAGTTCATTAAATGGACTTCTCTGCCTCTGTCCGTATTCTTGTAATCTCTTGATACAACAATAAATGCATTAAACTTATCCATGCCAAGCAAAGTCTCGGCAACAGGAGATGCAAACGTAATAACATTCACGTGCTCCTGAGGAACAACGTATGCATCAGATTTCTTGACGTTTACAAATGTCTCTCTGTCAAGCACTTCATTAGGATTGTTGAAGAACGGGAAGACTGCATAAGTTTGTCCGCTCTCACAACCATTTGACATTGAATGACCTATAGGAAGAGCTTTTAGATTAGAATTGTCATTTGTTACAGATGTAATTTGTGATGGAGTAATCCCATCCAGCTGAACACCTGCTGCTACCCAATAAGAACAACCTGCAGCCATCGCTTTCCATTTCACTTTCTCATAAACTACGTTGTTGCTTGCGTTCTTATAATATCCTATGTTGCAATATAATACAATATCATTCAAATCATAATCTCCCGCTTCCGGCCACTTATCCTCAAAGATATAACTGCAATATCCCGTCTCTGAAGGGAAATAGGTTACATAAGCTAATTTTGGATCTGTAGGAAATGCATCCTCTGTATCCGGAACACCATCTCCGTCTGTATCAGTTGGAGTTGTACCGCTTATAACGCCTGTTCCAAGATTTTCACCACTATCGGGAATATTATTAATTCTTATAGGACCAGTTGCATCATGTCCAAAATATGCAGGACCTTCTTTGCCGCCGCCTAAATCCTTGTTGCACAAATTATGCGTCCAACTTTCTGATTCAGTAGCATTTGCGGCATTAGGATAATAAACTTCTATTGCTCCGTCAAAATATGTATTTGACATTGTTGTGCCGTCAATTTTAGATGATGCATCTGCAGTCAAAGTTCCGTTTGTACCTACTTGCATTCCAAGCACTACCAAACCGTAATCCGTTTTAGATGAGTTAATAAATGAACAGTTCCAAGTTGAACTCTTGAACTCATCAATAACTATAATGCTTTGCGGATCCATGTTGATTTTAGTGTCATTTACCAAAAACTTCTTGACACTGAATAAAGAACCGCTCGTACAATTAACTGTAGTTTTATCTACATCCGTGAAAGAATCACAAGCAAGATATCCGCTGTTGTTTATTGTACCGCTGCTTGAGCCTAGATTTCCGGAACATACAAAATTGCCGTAGTTATTAAACTGCGTTGTGGCGTTGGCTAAATCCATTGAAGTGCAAACGACCTCACCTCCAACCTCATTCTCCAAAACACAATTTCCGGAGTTTGCCTCAATATACTGAGCATCCAGAGATCCGTAGTTATAAAAATTTGTTCCGCTCTCAATACCTAAGGTATTTCCGCCATTTGCAATGTTGAATTTCCCAACATTGTAGATTGTGGTATTAATGAACGCATTAGAAGCAGAACCTACTCCAATGTTTATTGTGCCTCTATTTACAATTGTATTAGAAGTTTGTCCGGAGGATACGCCTTGGTTGAAATTAACTGTAGCCCTTCTTGAACATCTATGTACGCGCTGCCGTTTAAATAAATTGGACCAGTGAAAGTTAAAGTGGAGCCGGGAAGGACAATAATATTTCCCGTATCTACGTTGGTAAGTGAACTATTGTTAATGACAACATTGCCGGAAATAAAAACCATTCTGGTAATATTTCCTTGGTTCAAAAATTCACACCCGGCTGTTGTTATCGGCCCTTTTACAAGCCAATTACCGGCCAGCCTCATTGATGTAGTTGAAGACCACAATTCAATATTTGATGAGGTATATGTTCCATTATAACTTGCGGGAACCGGAGTTGGAGCAGGAACCAATGGAGCGGCTTTATACATTGCCTTAGTCATTGTAGATGAGGCAGATGTAACAGCATAGGCTTTTGTACCGCTTACAATATATTTATAAAATTTTGAGACACCTGTCGGGAGCTTAGCCCAAACAAACAAAGTATCTATGCCTGCAGGCAGGTCAATAGTAGTTGAATAAGGTTTGCCTGAATAAGCAGCGCCCTCACTCAACATAAATTTAGAAACATACAGCGGTTTGCTGTAAATTTTTATAGTTGTAGCATACCCCTGATACGCCGTCTCAACGGCAGGTGTAGGAACACTAATAGCTACCGGGGTGGTAGTCTTCCAGTCAAAATTACTAATGACCGGATCAGTGCCCTCTATATCGCTCTTTACACAAGAAGAAAATATAAAACACGCACCAGCAAACAACAACAAAATCTTCTTCATATCTTTTTATTTTAATCTCCCAATAATAAATATCACTAAAAATATTGCACAATTAAGATGCAATATTCAGCAGTTTGTCAAAACTATTTAACCTCTTTCACAATTGAGCCGGCTACTATGTTGGCTACCAGCGCTCTAGTGCGGACAACGGAACCGGTGTCATAAGGATGCACCCTGTTTGCAAGCAGTATAACAGCCGTCTTGGACTCAGGGTCAATCACAATTGAAGTTCCCGTATATCCTGTATGTCCGTAGGTAACTTCCGGTGTAAACAAGTTGCCAAGATTGGAAGAGTAATCAGACCAGTTATCCCAGCCAAGAGAACGTCCCAAATTCTTTACTCCGCTCGGCACAGTTGTCATTATTTTAACAGTCATGTCACCTAATATTCTTCTGCCACCGTACTCGCCGCCATTCATCATTGCCGCTGCAAAAAGCGCTAAATCCTCTGCAGATGAGAACACTCCGGCATTTCCGGAATTGCCCTTCCCGATTA
This sequence comes from Bacteroidales bacterium, assembly GCA_022647615.1. Taxonomy (NCBI): domain Bacteria; kingdom Pseudomonadati; phylum Bacteroidota; class Bacteroidia; order Bacteroidales; species Bacteroidales bacterium. The sequence continues at coordinate 420,050 of JALCKZ010000001.1, forward strand.
ATCTCGCAAGAGGGTCATGTACAACTCCAAGCAAAACGCTTCCATCCGGCTGCTTCTCCGTAGGGGCAACCAATCTCATAATCTCATCCTTCTTTTGAGCTGCAGGTGAGTAAGTTGTATGCTCCATTCCCAATTTGTCAAATACATTGCGCTGCGCATAATCACAAAGGCTTTGCTTTGTAATATTTTGCAGCACATTTTGTAAAGTGATGAAATTCAGACAACTATATCTAAATTTGGTAGCGGGCTTAAAATCTTTTTTGCAATGAGCAATCCAGTCTATCAAACTCTCCGGATTGTAATTTCCATACTTTGCATATATAACGCTTGGATTCACATAATCCGGCAGACCGCTGGAATGAGTAAGCAAATCTATAATTCTAACATCAGTCTTTTCTCCCGTCGTACTATCCGTATAAGGCTGAAATCCCGGAACATACATACTGACTTTATCCGTAAGCCTAAGCTGCCCCGCTTCAACCAGCTGCATAATTGATGTCGCTGTCCCAACAGGCTTGCTGCAGGAAGCCAAATCAAAAACAACATCAGTTGTCATTTTCTCCTTTTTGGGGTAGATGGATTTATATCCGTAAGCTTTAAGGTAAACTATTTTATTTTTCCTCACGACAGCTATTACTGCGCCCGGTATGATGGTGTCATTAATTGCCTGATTGATAGCCTGATCCACTCTTGACAGACGGACAGGATCCATTCCCATTTGAGCAGGGGTAGACATATCTAGGCGTTGTGGTTGCGCAAAAGAAAACGTAACCAGGAAAAGGGAAATCACCAAAAATAAAATCTTCTTCATTTCAATTTGAAAGTATTTGAACCGTTAACGCAAGTAAAATTTATTGTAAATGCTTAAACAGCATGCCACTCAGCCTGCTGCAAATATATAAAAAATGGCCTGCAAAAGCAAGTTATTTAGAATTATTCTATAATAGAGCTGGCAACAACGTTTGCTATCAGGCAGCTATTTCTAACAGTGCCGCCTTCATCGCGCGGGTGTACCCTGTGGGCAAGAATGATAACAGCTGTTTTTGTAACAGGGTCAATTGCTATGGAAGTGCCGGTGTATCCGGAATGTCCAAAAGTTACATAAGGGGTGAAAAAGTTTCCAAGCTGTGATGCGTAGGGTGAGTAATTGTCCCATCCAAGAGAGCGTCCAAGCTTTTTGACACTGTCGGGAACTCTAGTCATAGTCTTCACTGTCTGAGGACTAAGAATCCTCCTGCCGCCATAAGCTCCGCCGTTCATCAGCGCGGCCGCAAGAAGAGATAAATCCTCTGCAGATGAGAACACTCCGGCGTTCCCGGAATTTCCTTTTCCAATGATTCTCGCAAGAGGGTCATGAACTTCTCCCAAAAGACAAGTACTGTCCGGCTGGATTTCTGTTGGAGCAACCAGCTTCATGATTGCAGTTTTATTTTGAAGTTTAGGACTGTATGTTGTGTGCTCCATGCCCAGCTTGTCAAAAACATTTTTCTGGGCATAGTCACAAAGTTTCTCGCCTGTAATATTCTGCAGCACATTTTGCAATGTAATGAAATTCAGACAGCTATACTGGAATTTTTCCCCGGGTTTGAAATCTCTTTTGCAATGCGCTATCCAATCTATCAAACTCTTTGGGTCGTCATTCCCATACTGCTTTTCTATCTCAGAAGGATTTACATAAGCGGGCAGACCGCTGGAATGAGTAAGCAAATCCAAAATTGTAATGTCTGTTTTCTCTCCTGTAGCGGGGTCTACATAAGGCTGATAATCAGGAATAAATCTATCTACGTTATCATTAAGTTTTATATATCCTTTCTCCATTAGCTGCATGATGCAGATTGCAGTGGATACTGATTTGCTGCATGATGCAAGGTCAAATACCGTATTAGTTGTCATGGGCGTAACTGTCGGATATACAGACTTGTGCCCAAATGCTTTTAGATAAACTATCTTGTCTCCTCTGACAATTGCAACAACGCCGCCGGGAATATCTTTTACTTTAACTGCGTGATTCATAATAGTATCCACCCGCGCAAGTTTTGCGGCATCCATGCCCGCCTGGGCCGGAGTCACATGTTTTAAATATTGCGGCTGCGCATAAACTACTACAGATAAAGCAAATGCAGCAATCGTCAAAAATAATTTTTTCATATTTATAGTCTCTTTTTAGTTATCATGAAAGTTGCGATGCGGAACTTTTTGCAAATAAAAAGCCTCGCGATAGAAAATCCATCGCGAGGCAAAATTACTAAATCAAATTGCTGATTGTTATGCTTCCGGTCTTGGAGCTCTTGGCGCTCTTGGAGTTCTTGGTCTGTCGCCTCTCTCGCCTCTGTCATTTCTGTCTCCGCGAGGTCTGCGATCTCCTCTGTCTCCGCGAGGACCTCTTCCCCTGCGGTCGTCTCCGCCGCGTCCGCCGGCGTTACGTGCTCTGTCATTAGCACTTACACCTGCGTTAGGAGAAAGATCTTTCTTTCCGTAAACTTCACCGTTGCAAACCCATACTTTAATTCCAAGCAGGCCGACCTTTGTGTTTGCCTCTGCAAGCGCATAGTCAATATCTGCACGGAAAGTATGAAGAGGAGTTCTTCCCTCTTTGAACATCTCAGTTCTGGCCATTTCAGCACCGCCAAGACGTCCGCTGATAAGAACCTTAATTCCCTCAGCACCAAGTCTCATGGTGGTTGCAACAGCCATCTTGATTGCTCTTCTGTAAGAAACTCTTCCCTCTACCTGACGGGCAATACTGTTTGCAATAATGTTTGCATCAATCTCCGGATGCTTAACTTCAAAAATATTGATTTGAACTTCCTTATTGGAAATCTTCTTCAACTCTTCTTTTAGTTTGTCAACTTCCGCACCGCCTTTGCCGATAATAACTCCCGGCTTTGCAGTATGAATTGTAACTGTTATCAGCTTAAGAGTTCTCTCAATAACAATCTTGGAAATGCTTGCGTTAGCCAATCTGGCTGTCAAGTACTTGCGGATTTTGTTATCTTCCAGAATCTTTGCAGCGTAATCATCGCCGCCATACCAGTTGGAATCCCAACCGCGGATAATTCCAAGTCTGTTGCTAATTGGATTTGTTTTCTGTCCCATATTACTTTTCCTCCGCTTTTACTGCAGCTTTTTTAGCAGCCGGTTTTTTAGCTGCTGTCTTAGCTGCCGGCTTTGCAACCGGTTTTGCTGCAGGTTTTGGTGCAGCGGTCTTGTTAACTTTTTCTACTGTCTCTTTAACAGCTTTTTTATCAAGAATGATAGTAACGTGATTTGAACGTTTCCTAACTCTTGCAGCTCTGCCCTGAGGAGCAGTTCTGATTCTCTTAAGCGTACGTCCTTGTCCAACCGTAATAGATTTGACAACTACGTTGCCGTTATCAAGCTCTTTTCTATCCGCCTCATTCTTGCTCTCCCAATTTGTAATTGCACTCTTAAGGAGTTTGGCAAGTCTTGCGGAAGCCTCTTTCTTTGAATACTTTAGAAGATCCAGAGCTCTGTTGACTTCAACGCCTCTGATAGTATCTGCTACATAGCGCATTTTGCGGGGAGAAGTAGGTACATCATTTAACTTTGCAACGGCAGTCTCTGCTTTTATAGCTTTCTGGCGCTCGGCCATTAGTCTTTTTCTTTTTCCCATCGTAATGTCTTTTTAATCATTAATTACTTAGCGGCGGGTTTTGCTGCGGGTGCTGCTGCGGCCGGCTTAGCTGCTGCCGCTGGTGCTGCGCCTGGAGCTGCCTTTACTGCAGTTCCCGATGGTGCTGCTGCTGCGGCTTCCTCATTGTGATTACCGCTATGTCCTCTGAATGTGCGAGTTGGAGCAAATTCACCAAGCTTGTGACCTACCATATTTTCTGTAACGTAAACGGGAATAAACTTGTTTCCGTTATGAACGGCTACTGTATGACCTACGAAATCCGGAGAAATCATACTAGATCTTGACCATGTTTTTACAACCTCTTTCTTGTTAGATTTATTCATAGCAAGAATTCTCTTTTCTAGAGAGGCCTCAATGTATGGACCTTTTTTAATTGAACGACTCATAATCTCTAATCAGTTTTATTCCGTTACTTTTTCCTTCTTTCAATAATAAACTTCTTAGAAGTCTTCTTAGGATTCCTTGTCTTGTAACCCTTTGCAGGAATGCCCTTTCTACTTCTAGGATGTCCTCCTGAGGCACGTCCTTCACCACCACCCATAGGGTGATCAACTGGGTTCATAACAACGCCTCTGTTTCTTGGTCTAACTCCAAGCCATCTCTTGCGTCCCGCTTTACCGTGAGACTCCAGGTTATGGTCAGGATTTGAAACTATACCAACTGTAGCTCTGCAAGTTACAAGTACCATTCTTGTCTCGCCTGAAGGCAATTTAAGAACTGCATGGTTACCTTCTCTTGCAATTATCTGAGCATAACAACCTGCGCTGCGTGCCATAGCACCTCCCTGTCCGGGGATAAGCTCAATGTTGTGAAGCATAGTTCCAAGAGGAACTTCAGAAAGAAGTACTGTATTGCCAACCTCAGGTGCAACGCCGGGACCGGAAGCAATCTTCTGCCCAACCTTCAAACCCTTTGGAGCAATAATGTAACGTTTCTCTCCATCTTCATAAACCACAAGCGCAATTCTTGCACTGCGGTTTGGATCATATTCAATTGTTTTGACGGTTGCCTTGTAGTTATCCTTGTTTCTAAGGAAGTCTACAATACGATACATTTGTTTATGTCCGCCGCCAATATAGCGCATTGTCATCTTACCCTCATTGTTACGGCCGCCTGTGCTCTTTTTAGGAGCAAGCAGAGACTTATCCGGAACGTGGCAAGTGATTTCATCAAATGCGCTGATTATCTTATTTCTAGTACCGGGTGTTACCGGTTTAAATTTACGTACTGCCATCTCTAAATGTTGCTATAGAAATCAATCTTATCCTCACCGGCAAGAGTTACATAAGCTTTCTTGTACTTATTTGCTCTGCCTGATAATAGACCCGCCTTTGTATAGCGGCTCTTTGCCTTTCCATGGTAATTAACTGTATTAACTTCTTTTACAGTTACACCGTATCTCTCTTCAACAGCTTTTCTAATTTCAATCTTGTTAGCGCTGCTGTCTACTATGAAACCATAACGGCTCAACTTATCTCCCTGTGCCGTCATCTTTTCCGTTACTATCGGCTTTACTAAAATTCCCATAATTGCTTAGATATTAACGTTTGTATTCTGCTTTAAGAGAATTTTGCGCACCGTCAACAAATACAACTGAATATGCACGCATGATATCGTACGTATTAATAGTATTAGGTGTAGCAACTTTTACATTCTCCAAATTGCGGGAAGACAAGCTTATGTTATCTGATGACTCCGGAACTACAAAAAGAACTCTGCGAGGATTAACTTTAAGATCTTTAATCATCTGCACAAACTCTTTTGTCTTAGGAGCTTCCATAGTGAATGGCTCAACAACTGTGATAGCAGACTCTTTTGCTTTGTAAGATAAAGCTGAGAAACGTGCAAGTTGTTTAACCTTCTTATTCAACTTAAAATCATAGTCTCTAGGATTTGGACCGTGAGCCCTTCCTCCGCCGACATAGATGTTAGACTTAATGGAACCGTGACGTGCGCCGCCGCTTCCTTTTTGTCTTAGAATTTTCTTTGTGCTGAATGCAACCTCGCTTCTGTCTTTAGTCTTGCTTGTACCTTGTCTGCGATCAGCCAAGTACTGCTTAACATCCAGATAAATAGCATGATCGTTTGGCTCAATTCCAAACACTGCATCATCCAGCGTTACCTTCTTTCCGGTATCTGTTCCGTCTTTTTTCAATAATGCTAATTCCATAGGACTAACCCTCCACAATTACATAAGAACCGGAAGCTCCCGGTATAGAACCTTTAACCAATAGCAGATTGTTTTCAGGAATGACTTTGATGACTTTAAGATTCAAAATCTTAACTCTGTCTCCGCCCATGTGTCCTGCCAATCTCTTACCTTTGAACACTCTAGAAGGCCAAGAAGATGCGCCCATAGAACCGGGTGCTCTTAACCTGTCGTCCTGGCCATGTGTCTGGCCGCCGACTCCTGCAAATCCATGACGTTTTACAACGCCCTGGAAGCCTTTACCTTTAGAAATTCCGGTAACATCAACCCAAGTATCAGCATCTTTGAAAACGTCTGATACATTGATAGAATCACCTAGCTTAAGCTCCTTTGAGTAATCATTCTCAAACTCAACAAGCTTACGCTTAGGAGTGGTATTTGCCTTTTTAAAGTGTCCCATAAGAGGGGCGCTGGTGTGTTTCTCTTTTTTCTCGTCATAGGCAAGTTGTACAGCGCAATAACCATCTTTTTCTTCTGTACGAATCTGCGTAACAACACACGGACCAGCTTCAATAACGGTGCAAGGAATATTCTTCCCGTCAGCACCGAAAACGGATGTCATTCCGATTTTTTTGCCAATTAATCCAGGCATTGGTTGTTAATTGTAATTAAATTAAACATAAGCCGCATAGCCACCTTACTCTATTGCAAATAGTTGGATACGGCTCCCTAGGAATTTTTCCAAGGGGGTGCAAAGGTAACATTATTTGCTGAAAAGGCAAATTTTTTTGTAGAAAAGCCTGTTAATCACATTAACAAGCATCACGACAGGCCTTGCATGTGTCCAGGAAGGGTTATTTTGCTTGGCCGTGTATGGACATTGCCCTCCCGCTTGGCTCATTCATGTTTTTGAAGGATGCGTCCCAGGCCAGCGCCTCAGCGGTACTGCAAGCAACTGACGGTACGGAAGGGACGGTCTTTGCGGCCGTCTGAGAAGGGAAGCACTCCTCAAAGATACTCCTATAATAGTATTCCTCTTTGTTGCGCGGAGGATTTATTGGGAACCTTTGGGCGGCTCTGTTCATCTCTGCATCGGTCACCGCTTTTGAAGTGACATCCTTCAGAGTATCTATCCAGCTGTAACCAACTCCGTCTGAAAATTGCTCTTTCTGTCTCCACGCAATTTCCTCCGGCAACATATCCTCAAACGCCTTCCTCAAAATCCACTTCTCCATTCCCGGATTTTTTACACTGTCGAGACCTTTAATATATTTCGCATTCCCGTTTTGCTCATTCACCACCATTTTCAAACGAGGGTTCAAACTCATTGCAACGTCCATGAATTCTTTGTCCAAAAAAGGAACACGTCCCTCTACTCCCCAGGCACACAACGATTTATTAGCACGCAGGCAGTCATACAAATGAAGGCGGGAAATTTTTCTGATGCACTCTTCATGAAATTCTTTTGGACCCGGCGCCTTGTGGAAATAAAGGTATCCGCCGAAAATTTCATCAGAGCCCTCTCCGCTAAGTACCATTTTTATACCCATGGATTTTATTACACGGGCAAGCAAATACATTGGAGTTGAGGCTCTTACTGTAGTAACATCATAAGTTTCTATGTGGTAGATGACATCTCTTAAAGCATCAAGGCCCTCTTGAATTGTATAATTAATTTCATGATGAACTGTTCCAATATAGTCTGCAACTTTCTTAGCAGCAGCCAAATCGGGAGCTCCCTTAAGTCCAATCGCAAAGGAGTGAAGCTGAGGCCACCACGCCTCTTGCGCATCTCCGGTTTCCACTCTTCTTGCAGAAAATTTCTTTGCAATTGCAGATATTATGGAACTATCTAATCCTCCCGACAGAAGTACGCCGTAAGGGACATCAGACATCAGCTGTCTTTTTACAGCGCTCTCCAGGGAGACCCTGAGCTGCTTTGCAGCCTGCTCAACATCAAGTGGTTGAGACTTTACCGCATCATAATTTGTCCACTCTCTGCTATACCACTTTGTCATCTTTTTATCCTTGCTGCAGAAATAATACCCCGGCAAAAAAGATTCAATTGATGAACAAACTCCTTCAAGCGCCTTTAACTCAGAGGCTACATAAAATTGCCCTGCGTTGTCATAACCCATATATAAAGGAATGACACCAATCGGGTCCCTTGCAATCAGGTATAAATCTTTTTCAGAATCATACAGCGCAAAGGCAAAAATTCCGCTGAGATCATTCAAAAAATTTACTCCTTTTTCTCTGTACAGCGCAAGGATAACTTCACAATCTGAGTTTGTAAGAAATTCATATTTCCCCTCATATTTCTTTCTGATTTCCTGGTGGTTATAAATTTCTCCATTTACGGCAAGAGCAACTTTTCCATCCTTTGTAAGCAGCGGCTGCTTCCCGCTCTGAGGGTCAATGATGGATAATCTTTCATGAGAAAGAATGCACTTTTTGCTGCAGTAAATTCCGGACCAGTCCGGACCGCGGTGCCTTATTTTTTTGGACATTTTGAGGGTTTGCTCTCTTAATTTATCACCCTCCTTAACTTGGTCTATATCAAAGACTCCTACAAATCCGCACATAGTATTTAGACTTTAATGGTTACAGTTTGAAAGGCGAAGTTACTAAATACAATCGGGCGCAAAAAAGCTCCCGACGGAAAATTAATCTGTCGGGAGCTAAATATTAACAAATTGTTTCTTCTGAGCAGCAGGCCTATTTGCTAAGGGCAGTTGCAACATCAACTGCAACAGCAACGGTAGCGCCTACCATTGGGTTGTTACCCATGCCAAGGAAGCCCATCATCTCTACGTGAGCAGGAACTGAAGAAGAACCTGCAAACTGAGCGTCGCTGTGCATGCGGCCCATAGTGTCTGTCATTCCGTAACTTGCGGGACCGGCAGCCATGTTATCAGGATGCAAAGTCCTGCCTGTACCGCCGCCGCTGGCTACTGAGAAATATTTCTTTCCTTTCTCTACGCACTCTTTCTTATATGTGCCTGCAACCGGATGCTGGAATCTTGTAGGATTTGTAGAATTACCTGTAATTGAAACATCTACACCCTCTTTCCACATAATTGCAACTCCCTCTCTAACATCATCTGCACCGTAGCATCTAACCTTTGAACGATTGCCATCAGAATATTTAATCTCTCTAACTACCTTAAGTTCAGAGGTAAAATAATTGAATTCTGTCTGAACATAAGTGAAGCCGTTGATTCTGGAAATAATTTGAGCGGCATCTTTTCCAAGTCCGTTAAGAATGCAATGAAGAGGTTCCTTTCTAACTTTATTAGCTTTATCTGCAATTTTAATTGCACCCTCTGCTGCTGCAAAGCTCTCATGGCCAGCCAAGAAGCAGAAGCACTTTGTCTCCTCTCTTAACAAGCGCGCAGCAAGATTTCCGTGTCCAAGACCAACTTTTCTGTCATCAGCAACAGAACCCGGAATACAGAAAGACTGCAGACCAACTCCAATAGCCTCGGCAGCTTCCGGAGCACCCTTGCATCCTCTCTTTAAGGCAATTGCAGCTCCAACTACATAAGCCCATTTTGCATTTTCAAAGCAAATTGGCTGTGTCTCCTCAACTGTTTTGTAAGGATCCACACCATATTTATCGCAGATAGCATTTGCCTCCTCTATGTCTTTGATACCGTTGGCATTCAAAGCGGCAAGCACTTGCTTCATTCTGCGCTCCTGACTCTCAAAATTTACTTTTCTAATCATAATCTCTCCTCCTTATTCTTTACGTGGATCTATGTATTTAACAGCTCCATCCTCTTTTGCAAAACGTCCGTGAGGAGTTGTCTCTTTCTTAAGCGCCTCATTGGCATCCATTCCCTTCTTAACATCCTCCATAAACTTGCCAAGATTAACTGTCTCATATCCTATGATTTCATCATTCTTATCAAGAGCTACCCTGTTAACATATCCCTCTGTAAGTTGCAGATACCTAGGACCTTTCTTTAAAGTACCATACATTGTGGCAACCTGGCTTGTAAGACCTTTGCCAAGATCCTCAAGACCTGCTCCAATTACAAGTCCGCCCTCTGAAAAAGCAGACTGGCTGCGACCGTAAACAATCTGCAAGAACAGCTCTCTCATTGCAGTGTTAATAGCATCACAAACAAGGTCTGTATTTAAAGCTTCAAGTATTGTCTTTCCGCTAAGGATTTCCGCCGCCATTGCAGCAGAATGAGTCATACCGCTACATCCTATAGTCTCTATAAGCGCCTCTTGAATGACACCATCTTTAATATTAAGACTAAGCTTGCAGGCGCCCTGCTGAGGGGCACACCAGCCCACTCCGTGAGTCATGCCGGAGATATCCTTTATCTCCTTGGCTTTCACCCATTTTCCTTCCTCAGGTATAGGTGCGGGGCCATGGTTTGGACCCTTCTTTACAACACACATGTGTTCAACTTCTGTAGAATAAATCATCGTAATTTATTATTTGTTGTTATTGTTTCCTTTTAGAATCCCGACAGATTTTTATTCCAGACTCCAGTCTGTTCCGCCGTCTTTATTGTCCTTTATTTTGATACCCAGATTGTTAAGAGTGTCTCTTATGACATCGCTTTTTGCCCACTCTTTCTTTTCACGCGCATCTTTTCTCTCATCCAGCACAAGTTTCATCAGCCCCTCAACAACTTTTGAGCCGCCGTTTCCTGCCGCACCATCTTCTTCATCCTTAAGTCCAAGGATATCTATCGCGAACTCAGAAAAAATCTTCTCCAGCATCTCTTTTTCCTTGCTTCCCACGGCAACTTTTCCATCCTTTGCGGAGTTTACAATTCTCACAGCCTCAAATAGATATGAAAGCGCAACCGGAGTATTTAAATCATCGCAAAGAGCATCATAAATATTATTGTATAAATCCTGAAGCTGCTGCATTAAAGTTTTTTGCTCCGCAGATTTGTTCTCCTGAGCAGCTGCGTTTGAAACCACAGCTTTTCCGGCATTTGCAACATCAGAAACTTTTAGGGATTTTACATCCTTTGCAGCCTGCATCATTCTCTTATATCCCTTCTCCGCGGCTTGAAGCGCTTCATTGCTGAAATCCAACGTTCCGCGGTAATGTGCCTGAAGAATAAAGAACCTGATGGTCATTGGGGTATAAGCTTGAGCAAGCAATTTATGACTGCCCGTAAACAGCTCATTCAGAGTAATGAAATTGCCAAGAGACTTGCCCATTTTCTGGCCGTTGATAGTAATCATGTTGTTGTGCATCCAATAATGCACGCCGCCGGTTCCGCGCTCAGCTTTGTTCTGAGCTATCTCACACTCATGGTGAGGGAACATCAAATCCATTCCGCCGCCGTGAATATCAAACTCTTTTCCTAAATACTTTTCACCCATCGCGGAGCACTCCAGATGCCATCCCGGGAAGCCGTCGCTCCAAGGAGAAGGCCACCTCATAATATGCTCTGGCTGAGCCTTTTTCCACAATGCAAAATCTGCGGGGCTGCGCTTTTCATCCTGGCCGTCCAACACTCTGGTATTGGTCATCATATCATCCAAATTTCTTCCGCTCAGTTCTCCGTAATGATATTTCTTGTTGTACGCAGCAACGTCAAAATAGACAGAACCATTTGTTATATAAGCAAATCCATGGTCCAGGATTTTTTTAATAAGCTCTATTTGCTCAATAATATGACCTGATGCATGGGGTTCAATGCTTGGAGGAAAATTATTCAACCTGTCCATTGCATGATGGAAACTTATAGTGTAAGTCTGTGCAATTTCCATTGGCTCAAGTTCTTCCAGACGCGCCTTCTTCTCAATTTTATCCTCTCCGTTATCACTGTCATGCTCAAGATGGCCCACGTCAGTTATATTTCTAACATAACGGACCTTGTAGCCAAGTTCTCTGAATAGCCTTACAAGAACGTCAAATGTAACACCCGGCCTTGCATGTCCAAGATGAGGTTCCCCATAGACGGTTGGTCCGCAAACATATAACCCTACTCTCCCCGGAGTAATTGGTGTAAATTTTTCTTTTTTCCTGGTTAAAGTGTTGTAAATCAGAATATCTCTAGTCATAAAAATCCCCCGTTTTTTATCCGCCGGCAAACGGCGGAATAAGACGGGGGCAAATTTAAACAAATAAAATAAATTGACATCAGCCTGAGTTACATGGGGGCACCCTCCAGTTCAATGTTTGATGCGGCGGCAGGTTCTGCTGTTGCCGTGTTAAAACCAGCTGTTGCAAGTGCCGCAGAGGGAGCTATTGCCATCCTCAAAGCAATAATTTCAGTTACATACTTATCCTCTCCGCTTTTTGCCTTATACTTGGAATACTTTAATCTTCCCGTAATTTCTACAAATGAGCCCTTTTTGATTGTGAGAAAATCGGGCATGTTCTTGGTAGCCCAGGCGACAATGTTGTGCCAGGTTGTTTCCTCTTTGAACTGACCGTCTTTTGCCTTAAAAGTCTCATGCGTAGCAACAGAAAATCTTACAACTTGAGAACCATTTTCCAAATTTGTAATTTTGGGTTCCGCTCCCACATTCCCTTTGATTTCTACTTTGTTTAAAGTTCTTTCCATGGTTTTATGTTTAAAGTTAAATTGTGACACAAAGTAAAATCACATATCATGCAATAGCCACATTATAAGCGTTTAAAAACAGATAAAAAAATCCGGAATTGTAAAAAGTTTCATGTTTCGGAAAATATTTTACGATTTGGCACGCAAATAAAAATACATCTCTTTATATTGGAAAATTTGCAAATAAGAACGTTATCCGAACAGCGGAATAATAGAGAAACATGGAAAAAAATATTCAAAACATTCAGAGAGAGAGAAAGTGTCCGGTATGCGGCAAAATTATACTTGGGAGAAGTGACAAAGTATTTTGCAGCGACGATTGCCGCACAGATTTTTACAACGCAAAAATGAGGGAAGAATATCGCAAATGCGGGAATTATAAAACGTTAAAAACGATAGAAAAAAACTGCCGTTGCCTGGCCGGAAGAAATGCAACCTTTTTGTTAAAAATAATACTCTCCATTACCGTTATGTGTAAAATAATGACTACTTTCGCAAAGCAAAAGGTAAGACAATGAAAAAATTATATACGGCAGCCATTCTTGTGATATTTGCCATGTCCTTAAGTTCTTGCGTAGAGAGCTCCAGTAAATACAAAGCATTGCAGGCGCAGTTAGATTCACTGCAGGGCAATTATGGTACTCAAAAGAATCAGCTGGATGAGGTGTTTGGCACCCTTAATGAGGTTGAAGCGGGCCTTAAATCTATAAGGGAGACGGAGAATATTTTGACAGTTCAGCAACAAGAAGGAGTTACTACCCCGCAAAATAACAAGGAGCAAATTCAGGCCGATATTGCAGCAGTTCAGTCTGCCATTCAAGAGTATAAGAACAAAATCAAACAGCTTAAGAATGATAACAGGATTCAATCCATTGAATTTAAGAAAAGATTGAATGCCATCCAGAAAGAGCTAAATGAAAAATCAGAGATGATAGACAACTTGTCTAAGCAACTGCAAAACAAAGATTTGCAGCTAGCAGAGAAAACCAAGCAAGTTGAATCTCTGGACCAGGCCGTATCTGATTTGAAAAATGATATTACCAAATTAAATACCGAGAGCGGAGAGATGAAAGATAAAATCTCTTCCCAGGATAAGCAGATTTACTCCGTATATTACATTGTAGGTACAAAAGATGAATTGATTAACGTTGGAGTACTTACAAGAGGCGGCTTGTTTAAATCTTCTAAGATTTCATATCAGGCAGAGAAAAACGCATTCATCAAAATTGATTATAGAGAAATTTCAACTATAAATACTAACGCACAAAAGGCAAAGGTTATTTCCAACCATCCAAAAGGGACCTACTCTATAGACAACATTAACGGAGAGGCTGTGCTTACAATTTCCAATCCTTCGGATTTCTGGGAGCAGACCAAGTACCTTGTAATACAAGTGCAATAATTTATAAATGAATCTTTTATATCCCGATAGATTACAAATTACCTGTCGGGATTTTTAAATAAAATATTATGGCGAATCCTTTATTAACCGTTTCAAAGAACAGATACGGCGCTCCGGCGTTTGATAAAATTAGAGAAGATGATTACCTGCCGGCATTTAAAATTGCCCTGGCGGAGGGGAAGAAGGAGATTGATGAAATCATCAACAATCCCCAAGCTCCCACATTTGAAAATACAATTGAAGCGCTGGAATATTCGGGTGAAAAACTGGACGATGTTTCGGGCATTTTCTTTAACATGAATGAGTGCATGGCCTCTGACAAAATGCAGAAAATTGCAGAGACAATTTCTCCGGAACTTACACAGTATGGCCTTTATATCTTGCTGAATGAGAAGCTGTTTAAGAGAATTAAAACAGTTTATTCCCACAGGGCTAAGCTGAAGCTGGACAAAGAGCAGAAGAGATTGCTGGAGAAAAAATATAAAGCCTTTGTAGAGAATGGCGCAAACTTAAAGCCGGCAGCAAAAAAGGAGTATTCTAAATGTTTGCAGGAACTGAACCTGCTCTCCCTTAAGTTTGGGAAAAATGTTTTGGATGCAACAAATGACTTCAAGCTGCACATCACAGATAAAGCTGATTTAAAGGGACTTCCTGATTATGTAATAGAGGCGGGAGAGGCAACTGCAAAGGAGATGAAACTCAAAGGATGGGTTTACACCTTGCAATTCCCAAGCATGTCTCCTTTTATGAAATACAGTGACAAGAGGGAACTGAGAGAGAAATTATGGAGGGCAAGCAGCACAAGATGCATTGGAGGAAAGTTTGATAATCAAGATATTATCAAGAAGATGATTGCACTGCGCCTGAAGGTTGCAAAGCTGCTGGGATATAAAACTTTTGCCGCATGCGCCCTAAAAAACAGGATGGCAAAAAACACAAAAACAGTTGAGCATTTTTTGAATGACTTGCTTAAACGCTCTTTGCCTTATGCAAAAAGGGATGTAAAGATGATTGCAGACTATGCTGCTAAACAAGGATTTACAGGGAAACTGCAACCATGGGATTTTGCATATTGGGCGGAAAAACTTAGAGTAAAGAAATATGCGGTTGACGACAATTTGCTAAAGCCTTATTTTAAACTTGAGAACGTACAGAAGGCCGTCTTCTTGCTGGCAAATAAATTATATGGTCTGAATTTTACGGAAGCCAAAGATATCCCGGGTTATCATCCGGATGTAAAAGTCTATGACGTAACGGATTCCAAGAAAAGACACATGGCGCTTTTCTATTCAGATTTTTACCCGCGCGCTAGCAAAAAAGGCGGAGCTTGGATGACGAATTTCCGCGAACAGAGTTTCTCAAAAGAGGGAAAAGAGAGGAGGCCTTTTGTCTCCATTGTTTGCAACTTTACAAAACCTACCGCCAAAGACCCCTCATTATTAACGTTTTATGAGGTCACCACAATTCTTCATGAGTTTGGACATGCTCTCAACGGAATGTTGGCGGAAGGAAAATATTCCTCGCTGACAGGGACTAATGTCGCGACAGATTTTGTTGAGCTGCCTTCTCAGATTATGGAGAACTGGGCTGCGCAGAGAGAGTATCTTTCTTTGTGGGCAAAGCACTATAAAACGGGAAAAGTTATTCCGCAAGAGCTTATTAATAAGATTGTTAAATCTAAAAATTTCAACAGCGGATATGCAAGCGTACGCCAGCTGACATTTGGAATTTGCGATATGGCCTGGCACACTTTGACGTCTGTTCCAAAAACTAATGCGCTGGCATTTGAAGAGAAGGCAACAAAGAAATGTGCCGTACTGCCACATATAAAAGGGACTGCGTTTTGCCCTGCGTTCACCCATATTTTTGCCGGAGGTTATTCTGCCGGATATTATTCTTACAAGTGGGCGGAAGTTCTTGAGGCAGATGCATTTGAACTGTTTAAACAAAAGGGTATTTTTAATAAAAAAGTTGCTGAGAGTTTCCGCAAGAATATCCTATCCATGGGAAATATAGAGGACGCAGATGTTCTTTACCGCAGATTCAGAGGGAGAGACCCTAAGCCAGAGGCTCTTATGCGTGCGCTGGGAATGGGAAAGAAAATATAAAATAACTGTCGGGAATAAAATAAACGCCATGATAAAAAATAGCTGCAAATTTTTGTGTGTTGCTGCAATGATTATTTCCATTGCGGCTTGTGTTAATAATTCAAAAAATTCTCCCTTCAAATTTGATTCAAAAGCACCTGTAAAACAAGTTGTAGTGATTACTGATTTTGGGAGGGATGTTGATGATGCCCAGGCGCTTGCATGGCTTGCGGGATGCAAGAACATTAACATTGCGGGAATTATTGCAACAGGAGACATACCGGCACCAAGAGCAGTAAGCGCAAAATTGTTTCTAAATCTTTTTGGAGTGAGCGTACCTATCGCTTATCCCGACAGCAGCAACCTTGCAAAACAGGCGGAATATTTAAAACAAACTGCTTTGGACGGGAGAGCTTATGAGCTTACGCTGGAACACAATCTTTCGCAACTTGCTCAGAGCGCGATTGTTGTAAATTCTCCATATTTCATGAAGATTCAAACCCCCTCTGCGATGCTGGATAGTATATGCAAAAAATATCCCGGGGAGGTAACGCTGCTTGTTCTTGCGCCTGCTCAAAAATTATTTAAAGACTCAACAAATTATAATCTTAAAGAGATTGTAGTCCAAGGACTTATAAGCAAGATGCAAACCGGGGAGAGCATTAACGATTTGCTTGTACCGGACTATGGTTCTTACAATTTCCGCGCAGATTCCTCAGCAGCGGAGGCATTGTTGTCATTGCAAAATAGAACCTCTTTCGCATTCATTGGAAAAGGTGCGGCATACTCCTCTCCAATAACTCCAAGATTAGGGAGAAAACTGGAAAAAAGAGGGTTTGCATATCCGGATAAAAAATTGGGAGAGGAAAATCTTAAGGCAATAACCAATTTTATAAAACAGGACAGAGAGATGGGGCTTAGAAGTTTTTTGGCAAGAGATAAGCAGACCTTCTATAAAATATTCAATATCAAAGCATCCGTGCCTATTGGCAAGGCCATAGAGAAGATGAAGATATACAATTATCCTTATGATTTAATTGCTGCAATCTACGTCTCAAATCCGGAAGTATTTAATCCGACTGAGATAAAACTTGCAAAGCAAACACATAGGGTTATCAATTCAGAGAAAGAATTTAAGGATAAAAAATTCCTTAAGTATATCATAAGGTAATTACACTAAATTTTTTGAATTTGTATCCGTATATAGCTAATGACTAGTCTTTTAGAAGATTAGTTGTTACGCTTTGAGCGTAATTATTTCATTAAGGTTGGTTGTGTAATTTTTAGAAAGATGCTCTCTGCGCATCTGCCATTTTTCCTTTGATACGTTTGAAGCGGCGGTACTCCCCTGCACAGCAAGATGCAATTTGTTGCGCCCGAACTTATGATTTACGCTATCAAGCAAATTGTTGATATTCTTCATTTTATCATAGTTGCTCTCCACAAAAAGATTTTGCTGCACTTGGTCCTCAGGAATTATTCCCCCCAAAACTACTCCGCCTTTTTTATATTTAAACCCGTCGCGATAAATAGCATCCAATCCTCTTTTGCACTCTCTTACAATATCAACGGTGCTATTGGTAGCCTCCGGGAATTCTATTGTTGCCGTGTTATAATATTGGGGCAAATCATTGCGGAAAAAGTTTGTTGTGATATAAACGGTTACGCTCTCCGCCGCGGAGTGCTGCGCTCTCAATTTTTCTGCGCATGATGCGGCAAAATTGGAAATTGCTACACCCAGCTGCTCCTTATCCTCAACCATTTCCCCAAATGAGCGGCTTGTTGTAATACTCTGTCTGGCAGCATCTTCCTCTATCATCAAATCTGCTCTTCCGTTTAATTCGTCGTAAGTCCTCAGCCCTGTTACACCCATATTTTTTTTAACCCAATAGGCTGAATGTTTCGTAAAATCGTACGCGGTATTTACTCCGTGAGACTTTAAAAATTTAGAGAGCCGCCTCCCAATCCCCCACACATCTCCAACATCCAGCAACCTCAGCGCCTTCTCTCTCTTCTCCTCCGTATCAATGTAGCAATACCCCTTGTATCCCTTAAAGTGTTTTGCAAATCTGTTTGCAGCTTTTGCCAAAGTCATTGAATATCCGACACCTACGCAGACGGGAATCCCGATGAATTTCCTAACCTTATAAACAATTTCTCTAGACTTATCATCAATTTGCTTCTTGGACATTCCGGAGAAATTAATAAACGCTTCATCAATAGAGTAAATCTCTATATCGGGCACAATTGACTGTAAAACAGACATTACCCTCCGGCTCATATCAGCATAAAGTACATAATTGGAAGAGCACATCTCCACGGGATGACCTTTCTCTACAAACTCTCTTTGCACATTAAACGCAGTCGTCCCCATCTTAATCCCCAAATCCTTTGCCTCCTGACTGCGGGAAATTGAGCACCCGTCATTATTTGAAAGGACAACAACAGCCTTCCCCTCCAGCGCCGGGTTAAACACCCGCTCGCAGGAGACAAAAAAGTTATTGCAATCCATAACTCCAAATATGAGCTTTCTATCTGCCATCTAAAATCTCTTGCTAAGCGTGCAAGCGTAAATTTTACTTTTTGACCTGTTGTGCCTTTATTCTCCTCCCGACAGGTTTTTTCTCTGAATTCTTCCTCCTGATATCCTTTATTGTGTACGTCACAACTCCCCAAATTGCAAAATCATTCTCTTTTGTAATCTTAATTGGCTTATAATTAGGATTTTCCGGCACCAGCCAAATCACCTCCCCATCCAGCTTGACCCTCTTGAGGGTAAACTCGCCGTCTACAAAACAGACGGCAATATCCCCGTCGCGAGCTTGCAAAGATTTGTCAATCACCAATATATCTCCATCTTCTATGCCGGCCCCTATCATTGAGCTCCCGCTCACCCTGCCATAAAAAGTAGAGGCGGGATTTTTTACAAGCTCCCTGTTAAGGTCAATGCCGTTTTCTACATAATCCTGGGCGGGAGAGGCAAATCCCGCCTTAATGCCACCATCTGCAAGCGGAAGAAAGACACCGCCCTGGCCCGTCTGCACCTCATTTTTTTTTGCACCCATATTTGTTTGCAATTATGCCAATTTTTAACACACTAAGTTGATTTTCAGGGCATAAATTTAGCATTTTTGCCGACTAAACAGCCAAAAATTTTGCCATGAGAATTATATTTTGTATAATTGCGGCAGTTGTGTACAGCCTGAAATTGTTCAAATTGATTTATGACCGTCGGAGCGGCCAGGCTGCGGTATCACTAAAAATGTATCATGAACTTAAAGAGAAATAATTTATTTATTCTCAGCACATTGTGTATCCTTGCGCTGAGTGTTGGCAGTTGTGTCAAAAGTGAATCGGGAATTGAAGAGTCTAAAACGCCAAACACGCAAACTTTTTCTACGTCCCAAGAAGTTTCTGCTTCAATCAGTTATAGTAATTCTCATGGGGCAGTATTGTTTTATATTTATGACCAAAATCCGCTTGTCAGCAACGGGGGAGTGTCTGATTCTGTAAAATCAAATGTACCTGCGCTTGATGCAGCTTATACTAACGACAGCGGCGTATATACCGGCACTTTGCATTTGCCTGCATATTTGGAAAATGCCTACATTCTAGCAGAAACTCCAAACGGCACAAGGCTTATGAAGGGAAGCATTTCGAATGGAACATTAACTGTTAAAGACACGGAAAATTCCATCCAGACTGTAAGTATGATTTCAACAAAATCTCCAACTTTATTCGCTTACGATGCAAACCGTTTCTCTGTCCTTGGCTGGAACAATGCTTTAGGCACTTATGATGACCACACAGGTATTGTGAATTACAAAAATACCCCCGGCGCATCCCTAGTATCTTCTACAGATATTACTACGCTGGTAGACATAGCAAACGGAACAATGAATATCAGTAAGACTCTTAGCGATATTTACAGAACCCAGGAAGACCTTCTTACTTCCGCAGACAACACAGAAGTAACCCTGATGGTTATTATGGGCAATACTTGCTGGAACAGTCCCGTAGGTTATTATTATTACGAGAATGGGCACCAGCCTGCAACACTTTCTGATACAAAGATTTATACTATTGTTCCAAATGCACAGGTTAGTTGGGATGACGGATACCATAAATCCTATCCGCAAGCATTGTGGATTGGAGATTATATTCAGTTGAAGTACTACGGATTAGATGGAACAAAGGCCGGAACGACCAAATTCCCTAAAGATATCAGAATAGGTTTTGTACTTGCTACAAATATGTGGAATACATATTATAACCATGCCAAAGATTATTATAATAAGCAAGGTAAAGTTTACTATGGATGCTCCACTCCCGCAACAGCCGGGACAGGGTTCAGCACAACGCGTAAAACACACACTGCAATGTTTAGGGATGAACATTATCCAAACGATATCATCATAGGGTTTGAGGACTACAGTAATGACCAGAATTTTGATGACATAGTATTTGCACTTACTTCCAACCCTGCAATTACAAATGTTCCAACTATAAATACACCAGGTACGCTTGCATCAGTAAGCAGATACGGTTTCTATGCATTTGAAGACTTGTGGCCTAAATCCGGAGACTTTGACATGAATGATGTTATGGCGGATTACAAGTACACCAAATACTTCAACAACAAAAATAAGATTACAAAAGAACAGTTCTCTTTTACTCTATATCAGAATGTTGCAAGCTATCAAGATGGTATCGGACTTATGTTTGATAAAGTTCCTAGTAATGCAACCATTACTGCCACAAAGAATGGCGCTCCCGTAACTTTAACACAGGAACAAAACGGTCAGGTTATATTGTTAACAGATAATGTTAAAGTCTGACATTGGTTCTACATTTGTAGTGACGCTGGATTATGGAAGCAATTCTAATAAGAGCGTTAGCAATGAATCCACTATTAACCCTTTCATTTACAGGTCAGAAAGCATGATACCTGGAATTACAGCAACAGCGGGAAAGAGATGGGAAGTTCATTTGCCAATGAAGGTCCCGACAGCTCTTGTTGACCCTGTTTATTTTGGGACAAATCAGGATTGCTCTGTTCCAAAAAGCAAAGTTTATTACGTCCTTAATTCCGGAGGTTATTTCCCGTTTGCCTTCTACTTGGAGAACGCAACTGTTAGCGATATGGCACCTCTTCTGAACGCTGCAAATGAGAGTTCCCAGATTAGTTTGCTTTATCCTTACTTCTCCGCTTGGGCAAAGGATAACACAGTCCACAGGGATTGGTATAAGACAACTAAATAACATATTTGCAATTGCACTTTGAGTCCCGCATAGAATTGAACTATTTGAAAATTTTGGAAAACGATATATACACGATATGTTAAACATTAAGAATATTGTCCTAACGGGCACGGTGATATCATCTCTTATATTTGCTGCCGGCTGCGTTAAAAACAGTACCGGTATCAGCGAGAATAAGACGCCAAACACGCAGACATTTTCAACGGTTCAAACTGTTTCTGCTACAATAAGTTACAGCAATTCAAACGGGAAAGTGCTGTTTCATGTTTACGACAAGAATCCTCTTGTAAGCAAAGGAGATGCAGCAAATTCAGTTGATGCAACTATTCCCGCCCTGGACGCCGCCTACACAAATGAAAAAGGAGTGTTCAGCGGAAAACTTCATTTGCCTGCATACGCGGAGACTGTTTACGTGGTAGCAGATACGCCTAACGGAACAAGACTAATGAAAGGCTCTGTAAATAACGGCGTTCTTAGTGTTTCAGATAAAGAGAATGCCGTAGAGGCAGTCAGCCTGCTTTCCACTAAATCAACAAGATACGCTTATGACGCCAACCGTTTTGCAGTCCTTGGCTGGCATGATGTTCTGGGTACTTATGATGACCACACAGGAATTGTCAATTACAAGAATCTTCCGGGTGCTACTTTAACATCCACAACAGATGTTACAACTTTGGTTAATATCGCTAACAGCACAATGAACATAGACAAGACGCTGGGAGAGATATATAGAACTCAGGAAGACCTTCTTACAGCAGCTGATAATACGGAAATTACCATGATGGTTATCATGGGCAGTACTTGCTGGAACAGCCCTATAGGATATTATTATTATCAGAATGGTCATCAGCCTGCTAAACTAGCTGATACAAAGGTATATACAATAGTCCCTAACTCCCAAATAAAATGGTCCAGCGGCAATTTGGAATCATATCCGCAAGCATTGTGGATTGGGGATTATATTCAGTTAATGTACTATGGATTAGACGGAACAGCGGCCGGAACCACTAAATTCCCTAAGGATATTAGAATTGGATTTGTTTTGGCTACAAACATGTGGAACACGTACATTACCGGATTCCCGGGCGATACATACACAAACAACGGAAAAGTTTTCTATGCCTGCTCAACTCCGGCAACCCCGGACACCGGCTTTAGCACAAAGCGCAAGACACAGACCGCGATGTTCAGAGATGAGAATTATCCAAATGATATCATAGTTGGCTTTGAGGACCACTTCAATGACCAAAATTTTGATGATATTGTATTTGCCCTTACATCAAATCCCGCAATTACAAATGTACCTATCGTGAACTCAACAGGTACGCTTGCAACTCTGGAAAGGTCTGGTTTCTACGCATTTGAAGATTTGTGGCCTAAGAGCGGAGACTTTGACATGAATGACGTAATGGCTGATTACAAGTACACAAAGTACTTCAACAATAGCAATAAAATTGTAAAGGAAACTTTCTCTTTCACTCTGTATCAGAATGCTGCATCATACCAGGATGGACTTGGGCTAATGTTTGATTCAGCTCCTGCCGTCGCAACTATCACTGCTACAAAGAATGGTGCAACTCTCAATGCGACAAAAGAACAGGGCGGACAGGTTGTCCTTCTAACAGATAATGTGAAGAGCGATATTGGCTCAACCTTCGTAGTTACAGTTGATTACGGCAGCAGCTCAACTAAAGATGTAACAAATGAATCATCTATTAATCCTTTTATATACAGATCAGAAAGCATGTTGCCGGGAATAACTGCCACTGCGGGCAAGAGATGGGAAGTTCATTTGCCTATGAAGGTCCCGACAGCTTTGGTTGATCCCGTTTATTTTGGAACAAATCAGGATTGTTCAGTCCCTGCCAGCAACATTTATTATGTTCTTAATTTAGGCGGCTACTATCCATTTGCTTTCTACTTGGAAAATGCAAAGATTAGCGATATGGCCCCTCTATTGAGCAAATCAAATGAGTCGGCAGAGATTAGTTTGCTATACCCTTATTTCTCTGCATGGGCTAGAGATAATTCAGTCCATAAGGATTGGTATAAAACAACAAGATAAAATTTGACGCAGTATTTACCTCTTAACACCGTTAATTATTTAACAGCGTTGGTGGTTTATACAACGAATTTGTTGCAATTTGTACAAATTATAAAAGAATAATTACTACTTTTAGGAAAGTTTTTGTACGTTTGCGACCCCAAAAAAATACCTGTCGGGAGACAACAGGTGTGGTTAAGAAAAATATTAAAATATGATACAGAATATGTTTAAGTTAAAAAATGTCGTCCTCACGGGCGCAATGTTTTTATTCATCGCAGCCGGTACCAGCTGCGTGAAAAATAATTCTGGCAGCAGCACCCCAGACGATCCTAACACTCAGACTTATGCTACAAGCCAAACTGTAACAGCTACTATTTCATATAGTTCTAACGCCGGAGAAACCTTGTTTTATGTTTATGATCAAAATCCAATCAAAAATAACGGAAGCAACGTTGGCTCCTTGGATACTACAATTCCGGCATTGGATGCCGCATTCACAGATGAAAATGGCATTTACTCAGGCAAACTTCACCTGCCTGCTTACGCAAGCACGGTATATATTGTTGCTAACACACCCGGAGTTGTAAGAGTTTTGAAGGGAACCGTTTCTAACGGAACTCTAACCGTCAGCGACGCAGATGCTACAAATGCAGTAGCTTCATTAGCTTCATCTACAAAAGCCCCGTCAAAGGCTACAAAGTATGGAACTGACATGTCACGTTTTGCAAAGCTTGGTTGGCATGATGATTTAGGAACTTATGATGCAACTACAGGCATTGCATCCTATACAAATGACCCTTCAATTTCTTTGGTATCAACTACAACTCAGAAGAAATTAAAAAAGATTGCAAATAGCGTATTTAGCATAAACTCCAAATTATCAAATATTTACCGTACCCAGGAAGATTTGCTTACCGGAGAGGATAACACAGAGCTAACATTAATGGTTATCATGGGTCAGACTTGCTGGAACAACCCTGTTGGCTATTACTATTATGAAGATGGTAAGCAACCAGCAAGCATAAAGGATTGCAGAGTCTATACAATTTTCCCTAACAGCCAGGTTGAATGGAGTCTGTCTGGTTATGAGGCATACCCTAAGGCTCTTAAAATTGGTGATAAAGTTCAGCTGAAATATTTTGGCCTGGACGGAACTTCCGCTCCAACTACCAAATTTCCAAAGGGTTTGAGAATTGGTTTTGTGCTGGCTAATAATATGTGGAATCTGTATTTCAACGGATTTGCAGATTATTATGACACACACAGCCAGAAAGTATTTTACGCATGTTCAACCCCTGCAACCGCGGGAACAGGCTGGAGCACAACGCTTACTACACATACTGCATACTTCAGAGATGAATCATATCCTAATGATATAATCATGGGATTTGAGGATAGAAATGATGATGAGAACTTTGAAGACGTTGTATTTGCACTTACTTCTAATCCTGCAATTACTAATGTCCCAACAGTTAATGGTTCAGGTACTATTGCGACTATGAGCAGATACGGGTTCTACGCATTTGAGGATTTGTGGCCTAAGACAGGAGACTTTGATATGAATGACGTAATGTCTGAATATGTTTATACAAAGACATTTAACTACTCAGATAAAATCACTAAGGAGCAGTTCTCTTTCACACTTTATCCTAACAGCAAAACAACTCTTAAGAACGGCATAGGCTTTATGTTTAATACTGTTCCTTCCGGTGCAACTATTTCAGTTACAAAGGATGGCGCCGCTGTTACTGCAAACACAGAGGAGAGCGGAAAGGTTGTTCTTCTTACAGATGATGTTGCAAGCAGCATTGGTTCAGCCGCATCTACAACTTACGTTGTAACAGTTAATTATGGCAGCGGATCTACAAAGACTGTAAGTGACGAGAGTTCAATTAATGCATTTATCTACAGAGCAAGCGCTAATGATGCAAGCAAGAGATGGGAACTTCATACTCCAATGAACGCGCCTACAAGCTTAATGGATTACTCTTACTTTGGAACACAACAAGATTGCTCCGTTCCGGGAAGCGGAATATATTACGTTTTGAATTCAGGCGGCTACTATCCATTTGCATTCTATTTGGAAAATGCAACAACAACAGATATGGCTAAGCTTCTGGATGTCAGCTACAGCGAGACTAAGCAAATCAGCTTGCTGTTCCCTTACTTCTCTGCTTGGGCAAAAGATAATTCAGTCCATAAAGATTGGTATAAGACTACAAGTTCCAACTAATAACGGAATTTGAAATAGCATAAAAAAAGGGTGGCCAAACGGTCACCCTTTTTTTGTCCGGACAACACGTTCTATTCTCATTACTCCAAAACCCTACATGTTAAAACCTATAAGACGAGCGGCACAGCCGCGACCAGATGTTCCCAAGGCAGAAGGCCCGCGACCGTAGGGAGCGTGCCTTTCCGCGGCGGTAGCCGCGTAGACCACGATGCAATGCGCTGCCTTGTAGCGCATTGCTCTGCATGCGAACAAAGTGAGCATGCAAAAGCGCATTGCTCAGCAGGCCCCTCTGGAGGGGGTGCCAAAATCGGCCTCCTGCGCTCTGTGGATAGGTTTTGCAATGTTGTGCCACAACCTTGCAAAACCTTACACGCGTATCTAATGCACCTTGGTCATCACCACGTTCACCGGAACAGAAAATCCATCCGGCTCTTCCGGTTCGCCTACGATATAAGTCCTTACGCCCTCTCCATTCTGCGGATACCATAAAAGTTTCTCATCTCCGGCCTTTGTGGAGAGCAGTTGAACATATCCGCCACTCTCAAACTTTTTATAAGTTAGATCGTCAAAATCCAAGCCAATACATCTCGCATGCCCTCCATACATATGAATTGGAAAAGACATTCTTTCCCGCCACCCCAATTGCTGCCATTCTAACTGATTATAACACTTCCCTTTCATTTTATCCAATGCATCCAAAATCACATTGGAATTTTTAGTGTAACAATAACTGCCATAAATAATTATCCCGCTGGGGCCATTGCTTCCAATCACTCTTTTTAATTGAATGGTAAATACCTCATGCGTTGTCGGATTCTCATATCTCCATGTCCCTTCATAAACAGATGCAGAATCCTTATAAGACAAGGAGCTCTGCGCATTTGCGCTTAATCCGCACAATAACATCATACCCAGTACAACTATTATCTTTTTCATAACGGCAGCATGTTTTTTTATCCCGACAGTTTATTTATGGGTCATGTCCAACGTTTTTGGAACTATCGTGAATCAAATTTAAGTAAACTTTCTTTTTTCTGGAACAACCTTCTATACAGACACATCTAGAGGCTATTTTAAAAACCGCGTAGGAGGCACTTAGATTTGGGTTTTTGACAATATGTTGATTCACATAAAGTTAAGCGATTTGATTTTTCCGATTTTTGATTTTAACGATGCGTTAACACGCACACCATCAATCAATTAACAAAAACCCAAATCCAGACCCTTCTGAGCGACATTTTGCAAACATTTGTAAATCAATCTTTTTTGCAAAGTTGTGGCACAACCAATATCCCATAAATAAAAAGGGTGGCCAAACGGTCACCCTTTTTTATTCAGTAGCGCGATCCAGGATTGAACTGGAGACCTCATGATTATGAATCATGCGCTCTAACCAGCTGAGCTACCGCGCCCCTTGTATTTTACAAGATTTGTTGAGATATCAGGATTTGAACCCGAACCGGGAGAGCCAGAATCTCCTGTGCTGCCAATTACACCATATCTCAGTTTGATATGCGCTTTTGAAGAACGTTTCCTCAAAGGCGGGCACAAAAGTACATAATTTTATTTTGCTCGCAAAATAAAATTACGTACTCATATTTTGCGCCACAAAGCGGCGCAAAATTCTGTGGTTTACGCGGCTACCGCCGCGGAGATACACGCGCTCCGCGCGGGCCTGCGGCCTTATTATCATTACTTCAAGATTTTACATATAAAAATCTATAAGACGAGCGGTAAGACCGCGAGTCCTGGCACGGAGTGCGCTTAACCACAAGGCATTAGCTTGTGCGAGAGATTATCACTACAGCATACGCGGCGGTACCCTCTTCCCGGCCGATGTAGCCGGCACCTTCTGTGGTAGTAGCCTTTATTGATACTCTGTCGGGAGCTACATCAAGAACATTTGCAAGAGTTTTACGCATCTTAACCACGTAAGGGGCAATTTTAGGCTTCTGCAAAAGAAGTGTAACATCCGCATTTACAAGGTGATAGCCACGTTCTGTTATCATTTTGTATGTGCGCTCCAGCAAAATTTTGCTGTCAATACCCTTAAATTCATCCGAGGTATCGGGGAAATGCTGGCCAATATCCCCAAGCGCAAGGGCTCCTAAAAGAGCGTCGCAAAGGGCATGAATTATCACATCCCCGTCAGAATGTGCAATACAACCTTTTGTGTGTTCAATTTTTACGCCGCCAAGAACCAGCGGCAGCCCGGGAGCCAGCAGATGGACATCATATCCGTTGCCAATACGTATTTCCATAATTGTCAGAGTTATGTAGCAGGCTGTAAATTTACGCTTTTTATTCTATCTTTGCGTGAAACAGATAATCATTATGGGACTTAAATTTTTTCACATGCCGGCACATAGGGTTTTTGATTACAAACCCCTATACTATGATCCAAAGACAGAAGCAATGGATGAAGCAAGGAAAAGCGCGGAGAGCCAGGATAAAGGAAAATATGTTCCGGGCCAAATTATCCACGGTGGTTTCAGACAAATGAAATTTACCTCACGCAAAAGCGAGGGTTCAAGCAACGGATATACCCGTGCAAGAAGGTATGTTGTTTATCTTCTGTTAATTGCGATAATGGTGGCGCTTCTTTATTTTGGACAGGTTTTTGCTAAACTTATAGCATTGTACAAATAATCAAATGCTTAAGGTTCTACCAGACTACATATATAATCTTATTGCCGCAGGAGAAGTGATTCAGCGACCTGCATCTGTTGTGAAGGAGCTGCTGGAAAATTCCGCGGATGCCGGCGCACAGTCTATTATGCTGGTTATCAATGATTGCGGAAGGACCCTTATCCAGGTGATTGATGATGGCTGCGGCATGACGGAAGAGGAGTCTAAGATTTGTTTTTTGAGTCATGCAACTTCCAAAATTGATACAGCGGAGGATCTGGAACACATTACAACGTTTGGCTTTAGGGGAGAGGCGCTTGCGTCTATAGCTGCCTGCGCAGATGTAACTCTTAAGACCAGGAAAAGAGGGGAAGATATTGGTACAGAGGTACATATTGCTGCCTCCACTTTAGACAAAACAGAGAAAGTTTCTTGTCCTGAAGGTTGCAATATTGCAGTAAGAAATATTTTTTACAATATTCCTGCCCGCAGAAAGTTCTTAAAATCAGATAATTCAGAATACAAGCAAATAATCTCGGAATTTATAAGAGTTGCCCTTACAAGGCTGGACCTTGAATTTAAACTTATTAGCAATTCCAGAGAGGCAATGCACCTTACTCCAGTCAAGAATTTAAAACAAAGGATTGCGCAAATCAGCGGGCTTTCTGCGGTTAAGCAATTAATTGATTTAAAGATTGATACAAGAGTGGTGAAAATCAGCGGCTATGTTGGGAATCCGGAATCTGCAAAGAAAACACAGACAAACCAGTACTTCTTTGCAAACGGAAGATTTTTCCGCAATGCGTTTTTGCGCAAGGCTTTGCTGCAGGGATATTCTAATCTTATTCCCGATGGGGACACTCCTTCATTTTTTGTTTTCTTTGAGGTTGAGCCGGGGGAACTGGATGTAAATATCCATCCGTCCAAGACTGAAATCAAGTTTGAAAATGAGCGGGTTATATTTGAAATTTTAGAGGCTTCAGTAAAAGAGGCTATTGGGAAAAATGCTTTTGCTCCCACGATAGATTTTGATAATGAAGGGGTTCCGCAGGAGATATCCACAAAGGACGGGTTCACAATGTCCAAAGAGGAGAGAGAAAAATTCAGAACAGGAGGATTTCACGCGCCGCTGAAAACTATGACCCTTTGTTTAATCCCTTTGACACAGAGAGTTCCGCCTCCGGCAAAAAAGAGTCAGGTGTCCCGGGAACTATTGGCGTCATGCAGGGAGAACAAATTGTTGGCGAGGGAGGAGAAAAAAAGTTTCTTCAAATCAAGGGAGATTTTCTTGTGACGGCATCGGACAATGGCTTGCTGCTCATTGATATACAAAGAGCATACGGTAAAATTGCATATGAGAAATATCTGAGTTCTCTAGTACACGCCAAACCCGCCATACAAGAGGAACTGTTCCCTAAAACGGTTGATATGGACCATGCATCTTTCTCTGTATTAATGAGTAACACAGAAAGATTAAAATCTTTAGGGTTTGATATAAGAGAATTTGGGAAGGATTGTATTCTTGTTTACGGCACTCCTTCTGACTTCAACGGGGAAAAAATTAACATAGAAGATTTTATTGCCAATCTTGCGGAGGAGCTGGAGGATGAAGAAAATCAGGCTGAAAACGGAGATGGGCAAAATGATAGATTTGATATTAAATTCAGAGAGAAAATAGCGCTTGATGCCATAAGGCATTCTAATTTTTCTTTGAAATCCGCAATGACTGACATGGAGGCTAATGCTCTGGTTAATGAGCTGTTAGCATGTAAAGACCCTGCAATTTATCCGCTAGGAGGTTATTGCATGACAACTGTCACCGCAGATGAATTAAAAAAGAAATTATTATGAGTTATTATAGCAATTCAGGAGGATGGTGGAGCAGAATTCCGCCGGTTGTAAAAAATCTGATAATCATAAACGTTATTATGTTTATTGCAACGCTCATCATTGGCAATCCAATGTACGAGAAGTTATCCCTGTTCCATTTTCAAAGCCCCTATTTCCGTCCGTATCAGCTAATTACGCACATGTTCATGCATGGCGGCTTCTGGCATATTTTCTTTAATATGTACACTTTGTTTTTCTTTGGCTGCATATTGGAGAACGTGTGGGGCGGTAAAAAATTCATGCTGTTTTATCTTGTAACGGGTTTGGGAGCGGCGCTTTGCCACAGCGGAGTTTTGTTTCTGCAAAGCCAGCATATTCTTCACACTTTAGGATATGCATCTGCTGCACAGGCAATGCACGCAATTGGCTTTAATAGTGTAAGCCAAGCATTTGAGGCTCTTCAGAATCCGGAAATTTTAAGGAGCATGAGCCCTGCGGTTTATGCAAAAGCAAATGCCCTTGTGCCATATTTCCAAAGTCTTAATGTACCAACCGTAGGAGCATCCGGAGCTATATACGGACTGCTGCTGGCATACGGAATGTTATTCCCAAACAATCAGCTGCAGTTAATCTTCCCTATCCCTATTGCTCTAAAAGCCAAATGGTTTGTAATGATATTCGGCGCAATAGAATTAATAACCGGAGTTACCGGAATGGGAGGAAATGTTGCTCACTTTGCCCACCTGGGAGGAATGTTGTTTGGCTATTTTATGATAGTTTATTGGAAGAAAAAAGGAAAAATGTACTATTAATATCTGTCGCGACAGATATAAAAAAGAATGATACCGGCTTATTATTCAGATAGAAAGGAGAGGAAAAGGAAAACTCCTTTGTTCTTTGGAGTTTCATACAGGCTTATTTTGATTATTGCAGCAGCCTGCATGGCTCTCTCATACATAGCCGTTTACGTTAATCCGTCAAAATTTGCGGTGCCTCTGTTTTTTGGACTTTATTTTATCCCAATCCTGATAATTAATTTTATTCTTCTGCTAATTGCGCTGATATGGAGAAGCAAGAGCGCGTGGATTCCGATTGTGGTTTTGCTTCCCTCACTTTTGTATGCAGAATCTTTTTTTAAAATCGCAAACAACAAAGAGATTCAGAGAGAGGGAATTAAGCTGAAGATTGAGACGTACAATACAGGAATGTTCTCATCCTCAAGACAGGCTCACAGCAGGACTTTTGTCATCAAAATGATTGAAAGGCAGGTGAAGCGCAACAACCCTGATATTGTCTGCCTGCAGGAGGCTTTTTTAGAGAATAAAGATCAGGTCAG
Source organism: Bacteroidales bacterium (assembly GCA_022647615.1). Classification (NCBI taxonomy): domain Bacteria; kingdom Pseudomonadati; phylum Bacteroidota; class Bacteroidia; order Bacteroidales; species Bacteroidales bacterium. The sequence goes on from JALCKZ010000001.1 coordinate 451,230, forward strand.
AGAAGTTTTCCCGGATTATAAATATCGCGTTTACCATTTGTTCAAAGTTAAGAACGGACATTTTTTTGGAAACATTATTTTAAGCAAGTTTAAAATAAATGACGGAGGCCGCATAAGTTTCCATCACAGCACCAATCTTGCAATTTACGCAGACATAGACCATTACGGCAAGATGATAAGAATTTATGATAATCATCTGGAATCCTATAACGTCTCATTTACCTCTCTTGTTCAGCGTCTGGGACATGAACGCAGAAGTAACCAGGAAGAGTTCACCAGCGATCTTATAAATGTCCACGCAAAAGTAAAAGGCACGGTAATACGCAGGTCGAACCAGGTAAACATCATAGCTGGACACATCAAGAGAAGTCCCTATCCTGCAATTATTTGCGGAGATTTCAATGACACGCCGATGTCATACGCATATCACATGTTGTCAAAAGATAGAAAAGACAGTTTTAGAGAATCCGGAAAAGGGTTTGCCGCAACATTTTCTTACTTGTGGCCGCTGCTGAGAATAGACTATGTTTTGTTTCCGGCCGATTTTGAAAGCATAAGCCATACTACTATAAAATCCTCTATGTCAGACCATTTCCCTGTTGTAGCAGAGCTGATTATTTAATGCTCACCGTCCTGCTCAAATCGGGATTGACATTTATGTTTACGGAAATATGACCCTCCGGCAGAATTGATTCTATTTTCTCCGGCCACTCAATTAGACACAATCCGTTGCCGGCAAAATACTCCTCCACTCCAACATCATAAGCCTCTTGCAGCTTGTTAATCCTGTAAAAATCAAAATGATATATCGGGAAGCCTTTTGCGGAAGCATACTCATTTATGATTGTAAAAGTTGGACTATTCACATTATCCTTGACACCAAGCGCTCTGCAAATTGCCTTGATAAACGTGGTCTTCCCCGCCCCCATTGAGCCGTAAAAAGCAAAAATATTGCTTTGCAAATCTGATTCTGATATAAACTTTATAAACTCTTCCGCAGCTCTGTCTATGTCTGCAAGAGTCTTAATCTCAATTATTTTCTTAATGTCAGCCATAATTTTTCTGTCCCGACAGATTATTTTTCAAACTCGTTTTGCGGAATTGCATAGCAATTGCCCTCTTTATCTTTGCCTATATAATCCTCCTCATTCACCTGGCAAATCCCGTCGGGAGTAAGAATATACAAATACACAAAGCCCATGCAAAGATGAGGGTGCATCAGCTTGTCGCCTGCAAAATCGCTGACTTCCTGCATATTAACTCCATTCCACTGTACGGCGTTTAAAATCTTTCCTTTATAGTTAAACGGCTTAATCATTATAACTTGATTACTATGTGCTTCTTATACAACCAATAAGCCATTGCGGTAAATACCGCTACGTAGCAAAGGGCAAACAGCAAAGAAGAGATATTATTGCTCTTACCTATAAGTCCCACACATACATATTGATAGAACCATGACAGTACTGAAAAATTCCTTGGGCCAACAGCTCCGCTTGTTAAAGTTGTAACTGACGTCCAATGAATCATCATTCCAAGAATCTTTACAAAGAACGCCGCCATTACAAATGCAAATAACGGATTCATTCCCAATGCTCTAAACGGAGTGAACGCCTTTACTTTTCCTTTAACATCTATGAAGTAGATAAAGAACGCCAGCATAATAATTGCCCAGCCTCCTGCATAAAGGACATAAGAGCCTGTCCATAAAGCCTTTATAATTGGCTCCCAAATGCTGATGATTAAACCCAGAGCAAGGCAAATCAGGCCGATAGTGTATAACTGCGTTACTACCTTTATTTTATCCTGCGCCTTCCTTACAAGGTTGCCAATCATAAAGCCTAAAAGAACTGTGCATGAACCGGTTAAGATTCCAAGCAAACCCTCGGGGTCAAACGGGAATCCTTCTCCGTGATACACATGGCTCTCTCCAACTACTTTAATATCAATCATTCCGGAACCCTGGCCGGCAGCTGAAAATATTCCTTTTGCTCCATTAACCATTGGAGATGAAGCATCTCCGGTGATTGCAAGAATTATCCATTCAGCCGCAATAAGCAAAGCCATTGTCGGTATTATTTTCTTTGGTTCTTTAAGCCACAACGCCAGCAGTCCGCCAACCATATAGCAGAATCCGATTCTTATCAGCACTCCAAATAATCTGATGTGCTGCAGATAATTCATATAATTTTCATGACAGTTCAGAACCGGATTTGGATTCAACGGATAGAACGGGAATGCATTAAGTGCCAGACCTACAAGTATTATCAGCAATCCTCTTTTTATAAGTTTTCTTACGCTTTTTCCCGACAGGCTCTCATTGTATTTGGCAAATGAGAAGGCCATCGCGGCTCCTACCACAAACAGGAAAAACGGAAACACCAAATCTGTTGGTGTGCAGCCCGCCCATAATGCGTGCCTTAACGGAGGAAATACATGCGCCCAGCTCCCGGGGTTGTTTACGGTTATCATTCCGGCTACTGTCATGCCCCTAAGGACATCCAGTGCAATGTAACGTTGTGTTTTTACCTGTTCCATATAATGCAAAATACTGACTTCTAGTCGGTTTGCAACAGTCCGCCGCAGCCGGCTCAGCCGCAGCCGATCCCTTTTGCTTTAGCAAAATTAGGGGAGGCGAGGATGGATAAGGCGAGACGGAGCTGTGCAACCGACTAGTGCAAAAGTAGTGAATTTTATGGTACATTTGTGATATGGAACTGTTTTACTCCAAGAACATAACCGGCAGCAAGATTATTTTGCCGGAAGACGAGACAAGACATTGCGTTAAAGTGCTGAGAAACAAGCCTGGAGATACTGTTTATGTAATTGACGGAGAGGGAGGGCTTTACAGGTGCAAATTGCTGAGCGCGGGGAAAGAAGCCGAGTGTGAAATAGCAGAAAAATCTGTCGGGATAGGGAAAAGAAATTATTCACTCACGATGGCTGTCTGCCCCACAAAAAACATTGAGAGGTATGAGTGGTTTTTGGAGAAGGCTACCGAGTTTGGAATTGATAAACTGGTTCCGCTTATCTCCGAACATTCTATAAGAACCCGCATAAAAAAAGAGCGGCTGGAAGCTATTGCACTCTCCGCAACCAAACAATCTTTAAAAGCGTATTTACCTGTTATTGAGGATGAAATGAGTGTTGCAGATTTTCTGAAAACACAGAAAGGTTCAGATGCAATTAAGCTTATAGCACATTGTGAAGAGGCGGAGAAGATTTCTTTACGCAGCGCACTTAACAATGGAGATTGCTTAGGCAATGCAATGTCAGGCAATGCCAATGCAGGCAATTCAGACGATAAGAGTTGCGGCAAACCTAAAATTACAATAATGATTGGACCGGAGGGAGATTTTTCAAAGAAAGAAATTGAGCTGGCCGCAGATGCCGGATTCTCTGCAATTACCTTGGGGACAGCACGTTTAAGAGTTGAGACTGCGGCGCTGGCAGCAGTAACTGAAGTTTATTTTTCAAAATCATGAAAGAGCAATATTCATACAAATGCAGTCCCGCAATGGACAAGCAAATTAAACTGGCGGTTGATGTATTAAAAAAGGGAGGCACCATTCTTTATCCTACAGATACTATCTGGGGCCTGGGTTGCGATGCCACTAATGCAGAGGCAGTTGCAAAGATTTTTGAAATTAAGAAACGGGCGGAGAGCAAGAGTTTGGTTACCCTTGTTAATGACATGGATATGATTGGCCGCTACATCAAAGAGATTCCGCAAGTTGCAATTGAGCTGCTGGAAGTGAATGATGCTCCAATGACTATTATTTACCCCGGCGCCATGGGACTTGCAAAAAACGTGGTAGCGGAAGACGGAACTGTCGGGATAAGAATACCAAACAATGAATTTTGCAAACAGCTTATTTTCAGACTGCACAGGCCTATAGTTTCTACCTCTGCAAATATTTCCGGAGAACCGGCTCCGCAATCTTTCAAAGAAATTCCGGAAGAGATTAAAAATTCCGTGGACTTGATTGTTGACAAATCCATGGAAGAAAATTCTACCCATCAAGCATCACAGATTATCAAGGTCGGTCTCAAGGGAGAGGTTACCGTTATCAGAAAATAATCTCTGAGGAAACATTACAATTATCAAAAAGTAATCTCTCAGGAAAAGTCTATGTACATAGGATTAATATCAGATACTCACGGATTGTTTGACAATGAGCTTTGCAAGTTCCTGGAACCTGTAGAACAGATTTGGCACGCTGGAGATTTTGGCAATGAGCGCACGCTGGATGAGATTGCTGCATTTAAGCCATTGATAGGCGTTTACGGGAATTGCGATGATTGGGACGTGAGAGAAAAAGTGCCGCTGTATCAATCTTTTAATGCCGGCGGCAAGAAAATTTTGATGACGCACATTGGCGGATTTCCCGGGAGATATGATTACAATGCTTTCAAATTAATAGAAGAAATAAAGCCCGATATTTTTGTCTGCGGACACTCGCATATCTTGCGTGTAATGAACGACAAAAAGAGGAACATGATGGTTCTTAATCCCGGTGCTGCAGGCGTAATGGGCTTTCACACAGTGCGTACCGCCCTCAGATTCAAAATTGAAAACGGTGAGCTCAAGGACCTGGAGCTTGGGCAGTGGGAGCGGAAAGTGTAGGGCTGCCTATTCTAGCCGGTCATTGCAGCGGAACTGGATGGCAGCGGCTATGTGCTCTATGGAAATATTTCTTTCTCCCGACAGGTCAGCTATTGTCCTTGCTATCTTTAAGATGCGGCTGTACCCTCTTGCTGAAATTTTTAATTTCTGAATGATATTCCTCAAGTAAATCTGCTCCTTCTGGCTTAATCCGCAGTAGTAATTCAGCTTAGAAGGAGGAATCTGCGAGTTGGTAAAAAACTTCTCATTTTTATACCGTTCAAATTGCATCTCCCTTGCAGCCAAAACACGCGCGGCAATTTTTTCACTTGGTTCCGCCTGCGCGCTCCCTATAATTTCTCCAGGCTTTACCTGCTTGACATTCAAGTGAATATCAATCCTATCATAAACGGGGCCCGATACCCTTCCGCGGTAGCGCATTATTGCGGAGGAAGAACATGTGCACTTCCCCGGATCATCATAAATAAAACCGCAAGGGCAAGGATTCATTGCTGCAACAAACATAAAACGCGCAGGGTAAACATACTTCGTCTTCACTCTGCTCACCTGAATAACACCATCTTCCAGCGGCTGCCTCAGCACATCAATTGATTGCCTGCCAAACTCCGCAAACTCATCTGCAAACAAAACTCCGTTGTGAGCAAGCGAGATTTCTCCCGGCATTCCGCTGGCTCCCCCTCCAACAAGCGCGGGGACTGTTATAGTATGATGAGGTGCGCGGAACGGTCTTGTACGCATAAGCCCGTTTGTCGCATCAAACTGACCTGCAATAGAATATATCTTGCTGGTCTCTATCGCCTCCTCTTTTTCCATAGGCGGAAGGATGGACGGAATGCACTTTGCCATAAAAGTTTTTCCGCAGCCGGGGCTCCCCACCATCAGCACATTATGTCCGCCGGCCGCGGCGATTTCCAATCCTTTTTTTGCAGTGTCCTGTCCCTTGACATCAGCAAAATCATAATCAAATTTTTTTATTTCTCCCGACGGATAATCTCCATCCTCCAATATTTTAACAACCTTATCTGCAGCAGTTTCCGGAGATTTAAGAATCTCAATTATATCCCCGATATTCTCCGCTCCAAAAACGGTTATGCCGTCAATTTCCGCCCCCTCCATTGCAGAAGCTGTCGGGAGTATACAACCCTTAAAACCTTGCTGAGCCGCATGAATTATTATTGGCAGCGCCCCTTGCACAGGACGCAAAGTTCCATCAAGAGCAAGCTCCCCCATTATGAAAAAATCGCTAAGACAATCAACATCCAATTGCCCTGATGCACAGATGATTCCAATTGCAATGGCAGCATCAAATGCAGAACCCGTCTTATGGATATTGGCGGGCGCCATGTTGATAACAATCTTTTTTCCGGGTATGCGAAAGCCGTAATGACTTAACGCACTGCCGATTCTCTGCTGGCTCTCCTTAACGGCACTATCGGGAAGACCAACAAGAAAAAATTGAATTCCATCAGTCACCTCAACCTCAACTGTTACCGTCACCGCTTCCAGTCCGCTCCCGCTGGCGCAAAAAACTTTACACAACATAATACTTCCTCAAAATTATTTTACACGCCGCAATATATTGAGCAGCACTATCAAAACAGATCCAATTGATAAAAACAGCACCATTTACTTTTTTGCTCCAATGCGTGAAAAATGAACAATCGTAAATTCAAAGCAAATTGATACAAAAGATTCATGTAGAATAAAAACCATCAGTCTCATTTGGACTAAATAGTGTCACGATTTGGCACAAGTCTTTTGTACATTTGTGCAGATTTTTAAACTTAAGAATATGGTTACCAGTTTATTTTCAAAATGTGTCTGGATGCTTGGCGCAATATACCATGCCAAAAAAATTTCCTATTCTGAACTGAATAAAATGTACGAGGAAAAATTCAAAGAGAAATTACCTTTGAGAACTTTTCATAATCACAAGGACGCTATTGAGGAGGATTTTGGCGTTAAGATAAAATGCGATAGAAAAAACGGTTTCAAATATTACCTTGCTAACGTAGAAAATTTGAAAAACGGAGAACTTGGAAAACTCATCCAAGAAATATTGCAGGATTACAAATAGAAAACGACAATCAGCCTACTTTTCCGGGTATAACAGATAAGGTCTCCTCTCTTTGATAAACTGCTCATCATCAGCGCTCCAGCGCTGCTTTATCTCATCGGCGGATTTCCCCTCCTCTATCATTTCCCTAACGTATCTTTGCCCTATTAGCTTCTCAAACCAGCCGGAGAAAAATTCATCTCCCTTGCCGCTTGCATTGTATGCATTAATTAAATAGGTCAAGTCAATTCCCCTATTGTTAACCTCTTGTGTAAGAGGATATAATCTTAAGTCCTCTCCAAAACACTCTTTATCCAGAAGAGGAGGATTTTTTGCACCCGGCACGCTGCGCGGAGTAAATGAAAAACTAAATCCCTTCATTTCCGGACTGCCATAAACCTGAAACGGAAAATCCGTTCCCCTGCCAAGACTTACCTTTGTAGCCTCAAAATAACACAAAGATGGATACAGGTATACCGCCCTCATATTAGGCAAGTTAGGTGAAGGTTTAACAGGAAGCTTATAGTGTTTTGCATGAGTGTAATTTTTGCATTTGACAACAGCCAGGCTGCAATGAACTCCTCCCTCCAGCCATCCTTTTTCATTTGCCATATTTGCCAGCTCGCCCAACGTCATTCCATATACAACAGGGATTGGCAGACCTCCCACTCCGGATTTATATTTCATATCCAGAATTGGACCGTCAACATAAAAGCCCAGCGGATTTGGTCTATCCAGAATAATAAACTCTTTATCATATTTTGCACACTTTGCCATCATGTTAATCATGGTAACATAGTATGTATAAAAACGTGTTCCAACATCCTGCAAATCAAATACTACCACATCAAAGCCGGACATCAGCTGGTCAGTGGTGAGATCAGATTTCCCATAAAGAGAACGGATAGGAATACCTGTTTTAGCATCAACGGAATTCCCAACCTGCTCCCCCGCATCTGCCTGCCCTCTGAATCCATGCTCAGGAGACATCAGACAAACCACCTTAATTCCCAAAGAAACAAGCGTATCCACAACATGCGTCTTCTCATTAATCATTCCCGTCTGATTAGAAAGCAAGCATACCTTCTTCCCTCTAAGCAGCGGAATATAGTCGCCTACTGAACATGCACCTGGCTGAATATCAGCATCATATCTCCACCAAGAAGAGCTGACGGAAACATTGGCATCATTCTCATCATCCTGCGCCGCAGCAACATTTGCTGAAAAAACAAAAAGCGCTGCCGTTATTGCAACGGCTAAAAAATTTTTTAGAATATTTTTCATCACGACAGGTATTTACTAACCCTCTATTTTGCTCACAATTTTTTCAGTTGCGCCAATATGCCCTACCACATAAGTTTTGCAAACGTTTCCCTTCCACGTGCGCAATTCATTGTCTTTAACACAATTATCCAAGATTTCATAAAACTCGTTGGAATCCGTAACACAAGTTGCGCCGTCAAGTTTAAGAAGATCTATAGCCTCCTGGAATTTTTTATGATTAGGGCCGAACACAACGGGACATCCGTAAGTTGCCGCCTCCAGAATATTATGAATTCCAGCTCCAAAACCTCCGCCTATATAAGCAAATTCCGCATATCTATATAGAGATGAGAGAATTCCAAGGCAATCAATAATAAGCACTCTCTTTCCTTGCGTCTTTAAAGAAACCGTCGCACCTCCATTATTATCTGCCGTCCCCTCCACAAGTTCAGAAAATTTCACTACTCCGTATTGATTAAAAATTTCAGCAACTTTATCTATTCTCTCTTTTGTAATTTCATGAGGCGCTATTACAAGTTTCACTTTGGAAAAATTTTTCATCACGCTCGCAATCATCTGTTCATCAGGCAACCACGTGCTTCCGGCCACAACGCTAAAGCCATCCTTTACAAACTCTTCAATTGAAGGGAATTGTTTGCTCTTCATTGTAATTTCATGCACCCTGTCAAAACGGGTATCTCCGCTAACAAAAACATTCCCGGAGATTCCAATCCGCTTAAGATTCATTTTGGATTCCTCATCCTGAACAAAAATTTTTGTGAATTCTTTAAGCATATTGCAGAAAAAGTTGCCGTACCACTTAAAAAATGGCTGGAAAGGACGGAAAATGGCGGAAACGAGGTATAACTCAGCACCGCTCTTACGTATGCAACGCAAGAAATTATACCACAAATCATACTTAATAAATATCACCTTTTCCGGTTTTACCGCAGCAACAAAAGCACGGGCATTTGACGGAGTATCAATCGGAAGATAATAGACCCAATCTGCAAGATTATAATTTTTCCTGAGTTCATAACCACTTGGAGAATAAAAAGTTACAAGTATTCTCTTTTGCGGCTTATTTTTCTTATACCACTCAATTATCGGACGCGCCTGCTCAAATTCTCCAACTGAAGAGCAATGAAACCAAATTATAGGATTTCCCTGTTTTACTTCCTCTGAGACCCTCTTAATCAGTCCCCTCCTCCCCCTATAAAACAATCTTGTTTTTCTGCTGAACAAAGAACCTATCGCGACAAAAAAGGGCATTATGTTCAGCCCGATGTTATACAATATCCTCACGACTTGTTTAGTTTTAGACTACGCGAAAATAGCAATTTTATTTTAAAAATGAGTAAATTAGCGGCGCCGTTAGGGTGTAAATTATGAAGACGCTTTTTCAGACAATAGGAGAATACTATAACTTGATGCTGCGTGTTTTTCGCAAGCCGGAGAAGTGGAAGATTTTTTGGAAGCAATTCTGGCTTGAATCTGATAAGCTCATAATAGGCTCTATACCAATAGTTAGCATCATTTCAGTTTTTATCGGCGCCGTTATTGTTTTGCAATCTGCAAACAATATGGAGAGTCCTTTTATTCCTAAAATGTATGTTGGCGTAATGGCAAGAGAGAGTTTGGTGCTGGAGTTTTGTTCCACTATGGTAGCGCTAATTCTTGCCGGAAAAATAGGCTCAAACATCTCATCTGAAATTGGAAGCATGCGAATCACGGAACAAATTGATGCTATGGAAATTATGGGCGTCAATTCCGCAAACTATCTTATCCTTCCGAAGATTTCATCCTCAACAGTTTTCAGCCCGTTTATAATGCTTCTCAGCTTTGTGCTTGGACTAATTGGAGGCGCGGTGATTATCTCATTTACCGGAATCATAACGCTGGCACAGTATCGGGATGGATTGCAATTTGCTTTTAAACCTTGGTATATATATTACAGCATGGTTAAAATGGCAGTATTCTGCTTTATAATCACTTCTATATGTTCATATTACGGCTACAATGCAAAAGGCGGCTCGCTTGGCGTAGGACGCTCCAGCACCAAAGCAATTGTCGTAAGCAGCACATTGATACTGATTTTTGACCTTATGATTACCAAGTTATTTATGTAAAAAATATGACGCTGTCATTGTTTAAAAAATGATTGAAGTAAAGCACTTATATAAGGAGTTTAACGGGAGGCAGGTTCTGGACGATATTAATATCCGTTTTGAACCGGGCGAGTGCTCTTTGATTATCGGAGCAAGCGGCAGCGGCAAAACCGTTCTGCTTAAGAGTCTTGTGGGGCTTTATGAACCGGAGAAGGGGGAGATTTGGTATGATACCAATGAATTTATCGGCATGAATGCTCAGGCAAAGAAGTCCTTTCATAAGGAGATGGGAATGTTGTTCCAGGAGAGCGCGCTTTTTGATTTTGATACCGTGGAGGAAAATGTAATGTTCCCGATGGATTTTTTCACGGATTGGAGCTATGAGGAAAAATTAGAGAGAGCCAATTTCTGTCTTAAAAGGGTAAATCTTGTGAATGCCAATAAGTTATATCCATCTCAGCTTAGCGGCGGAATGCAGAAGAGAGTTGGCATAGCAAGAGCAATAGCGCTGAATCCAAAATATCTTTTCTGCGATGAGCCTAATTCAGGACTGGACCCCACAACTGCAATTGTTATAGACCGTCTGATTCAGGAAATTACAAGAGAGTACAAAATCACAACCGTTGTTAACACTCACGATATGAACTCCGTAATGGAAATCGGAGATCACATCGGTTTCATTCACACAGGCAAAATGCTGTGGCAGGGAAACTGCAAAGAGATTATGGATTCTGACTGCAAAGAGCTTAATGATTTTGTATTTGCAAACAATCTCGCGCGCCAGCTCAAAGCAAACAAGACAAAATAAAAGCCGCAGAAATCCGCGGCTTTTTAATTATTACAACATCCTCAATTATTTGATGTGGAATCTTACTCCAACCTCAGCCTCTATTTGCAGCGGCTGGTCTGTTCTTATGCTTGCGGGAATCTTAGAGTCAAAGTAATATACCAAGTTAGGTTCCACATAGATACCCATCTTGCTGTTATTAAATTTATACTCTAGTCCAATACCTGCGTTAGTTGAGAACTGAACTCCTTTAACATGAGAATTTGCATTCCTTGTGGAGCCGTCATAAGTCGTCATCTCATAATGAACTTTAACTCCCTTCTCTATGCTTGCACCCGCATTGCCATAGAAAGAAAATGACTTAGACTGCAATATGTTAAAGTAAGCATTAACAGGAATGCCAATGTAATGGATACCCTGTCTAATCTTATAAGCTTTCTTGTTAATAAGCCCGTCGTATTTGCTGTGCAGATAAGTGTAACTTACACCTGCACCAACAGTAACCAGGTTATTGATTTTATAGTGTGCCTGGATAGCAAAATTTAACGGAAGAGAATACGTAGTCTCTGAAACTTGCTCTATCTGAGGAGCTGAAGAAGGAGCAACATATCCAACCTGCGCCGCAACGGATTTTATGAAGTTATTTGAAACGTCAAATTTACCGCCGCCGGAAATATTAGAAGAAATTGCATAAGAAATATTTCTTCTGCTCTGCCTCTCCTCATTTTCATAAGCTCCAAAATTAGTCATATACCCAAAAGATTCCGTCCTCTTTTTCTGCACAGCAGTCTTAGGTTCAGCTTTTTTATAAGGTTTCACAACAGGTTCATTCGCAATAACGTGAATATCATACTGCTGCTCCGTCAAATAAGGAAGTTCAACCTCAGGCTCCCGCACACTCTTAGATGCCAGATAATTTTGGGCATTTCGGGCCATAGTCGTTTTCATAGGTTTGATTTCGGGCCGAAATGGTTGTTGGCCGGCAATAATCTCTTTTGCCGGTCCGTTCTGCTTTTGAATATATGACTGATTTGGGCTTGATGTCTTAAAGAAAATTCCCGCAACAACAGCGGCTGCAGCTGCTGCGACTGACCAATATATAATTCTGGTCTTTAGCGTGTTATGTTTAACAATATTATTATTCCCGACAGGTTTTCCTGCAGAAATGCCGCGGCTCACGGAATCCCATATCTTGGAATTCTCCTCATCTGAAAGAGCAAAATCCCCCAAAGACTCCTTGCTTCCGTCCAAGTCTTTCAACTTATCGGCAAACAACTGGTCAATGGAGTTTGTTCTCTCCTCCTGCATTGCACTGTTTAATATATTGTCAGAATTCTTCAAATTCTATAACACAATTAATTCCACTTAAAATTTTTGAGTTTCTCCTGCAACCACACTCTTGCTCTGCTCAGCTGGCTCCTGCTTCCTCCCTCGCTCATCTTTAGCATCTTAGCTATCTCTTTATGAGAATATCCCTCTATCACATAAAGGTTAAACACAGTCCTAAACCCCGCCGGCATCTCCGCAATAACCTTCATGAGCGTCTGAGCATCCAACCTTTCCGTCTCTTTTGGGTCCAGCTTTATATCAATAACCGGAATCTCCCCGTCTATCTGTTCCGAATTTTTCAGGACGTCATTTTTCCTCAAATACATGAGGCATGTTGTCACAAAAATTCTCCTTGCCCAACCTTCAAAAGAACCATCTCCCCTAAAGTCCCCCAGCTTTGCAAAAAGGGTAATAAACCCATCATGCATAACATCCTTAGCACGCTCTCTTTCACCAACATAACGCAAGCAAACCGGAAACATTTTGGAAGATAACTTCCCGTACATTTCCTCCTGTGCCTGCTGCTTTCCGCCAATGCACTCCCTCACCAAATCTGAGTAGGGATCCTTGGAATCTTGCTTTATGTTTATCTCCTTGGACACTCTATAGATGCTTTTATGCCTGCAAAAGTTGCAAACAATGCCACAAAATTAATCATTCTTGCCCCCAAATTCAACATTGATTAGCACGGAATTTGTACTTTTGCGTGGACTTATGAGAATGAAGAAATTACAAATATTGCTCCCGATAGCACTTCTTTTTTTTGTAATGCTGGCCGCAGGCAGCAGCGCAGCGCAAGAGAAGAACACCTCCAAGAAGAACAACTCAGATACCTACATGATTTCAGCAGAACAGGCATATCTGAAGAATAACTTTAAAGAGGCAATGGCAAATTGTGTCTCCGCCCTGGAACAAAATCCAGAAAATGACGCAGCATATCATCTGATGGCAAAGATTTCACTGTCGCTGAATAAAATGGATGACGCTGAAAAATTTGTTAAGAAGGCCTATGATATTGATACATCAAACTATTACTACGCAACAGACCTTGCAGCCTCCTATTTGCAGAATAATAAAATAGATGAGGCAAAAACCATATTTGAGAAACTGTCAAAAAAATATCCGGGAAAATCCGAGGTCTTTCTGAATCTTGTAAACATCTACTCCAAGACTGGAGATTTTGATAAAGTATTTTCTGTCGCCGACAGATTGGAAAAAATAGCAGGTCCTAATGAGGTCTCCACAATGGCCCGCTTTAACGCATACTCTGCAAAACGCCAGTATCCGCAGGCAATCAAGTGCTTGCAGGATGCGGACGCCGTAAGTCCAAATCCAAGATATGAGGCTCTGCTGGGAGACATGAGCATGGACAGATATAATGATACTTTGGCTCTAGGCTATTACAATAAGGCATTGGAACAAGATTCCGCTTATGCACCAGCACTTTTTGGAAAGGCGGAACTTTACAGATTAAGAAATGACTTTCCCAATTTCTTCAAATTTTTAAATCCGTTTATGGCAAATAAGGAAATCAATCCAAAGATGAAGACAGATTACCTTAAACAGATTTTTAACAACCCCGGATTTCTTACAAGATACAAGGAGCAAATGGCTGAATCCATGCAGATTATGGCAGAAGCAGACCCGGATGATTCCACCGGCAATCAGATTGCGGCCATATACCTGGCCGGTGCGGGAAAAAGAGATGAAGCGCGCAAAATCCTGGAAAACAACATAAAATATTATCCGGATGATTACGGTACAAACATAGATTACATGTCTTTTTTGTACAGTTCCGAGGATTGGAAAAGGCTGAAAAATTTTGGAGATTCCGCAGCAGTTAAATTCCCCGGAAAGACTGATATGCTGCAATTTAAAGGATTAGCCGAATATAATCTGAAACAGTATGATTCTGCTATTGCCACAATTTCACAAGTGGAAAAAATTTCTGCAGCAAAGAAAGATACGACGCTTCTGATTAACGCCTATTCTTTGATTGGAGATTTATATCACCTTAAGAATCAAAATGAAGAGACGTATAAATACTACAAGAAAGTATTAAAGCTTAATCCAAAAGAGTCTCCGGTACTTAACAACTGGGCCTGGTACATTGCCACTTCAGACAAAAACGGCAACCTGGATAAAGCCCTTAAAATGAGCAAGATTACAATAGATAATGAACCGGACAATGCCACTTATCTGGATACTTACGGATGGATTCTTTACTTGCAGGGGAACTATGCGGAGGCACGCAAACAGTTCCAGCATGCTCTGGCATACGGAGGTACAGATAATCCCGTGATGCTGGACCACTATTCAGAAGTTTTGTTTGCCCTTAAAGAGTATGACCTTGCTTTTCTTTACTGGGACAAGGCGCTGGAAGCTGCTAAGAGACAGGGAGATACTGAGCAGATAGAGAAACTGCAAAAAAAGATTGAGGTTAAAAAAGAAATGAGCAAAAAGTAATTGCTATTTTTGTCCCGACAGTTTTATCATTTAGAGAATATTTTGCAAAAGGCTTTTAATATATCATTACATCATTCAGTTTTTACGGTAGCATTTTTTACAATGCTGCTCTCCGCTTTTTTTGTTCTCTCATCACCCTATTCAGCATGCGCTCAAAATTCCTCCACTCAAAAATCTGTCGAGAGTAAAAAGGCGCAAATCAATAAATTGCAACAAGATATAGAGTTTCTGGATAGGCAAATAGCGCAAACTCAAAAGAAGAGAAAGAACACGCTGGAGGAGCTTGCCCTAATAAAGAAAAAGGTGGAGACCAGGAAGTTGCTGATTGCACAGCTGGACAAAGAGATTGCAAGGCAGAGCGACGAGATTTACGGCAAGACCATTGAACTTGGTGTGACGCAAAGACACATGGATACCCTTAAGATGTACTATAAAAGGATGATTATCAAGGCATACCGCAACAGGGACAGCCGTACTTGGTTCATGTATATTCTTGCCAGCAATAGTATTGAACAGGGGTACAGGAGATGGAGCTATCTTAAAGACTATTCCAGGGCGCTGAATGATCAGGCCAAAAATTTAAAGGAAGTACAGAATAAAATTGCCGATGAGAGAAAAAATATCACTCACCTGCAGACAGAAAATATAAAGACGCAAAAGTCTAAGACAGAGGAGTATAACAAGTTCAAGACAGAGGAGCAAAAATCCAATGCGTATGCAAATTCCCTGGCCCGGCAACAGAAAAAATTCAGCGGTCAGCTTCAGCAAAAAAAGAGACAGGCGGCTCAACTTAACAGAGAAGTTCAGAGGATGATTGCTGCGGCAATTGCGGCAGAGAGGAAAAAGGCGGCTAATTCTGCATCTTCATCTAGAAATACATCTACCAAGAAATCAACAAGTTCCTCATCAGAAAAGGCTGCTCCAATGACATATTCTGAGACACCTGAAAGCGCACAACTTTCCGGAGAATTCAGAAATAATCGCGGCAGACTTCCATGGCCTGTAAGAAGAGGCGTGATTACAGAGGGATACGGAGAACATAATGATAATACTGTAAAGGGAGGCGGACTTCCATTTAACAACGGTATAAATATCTCTGCACCAAGAGGATGCTCTATTCAATCAGTATTTGAGGGTACAGTAAAGCAAATAATAGTTATCCCGGGATACAGCCACTGCGTTCTTATTCAGCACGGCAATTATTTCACTTTCTATTGCAAGCTTGGAAGCGTTTCTGTTAGAGTTGGTCAGAAAGTCTCAACAGGACAAACAATCGGAACGCTGGACTCTTCTATGGAAGAATCCGTACTGCACTTTGAACTTTGGGCCGGAACCCAGAAACAAAATCCCGAAAGCTGGCTTAAGAGATATTAAATCTACTGCAAATCAGATAATTAAAACAATCCGTGCAGTTCTGCTCCTATTGAGTCTATAACAGAACTTAAATCCTTTGGATTATTCTCAAAGTCTAATTTATCCACATCAATGATTAGCTTTTTGCCATCTGTGTACTCAGTTATCCAAGCCTCATACAAATCATTCAATCCCTTTAGATAATCCAGGCGGATTCCCTCTTCATACTCTCTGCCGCGCTTCTGGATATTTCCAACAAGGTGCTCAATGGATGAACGGAGATAAATCATTAAATCCGGTGGTTTTACAAGAGAAATCATAAGAGAAAATAAGTCTTTGTAATTCTCATAATCTCTTGTGCTCATAAGTCCCATCTTGTGCAAGTTTGGAGCAAAAACGCAGGAATCTTCATAGATGGTTCTGTCTTGTATTACGTTCTCATTAGAACGATTGATATTTACAACTTCTTTGAATCTTTTATTGAGAAAATAAATCTGCAGGTTAAAGGACCAGCGTTGCATATCCTTGTAAAAATCTGCCAGATAAGGGTTATCATCTACCGGCTCAAATCTTGGAGTCCAATTAATGCTCTTTGCCAAAAGTCTGGTAAGGGTGGTTTTGCCGCTACCAATATTTCCCGCTATTCCAATATGCATATTAAAAAAGTTTAAGTAGAGAACCGATATAGATTCTTCTACAAAAGTAAGAATATTTCTTGTAATTTTGTCAAATGCTAAATTCAGAACTGGACCCGCTTATTCAAAAGGGAAGAAGGAAGAAACTTGTTGAGGAGCTTGCCAAATGTAAAATGTTTGGCAGCAGGGTTTTACGTGCAATTGGCGCCGTGCCCCGCCATATTTTCATAGAGAAAGGGATGGAGGAATTTGCATATAAAAACATCAGGGTGGAAATTGGAGAAAAACAAACTATTTCCCAGCCCTCCACGGTTGCGCTGGAAACAGAGCTGCTGGATGTTAAAAGCGGAGATAAGATACTGGAGATTGGAACCGGGTGCGGTTATCAGACAGCTATCTTGTTTTATTTAGGTGCGAACGTTTACTCAATTGAGAGACAAAAAGAGCTCTTCCTGCAGGCACAAATAAATCTGCAGAAAATTGAATACACAAAACCCAAGCTTTTCTGGGGCGACGGATTTAAAGGACTGCCGCAATTTGCTCCGTTTGACGGAATTATAGTTACCTGCGGCGCGCCCGAAATACCTAACAGTCTCTTGCTTCAGCTAAAAATAGGCGGAAGAATTGTAATACCTGTCGGCGAGAAAGAACAAGAAATGCTGCTGATAACAAGAAAAAATAAAATAGATTTTGAGAAGAAATCTTTTGGCGCAGCCAGTTTTGTTCCAATGCTGCATGGAGTAAAGAAATAAATTATTAGAATATGATAAAGGTTAAACAGTTTTATTTGAACGAGTTGCGGGAGTGCTGCTATATCCTTTCCGACGAGACTAAAGAGTGTGTAATTGTGGACCCGGGCATTAGCTCTCAAAGCGAGGAAGACCGGATTGTGAAATATATTTCTTCTGAAGATTTAAAGCCCGTTAAAACAATTTGCACTCACGGACATTTTGACCATGTAATGGGAACCTCTTTTATAAAAGAGAAATACAATACCCCTTTGTACCTGAATCCCAAGGATAAACACAGGCTGGAGAGCGCTCAAAAAGATTGTCTTATGTTTGGATATAAGATTGAGCAGCCGCCGTTTGATACATTGGATATTAAAGAGGGTGAGGATATTACATTTGGAAAATCTGTGCTTAAAGTATTTGCCACGCCGGGACATACGCACGGCAGCGTATGTTTTTACTCCCCGACAGATAAATTTGTCCTTACGGGAGACACGCTGTTTGCGGGGAGTTGCGGAAGAACGGATTTGCCTGAGGGTGATGATGAAGCAATGGCCTCCAGCCTTAGCAAAATTGCAAAGGAAATTCCGGCGGACTGCATTGTCTACCCTGGGCACGGCCCAAATTCAACCATGAAAGATGAACTGCAGTTTAATCCTTTTTTAAGAGATAAGGGCTTTTAATTTTAAGGAACCATTTTGGATAAAATAGAAATCATAGGGGCCAACGAACACAACCTTAAAAACGTAAGTGTTACTATTCCGCGCGGGAAATACGTGGTAATCACCGGATTATCAGGCAGCGGGAAATCTTCCCTTGCGTTTGATACAATTTATGCAGAGGGGCAGCGCCGTTATATGGAGACGCTCTCCGCTTATGCAAGGCAGTTTATAGGTATCCTGGAAAAGCCTAATGTGGAGAGCATTACGGGGTTAAGCCCAATAATAGCAATAGAGCAGAAAACTACGGGAAACAATCCCCGCTCAACTGTCGGGACCATAACGGAAGTCTATGACTTCCTCCGTTTGCTCTATGCCAGAGCCTCTTACGCATACTCCCCCTCTACGGGCAAGAGAATGATAAAATATACAAGCGACCAAATAACACAGCTGATTATTAAGGAGTATAACGGAGAGAAATGCTTGCTGCTTGCGCCGCTTGTAGTGGGAAGAAAAGGACACTATAAAGATTTGTTTGACAGTTTGTTGCGCAAAGGATACCAGCAGGTTAGAATTGACGGAAAAATCAGGGAGGTGGCAGATGTCAAGCCATTGGACAGATATAAAATCCACTTCATTGATTTGGTTGTTGATAAGCTGATTCCGTCGGAGACAGATTATAAAAGGATCTACGAGTCTGTCAATAACGCACTTGAAAGGGGAAAGGGAACTATCGCGATACTAAAACTTTCAGACGCAGAGAATAAAAGCAGCGCCTCTGAACTGGATAAAGATTTGAGATTTTTCAGCCAGCATCTGATGGATGCAGATACCGGATTTTCTTTGCCGGAGCCGGCGCCGTTTACGTTTTCATTCAACTCTCCGCAGGGAGCCTGCCCGCGCTGCAAAGGCCTTGGATATATCTCACAATTAGATATTTCCAAGATTATTCCTAATCCTCACAAGTCAATAAATGCGGGAGGTATTTTGCCGCTTGGCAGCTATAGAGATTCCAACAATTTCCGCATTCTGGAGAGCATGGCAAAGAAGTATGATTTCTCTCTTAACACGCAAATCAGGAACCTGCCGGAAGATATTCTCAATATGATTATCTATGGGACTGATGAATTGTTCAGAGTCAATCTTGCAGACGGAACTCTGCTTGCTCCGTTCCCCGGAATTGTCTCAAAATTAGAGCAAAAAGAGGATGAGGATGATATCAGCGTACGCAAGGAGAGATTTATAGAAGAGACAGTATGTCCGGAATGTAACGGAACAAGATTAAAAAAAGAGGCTCTCTATTTTAAGATAGATGAGAAAAATATTGCGGAAGTCTCTGCAATGGACATAGATACGCTGGCGGAATGGATAAAGAGCTTGCCGGAAAAACTGGACAAAAAACAAAACCTGATTGCTCGCGATGTTTTAAAAGAGCTCAATGACAGGATTGGTTTTTTGCAGGCCGTAGGATTAAATTATCTCTCTCTCGACAGGGCAACAAGAACGCTCAGCGGAGGTGAGAGTCAAAGAATTAGGCTTGCAACTCAAATCGGCAGCAAGCTTGTGAATGTGCTATATATTTTGGATGAGCCAAGCATAGGACTGCATCAGAGGGATAACATAAAACTTATCAATTCACTTAAGCAATTAAGAGATGAGGGGAATTCCGTAATGGTGGTTGAACATGATTTGGAGACAATGCTAAGCGCAGATTGGCTGATTGATTTAGGGCCCGGAGCAGGTAGCAGAGGAGGAGAACTTTTGTTTAGCGGCACTCCCGGAGAACTAATGAAAATGCCACTTGCAAAGATTAAAGAGATGCACAGCTATACGGCTGATTACCTGAGAGGTATAAAAAAGATAGAAGTGCCGTCGGAGAGACGCAAGGGCAACGGAAAATTTCTAAAGTTATACGGAGCAACGGGCAATAATTTAAAGGGCGCAAACCTTACCCTTCCGCTTGGTTGTCTGATTGGTGTGAGCGGAGTAAGCGGCAGCGGAAAATCTTCTTTGGTTAATGAGACTCTAATGCCAATATTGAGCAAATATTTTTACCGCTCTTTAATGACGCCGCTACCTTATCAGAAAATTGAAGGGATAGAAAACATTGATAAGCTGATAGTTGTAGACCAGAGCCCAATTGGCAGGACACCGCGCAGCAATCCGGCAACCTACACAAATGTATTCTCCGATATTAGGAAACTTTTTGAAAAAACGCCCGATGCTCAGATAAGAGGATTTAAGGCGGGGAGATTTTCATTCAACGTAAAAGGCGGCAGATGTGAAACTTGCAAAGGAGCAGGAGTAGAAACAATTGAGATGAATTATCTGCCTAGCGTTTATGTTACATGCAAAGAGTGTAACGGAAAAAGATATAACGCAGAAACTTTGGAGGTAAAATACAAGGGGAAGAGTATTAATGATGTGCTGGAAATGACTATCTCCCAGGCAGTTGAATTCTTTGAACACATTCCTTCCATTGTACCAAAACTTAAAGCTCTGGAGGATGTGGGTCTTGGCTATGTAAAACTTGGGCAGCCTTCTACCACTTTAAGCGGCGGAGAGAGCCAAAGAGTAAAATTGGCTACAGAACTATCCAAAAGGGAGACAGGAAGTTCCCTTTATATCCTGGATGAGCCAACAACTGGCTTGCATTTTGAGGACATAAAGGTTCTGCTTGGAGTACTGCAGAAAATTGTGGACAAAGGAAATACCGTCGTGATTATAGAGCATAACCTTGATATTTTAAAATCAGTTGATTGGCTGATAGATATGGGGCCGGAAGGAGGACGCGGCGGCGGAAAAATAATTGCAGAGGGAACACCAGAGCAGGTGGCAAAAGACAAAATTTCTTATACGGGAAAATATCTTAAAGAGATTTTATAAATTTGAAAACCAATCCAATACGGCATCTGGAAATTAAAGTTTGGTAGAAGTTGATATAAAGTATTTAAAGATGGATAAATTGAGAATTTTCTGTAAAAACACAAATGAAAATTACAGCATAAAACCGGGAACTACTATTAAAGATTTCTTAAAAGAAATTAAATACAAAGAGGGAGAACACCGCGTACTTGCCGCCTATCTTAACAACCAGCTTAAAGAGCTGAGCACGGAGATATACATGGCTTCAACCCTTGAATTTCTGGATATTACAACAGGAGACGGAAGGAGAACCTATGTGCGTTCTTTAAGTTTTTTGCTGCAGCGCGCCGTTTATGATTTATATCCAGATTGTATTTTAAGTTTGGATTACACCCTGCCAAACGGACTATACGGAGAGCTGAGAGATAAAAAAGATTTCTCCGTCACCGTACCCGTTACTGAGCTTGATATCAACAAACTGCTGGACAGGATGGCAGAACTTGTAAAGAAAAATTTTCTATTTATTAAGACTAAAATTCCCACAAATGAAGCGCAGGCGCTTTTTGAATCTCACGGACAAACCAGCAAATCAAGACTGCTGAAATCTATTGGGAAATTCTTTTCACATGTCTATTACTTAGATGGTTACGGAGACAACTTCTATGGTCCGCTTGTATACTCCACGGGATACCTGACAGCGTATAATCTGATAAAATACAATGACGGTTTCTGTCTGCAGGCACCTGTTCCATACCCTCCTTATGATATGCCGCACGTTAAATTCCAGGATAAGCTTTTTGAAATTTTCAAAGAGAACAGAGACTGGTGCGAGATTACCGGGGCAAAAGATATGGGCTCCATAAATCAAGGGATTCTGAACGGATATGCAAGAAACATTATCCAAGTTTCAGAGGCTCTGCATGAGCGTAAATTTGCAATCATTGCGGATAAAATTTATCAAAGAAAAGATAAAGTAAAACTGGTGCTTATTGCCGGACCGTCCAGCAGCGGCAAGACAACTTCATCTAAACGTATTGCTCTGCAACTTAAGGTATTAGGACTTAATCCTATTATCATCTCCATGGATGATTATTTTGTAGACAGAGAGCATACCCCTAAAGATGAGAACGGAAATTATGATTTTGAATCTGTCAATGCACTGGATTTGGAACTGCTAAACAAGCAGCTTAACCAGCTCTTTAACGGAGAGGAAATCACTCTGCCAAAGTTTGATTTTGAGGCAGGATACGGCACGATGACCGGAGCTAAAATTAGAATGAACGGCGGAGATATATTAGTCATGGAGGGGATTCACGCTCTTAATCCAACATTAACGGAGAAAATTGCGCCGGAGAAAAAGTTCAAAGTATACGCCTCTGCATTAACCTCACTGTCAATTGATGAGAACAATTCACTCTCAACTACAGACGCACGTCTTTTAAGAAGAATGGTCAGAGATAATAACTTCCGCGGCATTACCGCAGAGGAGACAATTTTAAGATGGAAAAGCGTTGTTGCGGGAGGAAACAAAAACATTTTCCCCTATCAGGAAAATGCAGACATAATGTTCAACTCATATTTGATATATGAACTTCCAATGTTGAAATTCTACGCTGAGCCGCTGCTAAGAAGAATCTCACCCCTTTCTCCTGCATACGCGGAGAGCCTGAGACTCATCAAGTTCCTGTCTTACGTGGTAGAAATAAACTTTAAAGAACAAGCTGCAATTCCGCCAACATCCATCATGCGTGAATTCATCGGCGGCAGCTCTTTTAAGTATTAAAGATCCGGATTAATGGCGCGCATCATGGCCTTAATCTCTTGCTTTGCAACCTTCCACCTTGGCACATCTACCTTAGGTCCAACAACTTCCACAACTTTTGCGGAAATAATGGAACCAACTTCTCCGCAAATTTCAAGAGGCATATCATTGGCATGCGCAAATAAAAATCCTGCAGCATAAATATCTCCGGCACCCGTAGCATCCACAATATCCGCCGGCCTTGCCTTGATTTTATAGAACTTGCTTCCGCTCTGAATTAAAGAGCCCTGCTTGCCTATTTTTACTACGGCAATCTTGCAAATCTTTGCAATCTCGCGTACTGCCAGCTCCGGCTTCAGCTTTGTAAAGCTCTGCGCCTCAAGTTCATTTGCAAAGACTATATCTACATAATGAGAAATCACATCGTGAAGAAAAGCATTATTGCTCTCCACAATATTATAACTTGCCAAATCCAAAGAAATTGTCATCCCAAGACTTTTGCCAATCTCTACCGCTCTTCTTATTAATTCCTGATTCTGAACAAGATATCCCTCTATATGAAGATAATCATACCCTTTGAAATACTCAGGTTTTAAATCCTCCGGACATAACTCAAGAGCTGCGCCAAGATAATCCGCAAATGTCCTCTCCCCGGAAGGAGGAGTAATAAATACCATCGCACGGCCGCTGGCAGCCTTGCCTTTCAGCAAGATAGGCTTAATACCGTTTACTTCCTGCGCACTTTTAAAAAGAGAACCCAGCTCATCATCTCCAACTTTCCCTATGAATCCGCTCGGCATTCCAAAAATTGAAGTACCAGAAATTGCATTTGCAGCAGATCCGCCCGCCACATATTGAACTCCCTGTTCCTTAAGTATTTGCCAAATTTTTCCTCCTGTTTCCTCATCCACCAGCTGCATGCTTCCAACAGGCAAATGGAATTTCTTCAACAAACTGTCATTGGGTAAAACCGCTAAAATATCCGTTAGAGCATTACCAACTCCAATAATAGATTTCATAGATAAATTTCTCTTTTCTCTCTTACAAAGGTATATTATTTCCATAATTTATCGGAAGGTTTGTGTAAATTTGCACAGGTATGCAGATAGCTCCGGGAAAAAAGATTACAACAAAGAAAATTCTGCAGTACGCTATTGTACTGCTGATTGCTGTTGTGCTCCTTTATTTCTGCTTCAAAGGGGTGAAATGGAGCGATTTTGCAAATGGCCTCAGGCACTGCGATTACTGGTGGATAGCAATCTCCATGCTTTTTGGAATTTCAGGTTTTATCTTGCGCTCATGGCGTTGGAAACTTCTTACAAATCAGCTAAATCCGTCGGTGACACTAAAAGAGACCTATGACGGCGTTACAATTGGAAATCTTGCAAATTTTGCCTTGCCGCGCGTTGGAGAGCTTGTCCGCTGCGGAATTGTAGCAAGAAGGAAAAAAGTGACATTTGAGGAGGCTATCGGAACGGTCATTCTGGAGAGAAGCTGGGATTTGATTTGCCTCTTTTTGTTTGCCGTTCTGATGGTAATATTTTCCTGGAAAAGATTTGGCTCTTTCATTCAGCTTCAGATGATTAACCCGGCGGAGGGGAGGCTTACAAGAGTTCTGATAATTATTGTTGCCGCAGTAATTTTTCTAATAGCAGCGGCAGCAGTTTTAATTTATATTTATCGCGACAGATTAAGAAAGCACAAGTTCCACAATAAATTTGTCAGCTTCCTTAAAGGGCTGTGGCAAGGCATTTTAGCTGCATTCAAGATGAAGAGGAAATGGTTGTTTTTCACCCTTACTCTTCTGCTGTGGGCCAGCTTCTGGGCAACCAGCTACACCTCAATTCTTGCCTTCCCAAGCATGAGCGAATTTACAATAGCAGACGCTCTGTTTCTGATGATTGTAGGAAGTTTGGGCTGGGCGGTCCCGGTACAGGGAGGTATTGGCGCTTATCATTTTTTAGTAAGTCTTGCGCTTGCCCAAATTTACGGAATTGCTCATGCGGAAGGGATGGTCTTTGCCACAATATCCCATGAGTCACAGGCATTTATAATGGTGCTTTGCGGAGTAATTTCACTCATCAGCATTGCAATAGAAAAAAAGAGAGCTAAAACTCCCGACAGTTTATGATTATAAAATTTAGAATTAATTTTAAAACACAACCGGGAGAGCAGGTTTACATCACAGGCTCATCTTTAATTTTAGGCAACTATGACCCTGACAGGGCCTTCCGCCTTACACGCTCAGAATCAGATGAATGGAACGGAGAAATAATGTGCGATCCTGTAAAAGAGAGACTGCTTTATTATAAGTACTTTGTAAAAAGTTCCGAAGGAACTATTTACTTTGAAGCGGGCGGAGGACGCCGTCTTGCGCTTAATTCTGCTACGGCAAAAATTGAGAGCAGAGATCAGTGGCAGGGAAATACAACGGAGGCTCCATTCCTGACAGACCCGTTTTCGCATGTTTTTTTCGGAAATGAATGCAGCCCTTACACTCAGACGCACAAGCGTAATTATGAGCTAATTATAAGGGTAGTAATACCCAACGTTCCAAAAGATTGCAGCATTTATGTATGCGGAAGCAGCAAGGAGATGGGAGAGTGGAAACCGGAGAAAGCCGCAAACATGGCAAGACTTAAGGGACTTAAATGGATAGCATCTTTCCCAATAGAAAAAGAGCAGGGCAAAACATGGGAATATAAGTTTATCCGCAAAAATGATATCACCGGGGAGTACACCTGGGAAGATGGACTTAACAGAGTGCTTGAAATCCCGCAAGTATCTAAACATGAAACTCTTATCGTGGAGCATTCTTCCGCCAATTTTAAGACCGGCAAACCAAAATTTGCAGGGTGCGTTGCACCGCTGTTTGCCCTGCGTTCAAAAAACGGATGCGGAATTGGAGAGATAGAGGACATAAAGCTAATGGTGGATTGGGCAAAGCATGTGGGAATGAGTATTATACAAATGCTTCCAATCAATGACACCTCCGAGTATATGAACTGGAAAGATTCATATCCGTATAACTGCATCTCCTCCATTGCCCTTCACCCAATCTACCTGTCGGCATCAGGCATGGGTCACGTAAAAGATAGAGAAAAAGCCAAGGCCTTTGCAGAAGAGGCAAAAGCTCTAAATCACAATGCCACTGTAGATTATGATGACGTCCTGGAATTTAAGATGCGCTATTTCCGCGCAATCTATGACCAGAGCAAAGAGGATACTTTTGTACAGCCGGAGTATTATAAATTTACAAAAGCCAATAAAGATTGGCTCTATCCTTACGCCGTTTTTTGCGCTTTGAGAGATAAAAATAAAACTGCAAATTTTAGAAAGTGGAAAAAATATTCCGTATTCTCCCAGGCTGACGTAGATAAATTATCCTCTGGAAAAAATGAGATTAAAGATGACATCTTCTTTTATGTCTATCTTCAATATCATCTTCATAATCAGATGACTGAAGCCATTGATTACGCTCATGCCAACGGCATTGCGCTAAAGGGAGATTTACCTATCGGGATAAGCAGAAACAGCGCAGATGCCTGGCAGCATCCGCAGTACTTCAACTTTGGACAGCAGGCCGGAGCTCCTCCTGATTACTATTCTGCTCAGGGACAAAACTGGGGTTTCCCTACTTACAACTGGGAAGAAATGGCAAGAGATAATTACAAGTGGTGGAAAAAAAGGATGCGCAAAATGTCAGATTATTTTGACGCATACCGCATAGACCACATCCTTGGATTTTTCAGAATTTGGGAAGTCCCTTATCCGCTGGACGGAGGAAAAGCGGGACATTTTTCACCGGTACTACCTCTTGATATTGAGGAAATTGAGAGCTACGGACTAAATCCGCCAAAAGAACAAAAAGAAGAGAATTTGCAAAAAATAGCAGAGGAAAATCTTTTTATGGAAGACCCTTATCATAAATGCAAATGGGTCCCTTGCATCTGCGCAAAAGAGAGCAAAGAATACAAAACTCTAAAGCCTGCTCAGAAAAAATCTTTTGATGCTTTGTTTGATAATTTCTTCTACAAAAGAAATAATGATTTGTGGTACCGCAACGCAATGAGAAAGTTGCAGCAAATTATTGCAGCCTCTAATATGCTGGCTTGCGGAGAAGATTTGGGAATGCTGGCCGAGCCGGTACACAAATGCATGGCAGATTTGAAAATCTTAAGTCTGGAGCTGCAAATTATGCCAAAGCAGCAAGGCGTAAATTTTGGAGACCCTGTAACGTTCCCATATTTAAGTGTTTGCAGCACTTCTACTCACGACAGTGCAACACTTAGAATGTGGCTTGGAGAGAGGCTGAAAACTGTCTCCTATAAATCTGAAGATACAGGAGAAACATATTATGATGCAACACCTGCAGAGTGCGAGAATGTCTTAAAAAACAACCTTGCTTCTCCAAGCATGTTTGCAATTTTCCCGCTGCAAGACTGGATGTCCGTAAATGACAAAATCAGAAACAGATTTGCATACAGCGAGAGAATAAACAACCCTGCCGTTCCTCATTGGATGTGGAAATACAGAATGCACATAACAATAGAACAGCTGCTGGAAGCAACTGCCCTTAATAATCAGATTAGCAAGCTAATAAAAGATAGCAAGAGGTAGATTAAAAACATGAAAACCATCTTTTTGTTAATACCGTTGTTCTTGGTGAGCGCCCCTCGCTCTTTGTGCCAAAGCACCGACACGCTAAACGCAGAAGCGCCTGGCACAGAAATGCTCAGTACGGAAGCACCAAGCGCAGAAACCATGCACACGGAAACGCAAAACTCTGATCTTCATGAAATAAGAGCTTTACAGATTAATCTTTCAGATGCCACAATGCCCGTTGCCTCCGAACTTTCAACAAGAGATTCTATTTTCTCGCCTGCAATTCGTTTAAGTTATAAACAACTTATCCTGCCGACCATATTCATAGGAGTTGACATTACCGCAGTTAGCCTTGGCTTGTTAAGGAAAGCAGACCATAAGCTAAGAGACAAATTTGAAAAATTAAACAGGGGAAATTTAGACCTTGATCAAACTTCTCAATACGTTCCTGCTGCGGCCGTGTATGCTTTGAATGTACGCTTAAAACCGGGAGAGCATAATTTCCGTGACCGCACAATTGTACTTGCTACCGCAAGCCTTGTCATGGTAACTACGACAACCTGCCTGAAATATGCAATGAGGAGAAGAGGTCCCGACGGCGAAATCCGCTCATGTCCATCCGGCCGCGCCGCAATGGCATTTATGGGAGCGGAATTTTTACGGCAGGAGTACAATGATGTATCACCACTGATAGGCGTGGCAGGATATATTGTGGCGGCAAGTACGGGAGCCCTTGGAATGTACAATGACAAACATTGGCTAACGGATGTGCTGATAGGTGCCGAAATAGGTGTGTTTAGCACAAGAATAGCGTACTGGATGCTTCCTGCAACAAAAAGATTATTTGTCCGTAAAAAAAAGAATATCCAAGTCATGGCCTTTCCGCAAGCCTCCTCTAAAAGCGTTGGAATGGGCTGTCTTGTAATGTTTTAATTGACGCGGATAACAGGGTACTCCAATCCCGGCTTTACTAAATCTTCAAACTCATCATATGTTGACAAACCAAGCTCTGATGTTGGCTCAAGTCCAACAACCAGAAGTTTGCACTTTAGCTGACGCGCAGGAACAAATATGTATTTTCCCAATATGTCTTTGCCGTATTTTGCTGTAAACCCAGACCACGATAATTTATCAGCTGACGTCTTTGGCAGAGAGATAATATCATCCTCAAAATCTACTTTTTCTTCACCAATAATTTTAGTTACTTCATAACTCTTTGCTTCATAGCTATTTAATTGAGCCGTCTTGAAATGCTGACGTGCAATCCAGCCACAAAGTTTTTCATTAGATTTTGGTATTAAATATCCGGCAGGAATTCTAATAGAATCTACAGTCACAACTTTACTCCTAAATTCTTTTACATTTACAATGGAATCTTTCCCTGTCTTATTGCTCTGAACATGAAGAGCTAACGGAGTTCCATCCGTTCTATGTTCCATTCTAAGAGAAACATATTTATCCTCGCCTTCTGTTATTCTTCTGCGTTCGGAAGCAACAAGCTTTTTTATTTTCTCACTGTTATTGTATGAAAATTTTATAAGCGCCATCATTCCATCGCATTGAGAAACAGCTCTATGCTCCAGGTTTTCAACAAAAACATCTTTCCCGTTTTTCCCCTCTTGAATGAAAGAAAGGGTGTTTAATATGCCGTAGTATTGTCTGCCGTCATTAACATCATAAGTGCTGAAACGGAAATAATCTTTATCCGGAACCCCTCCAGGAGTATAAAATGCCCATGTGTCCCCGTGAGATTGCAAATATTTTGAATAGAACGGGGTAAACTCTTTAAACTGAAACTCTTTTATCTTGCGGGATACATCCGGATTTGTGAGATATCCAATACACTCATCTGCAGTCCTGTGGAATCCAAGAGAATCGCTCTCCTCTCCATAAGGATAATATTCATGTACATCCATGGTGACATCAAAAAGTTCTTTGTCAAAGAGATTTTGCTGAGCAATAACCTCCGGCTCCGTCACAATAAGATGGTTCCTGTTTAAATCCATTCCAGCTGAATTACGCCTTTTATTAACCTCTGAACCATCCGGATTAGAAATTGGAATAATGGTGACTTCCAATCTGTTAAAAAGATATCTGTTCTCAGGCCTTACAAGCTGTTCAGCAAGCAGCAGCGCACCCTCTTTGCCAGATTGTTCATTGCCGTGTTGCTGTGCAAAAATCAGCAACTTTGTTTTTGGTCCCTTGCTTTTATTAGAAAACTTAAGAGCAAAAATATCGCGGCCTTGTTTTGTACTCCCGATAGTTTTTACAGAGAGCAGCGGAGATGATGCGCCTAATTCCTTCACAAATTCCGCAAGTTCCGGATAAGTTGTAAGTTTAGTATATCCGCACTTTTGAGCAGGTGTGGCAAGCGTCTGAGCTTCAATAAAGTATGAAGAGCACAGGACAGCTGCAAACGCAACCGCCAAAATTTTCAAATTTTTCATAATATTATTTTAAAAACCGTTGAGCTGCATATAAACCGTAGGCATCAATAAAATCAAACCCACAATCATAAATACCAGCAAAATTTTCCACCACCACTTAAACCAAATTTCATATGGAATCTTGGCAACTCCAAGCACACCCATAAGAACGGCAGATGTTGGGGTAATCATATTTGTAAATCCGTCGCCGAATTGATAAGCCATCACCGTAGCCTGCCTTGACAAACCAATAACGTCTGAAAACGGAGCCATAATTGGCATTGTAAGAGCAGCTTTTGCAGAACCTGAAGGAATAAAGATATTAATCACAGTTTGAATTGCATACATGATAGAGACTGTTCCCCCTTTGCCGGTTCCGCGCATGGCATTTGAAAGAGAGTATAGAATGGTATCCATTATCTTCCCATCCTGCAGAACTACTATTATACCTCCCGCAAGTCCAACAATAAGAGCTGCGGTTAATATATCCTTTGCACCTCCAATAAACTCTTTTGAAATCTCATTTCCGCCGGAGCCCATTGCAATACCTGAAATAATTCCCATTGCCAAAAACAAAGCGGAAATCTCAGTGATATACCAGCCATAACCCAGAACCCCAACTATCAGAAATACAATTGTAAAAGCTAATACATCAAGGATGTAGAACAAATAAGACTTGTGCAATGTAAGGAATCCTGATAGAGCATAAAGCAGAGTTAATATTGGCAGGCAGCAAAATGTACTCTCAGTTTGTCCAATTTTTACAGTAGTTTGCGGATAGTAACAAGAGAAAATTATAAGGACAACTGTTGAGAAAATAAAAATCACCCATGCAGAAACCGGGGTCTTTTTCTCAAAGTCCATATTTATGCTATCCCTTTCTCTTTTCCTCCAGTATTCATCCAGCTCATACATTGGAGAAATCCTGGGATTCTTTTTTACCTTGTTTGCGTAGATTAATGTAAATGAAATAATTAGTATGGTCAAAATCACCCAGCAAAACATTCTGTATTCAAAACCTGAGAACAGAGGCAAACCGGAAAGTCCTTGTGCAATTCCTATTGTAAAAGGATTAAATATTGCACCGGAAAAACCAATATGAGCTGCAACATACACCATGAGTATTCCTGTTATGGAATCATAACCCATTGATATTGCTAGAGGTACAAAGATAATTACAAACGCTATTGTCTCCTCGCTCATTCCATACACCGCCCCAAAAAGACTGAACATTGCCATGGAAAGAGCTATGACAATGTTATTCACTCCAATTTTTTTAAGCAGCTTATGTTTCTCAAAATCTTTAGATTTCTTTAAGAATGAGAGAATACCATAATCTATGGCGCGGCTGCTGTTCATAATTTGGAAAGCGCCGCCAATAATTAATATGCAAATTATTATGTTAGCTTGCTTCTTAAATCCTTCTACCAAAGAACCAAAGATTTGCCATGTTTGCGGGGCCTGCTCAACTTTGTGATATGACCCATTCACAACAACATCTCTCTCCGCCCCATTGACAGTAACAGTCTGGTGATTATACTCCCCTGCCGGTATAAACCAAGTAAGTATTCCGCACAATAGGATCATAGCGCCTATTATGACAAAAGTATGAGGTATCTTCTTTAAGCCTGCCATTTGCAATTATTTAATAGATAGATTGTAGCAAAGTTACAAATTATATGTATCCCCAGGGTACAGTATTGTCAGCTTAAAGCTCCTGTTTTTTGTTTTTCCGGCAGCAACCTTATACGGTTCAAACAACATGGCATTACTATTACCAATCAATTCTATTGTATTATTTGGCTTTACAACAAGTGCAGCTTCTTCATCTACTCCAATTCCTCTATATCCCGGATGATCAAGTAATACGTTAATCAATCTTACCTGCCTGCGCCTTGTAATAAAATGCTGATCAACAATTATGTTCTTTAAAAATCCAAAACCTTGTGCAACCTCAACATCGTTGGCTTTGATGTAATTGAACTCATGTGAATCATCGGTGGTATCACTTAAACTTCTACCAGTCAACATAATTCTGCTCATAATTGCAGCGCCGGCACTTGTTCCGCTAATCACTCCGCCATTATTATAAATCTGTTTTATTTTCTCAAAAAATTTAGTTCCGGCAAGATATCCGGTAAGCCTAAGTTGGTCTCCGCCAGAGAAAAATATAGCCGTAACGCCATCCAATTTTGCCAAATTCTCCGGAGAGTCTATGTCTTTCTTATCACAGAAAATATAGTCAGCATTTTTACATCCTAAATCCCTAAATTCCTTGCTTTGATTCATACCGGTTGTATCTGCTATCCCGCTGGCAAAAGGAACAACAAGAAGTTTTGCCTTATCCCCGCCGCCATATTTAATTATGGTCTTGAGAATTACGGAAATTCTATCTCCGCCCCCCTCAATTACAAGAGTACCCTTGGCAGTTACCTTTTCAGGCAAATAATGCAGTAAAGAATTTTTTGGTTGAGAAAAAGAAACAATAGGCACCAACAATGTCAGTGCGGCAAATAGTAATATTTTTTTCATTTTATTTTTCTAAATGAGTTGTTAATAATTGATATGCTATTTTTGCAGCATTTGTAAAATCTTTGTATAAAATAAATTCATCATTGCCGTGAGGATTCTGTGCTCCCACACCCAAATTAATTGTTTTTATCCCCTTGGCATTCAAGGAATTTGCATCACTTCCCCCCATTGATTTCATTGGGATGACCTTAAGGCCTAAAGAGGATGCAACTTTCGCAAAATGTTTAAATGGCAAATCTTCACCGTGTATTTCATACGGCACAAAATCCCAAGAATATTTTGCCTCAAGCTTACCGCCATGCTTTTCACAAATTTGTTTGAAATCTTCGATTATCTTGCTAATCATGGTTTCACCTTTCTCTTTTGTTCCGCTTCTAACTTCTCCATGCAAAAAGACTTTATCACAAACCACATTAGTCCCGCTCCCGCCATTAATAATTCCTATATTGGCTGTCTCCTTGTCCCCAAGTTTTCCAAACGGAAATTTGGTCATAGCCTCAGCGGCAATCATGATTGCATTAATTCCCTTTTCCGGAGAAATTCCTGCATGAGAAGATTTCCCTTTTATTACAAATTCAAAATCTATGAGTCCGCAAGTCTCTGATACTATGCACGCAGGGCTCATAAAAGAATCAAAGGTAAAACCATATTTTATCCCTTCGGCAGGCTTATATGTTAATGAGCCGGCCATAGATGTCTCTTCACAAACAGTAAAGAGCAAAGTGCACGGCAACAACGTTTTGTTTGCGACAGCTTTCTCTAGAGAAAAAAGAATAGACGAGAGTCCGCCTCTGTCATCCACACCAAGCGGAGTGGTTCCATCAGACGTTATTCTATCTGAAAGAAATTGGTGCTTCAAATTTTTTGTGGACCTTGGAGTATCCATGTGAGCCGCAAGAAAAAATTCCCCGCCCCCCATGATTGGCACAATTACATTCCCCGTATTTCCCATTGACAGCTTATCTGCCTCATCTCTGTAACAACTCAATCCTAAGTTTTTTACAAAATGTTCAATATAATCTGCAACGGGTGCCTCGCTCCCGGAAACCGCATCAATAGATGTCAGCTCAACAAAAATTTGTTTTAATCTCTCGTCTAATTCCATTTTCAATCTACGTAATTACTACTTACCAAACACTTTAACATTTTTTAGTTCTATGTAATAGCAGTCTGTGCAGTTGCCATGTACAAATCCAATATAAACAGTCTTGCCCTTATAAGCGGTAACATCTATTGTCTCCATTTTGAAATCTCCATAAGAAGAATCCAGCGCAGTCCAATCTCTCAACAAAGTGGCATTGCGACAATTATCTATAGTAATTGGTGATTCTGAGATAACTACTCTATAATTTTCCTCAGGATAATCACTATCTCCCGCTGCAAGTTCAAATGTCAAATAAACATTATCTGTCGTACTCCCGATAGTTATAGAAGGTGATACCAAGTAATTTTCCGGTTTTACGGCACCTACTCCACCGGAAATATAAGAATCAGACGTAGCTGCTCCGTCGTACCAGTTCCAGTTATGACCATCTCCGTCCTTATCTATAAGAGTCCATGTATCAGGTATTTCAGATGCAAATGACTCCTGGAAATAAAATACCTTATCCGGAGAAAGCATATACTTGAAGATAGAATTTGGCTTGTTAACTTTTGTTGTCTCAGAGTCTTTAAGAACTACATAGAAATTATTGCCCGCTTTTTTAAGCATGTTAACTTGTATATAGCCAAAATATTGATCTTTAGGTATAACAAGGCTTCCTGTCATTGAAGATGCGGAAAAAGTTGAACTGCCGCTAGTCTGGATAGTGTAATCTGTTCCATATACGGCTGTAGAGTAAACAGTATCCACAAGAGACAAATCTTTCCCGGTTGGAACACTCTCCACATATTTATCCTCATCGGTTAAATAATAGAGTTGCTTTACAATTTCATAATTGACCGTCACATCACCCGTAGACTTTGCAACAAGCTGAATACAAATAGAATCCAAGCCAATCTTGCTATTCTCTTTTTGATAAATATTGCTTGTCGTTCCCTGATGATTTTCATAGGCGCTGAACTCAAAATATTGAGGTCCCTTATATGTCCAGTCTTGCTTTTGGCAAGAACAGTTAAACAGGAGCGCCATGGAGAATAATAATATAATTGTTGTTATTTTTTTCATGATAATAATTTTTAAATGTTTATTAATAAACTCCATCTATTAATAACCAGGATTATTAACAAGTGACTTATTTACATCAAGTTCTGAAGTTCCAATTGGAGCTACAACTCTATAGTCATCATATGAAACAGTAGTTAGCCCGCTTGGTCTTGATATATCCATTCCAAGTCTCTTCATATCAAAAAATCTATGACCCTCAAAAGCTAATTCTATTCTTCTTTGCAAAAGAATTTCATTTAAAAGAGCTGAATTTACCGCAGTTGCATCTCCAATTCCTCTCTTATCTCTTAGCGCATTTACATCTGCTCTTGCCTTTGTATAATCTGACTTATGCGCATATGCCTCTGCTCTATTAAGATAAATCTCTGAAATTCTTATCAAAGGAACATCGTCCAAGCCAAAGGTTCCGCCCCAGCTGCTGAACTTTGTTGTCCACCATAAATTCTGTCCGCCATAATGTACTTTTCTCAATGCTCCAAACCTAATATCTGAAGCCTGATCTATAAGATTTATAAAATCTTGACTTACAGAAAGTTGAGCATCGCCAGCCCCTGCGCCGTCTCCGTATCCTTCAGAGTCTCTTACTCCATCATCAACGGTTCCATAAGTAGAATGTAAAGAAGATGAGGCCAAATTCTCTGCGGTTGTATAATGAAGCTGCCACAAAGACTCAGAACCTTTAGAGAAAATATCTGTGTACTTGGATCCAGAATAAATACTTACAGGAGAGTTATTAATTACATAAGTTGCAGCATCAATTGTGTTGTCCCACTGTCCCATGTACAGATATACTCTGGACAACAAAGCTTTAGCAGCAACAGCAGATGCTCTGTAAGGATAATTACCTGAATCATTGCCATCTAGATAGCTGAATGAATCGGTTAAATCCTTAACTATTTGAGCCCATACCGCATCAACCTTTGCCCTCTCAACAGAGGCATGCTCAGTAATATTTCCGCCAACATTATAAAATGGTTCTGTAATAAGTGGAACGCATAAATCAAAATTTGAAACCAAATGACCTGGCACCCTTGCGTAAACTATCGCGAGATAAAAATAGTCGTAAGCTCTTAAAAATAGAGCTTCCCCCTCCAATGATTTCACACTATTGGTCTGCTCCAAATCTTTTAAATAAGAGATTGACTCATTCAAAGATTCTATCTGCT
Source organism: Bacteroidales bacterium (assembly GCA_022647615.1). Taxonomy (NCBI): domain Bacteria; kingdom Pseudomonadati; phylum Bacteroidota; class Bacteroidia; order Bacteroidales; species Bacteroidales bacterium. The sequence continues at coordinate 486,767 of JALCKZ010000001.1, forward strand.
TATATGCAGACTCCCAAATATCAATGTTATAGCGAGGTTGGAAATAGTATTGTTCTATATACTTTGTAGCGCCCGGTGAAGGAATACAATTGTCCCCAAGTACATCTGGAGTACAGATAAGGTCTCTTCCTGCAAACAGAGGGTCCTGCATCATATCATAAACGCCTATAATCAAGCTCTTGCAGCCTGCTTCTGTTTTCATCTTATCCTGCGGAAGAGCATGCTTTGTACTTATATCCAGCATTGAATTACATGAACTCAATGTAACAAGCGATAAAGCCGTAATAAAAAATATCTTAATCGTTTTCATCTCTTCTCATTTAAAAGTTAATCTTTATACCCATGCTGTAACTCTTTGACTGGGGATACAAACCTCTGTCACTGCCAACCGTCTCAGGATCATAACCCTGATATGGAGTGGTAGTCCACAAGTTGTAAGCGTTAAAGAAAATCTGAGCACTGGCCAGCTTTAATCTCTTCATAAATTTATCAGGAAGATTATAGCTTAAAGTAATGTTCTTTAATTTTATAAAATCAGTAGATTCATAAATCAAACTCATGCTGGTTTCTCCGTTGTTATCATATTTCATTGGATTGCCAGGATAAGTTCCGTTATAAACCGGCTTTGGAACCCAAGTAACATCTCCCGGATTTTTCCAATATTTATAATACAAATCCTTAAGCAAGTTATTATCTGCCGCCTGACCAATAATAACGGTTTTGTCACTCCAATATTTTACAGCACCTCTTTGGAACTGGAAGAAAATTGTCAAGGTTAAATTCTTCCAAGAAATTGTATTCTCAAATCCGCCAAAGAAAGTTGGGTCTGCGCCTTTTGTCCAATATCTATCGTTCAACGTAGGATTGTATGTGATGTAACCATCTTTGTCATAGTACATTGGACGGCCATCAGAAGCATTTACGCCGGCCCATTTATAAACATACTCCGCTGTGACAGGCTTGCCGACTTTATAATTTCCTATCTGGTCAAGTCCATCTTGCAGTTTGGTAATAGAGTTTTTACAGAATGACAAGTTCAATGATGTCTGCCATCTAAAATTATCACCGTCAAAATTTATTGTATTCAGTTGAATGTCTAAACCCTCATTTTTTACACCACCCATGTTGGAAGGAATTTCACTGTAACCCGTTGTCTGAGGAATCGTTCTGTAGTACAGCAAATCTTTTGTATCATCTCTGTAAACATCTAGGTCAAAGTTGATTCTATCTTTTAAGAAGGCAGCCGTCAAACCAAAATTCTTAGAGTGTTTCTTTTCCCATGATAATTTTGGATTACCAATAGAAGAGGAAACAACTCCGGCTATTCCGTTATAAGCATAACCGCCGGCATACAATCTTGATGCTACGTAATCTCCAATATTTGCATTACCGGTAACACCATAGCTAGCTCTTAATTTAAGATCGCTCAGCCACTCTACATCCGTAAGAAAACTCTCCTGTTTAATTCTCCAAGCAAATGATATAGAAGGGAATAAACCCCATTTATTATCCGAACCAAATCTGGAGGAACCATCATATCTTAATGTAGCGGAGAAAATATATTTGTCTTTAATGGTATATCCAAGTCTTGCAAAAAATCCTGCCATCTTCCACTGAGAATAAGATTCTGCAGCCAAAATAGGAGTAGATGCACTGCTCAACAACCTAAGCTCAGGATTAGATACTCCATTTGCAGTTGCTCCTGTCATGTGATATTTATAATCTATATATGAGAAACCTGCAACCGCATTTAACCTGTTCCCAAAAACGGTAGAGTTATAAGTAAGTACTTGCTCTGTCTGAAACTTATCTATATCAGTTGAATAGGCAGAAACCTGACCGTTTACCCTGGAGCCTAATCTTGTTCTTGGATCACTATACTGATGCTCTTTCATCCATGTCATATCAAAATTGTAACTGCTCTTAAATTCCAGACCAGGTATAATTTTAAAAGTTAAATCATTTGCAGAGAGCAAATTAGATGATTTACCGCTATATTCATTAAGTTCCATCATCTGAGGCACATTGTACATATAGTAACCATAAGGCAAATCTTTTACGTAATTACCTTCATCGTCTCTTGGAGAAACCCCCGGCAGCAAAAACATTGCAGTTCTTGCCGGATTATAGGCACCTGTTGTAGGAGCCTGGTGATAAGTATTCCTGCTGAAGGTATTATTTGTGTTAAGAGTAAGCCAGGATGTTAGCGCGTGACTTAAATTAACTCTCCCTGTCGCCCTGTTATAATCAGTATGTTTAATAATACCATCAGTCTTATTGTAGTTTCCGGAGACATAAAATTTTGTTTTCTCCGTACCTCCGGATACATTAACTTCATAGTTGTTAACCTTTGCAGTTCTGAAAATCTCTTTATACCAATCAGTTGTAGGCGCTTGTGAATAGCCGTCATCTCCCCATCCAAAACTCTTAAAAAGATCTACTTGAGTCTGGTAATTATTAGTGCCGTAATATTGGTCATAGTTTTTATACTCCAGCAAAGCATATTCAGCCCACTGCTTTCCGTTCATTACAGGCACCTTGCGGGCTATTTGCTGTATCCCGACAGTTGCATTAAATGAGACGTTGGTCTTGCCGGCAGCACCTTTCTTTGTTGTAATAATAACAACTCCGTTGGCAGCTTGAGCACCATAAATAGAGGCTGAAGCTCCATCTTTCAAAACGCTTATTGACTCAATATCATCCGGGTTTATGCCGCCCATTACGTTAGCATCAGTCAAAACATTAGTAGTTTGTGATCCATTAGTAATCTGCACTCCATCAACGATATACAATGGTTGTGTATCTGCATTTATAGAACCCCTGCCTCTAATATTTATAGAAAAAGAAGACCCGGGGATACCTGAAGTAGATGTGATTTGGACACCTGAAACCTTTCCCTCTATGGCCTTCTCAAAAGCTGCAGTATTAGACTTTGCTATCTCTGAAGAAGTAACATTTTGAATAGAGCCCGCAATATCCTTTTTCTTAACAGCACCATAACCAACTACAACAATTTGTTCCAGCTCGTTTCTCTCCTCTTGCATAGTCACATTAATCAACTCTCTCCCGCCAACAGCCACATCCTGCTGTTGCATACCTAAATATGTAAATGTCAGGGTCTTATCTTTTGCTGAATTATTCAATCTTAACTTGTAATTTCCATCAGCGTCTGTAGAAACTCCTATACCATTTTCCTCCTTAACTCTAACATAAGCACCGGGAAGCGGCTCCTTATTAGCATCAGTTACTTTGCCTGTAACATAAACAGGCTCTCCGGGTCCGCCCACTCTTTGCTGCTTTGTGGATGTTTTTACCTCCGATTTTTTAATATAAATGGTTTTGTTCTCAACAGAAAAAGTCAACCCCGTTCCTGAAAGGCACCCCGCAATAATATTATCTATACTGCTGGATTTGAACTCCTTATTGAGTTTTGGCAGATTGGCAACATCTGCATCTTCATAGACAAAATAATATCCGCATTGTGATGTTATTTTGACCAGGGCTTCTTTTAACGTAAGATTATTCAACCTCACATTATAAAGCTCTTTTTTCACTTGGGCTCCTGCAGATGATGAAAACACCATCAGAACGCTCAGCAAAAAAGGAAGAAAAAAGAATTTAAATCTTCTTTTTTTCATGGTATTAATTTTTAGGTTTTTAAAAAATAATTATAGTTTTTTTCTCTAATTTGATATGTCCAGATAATATTTTTTTAAATGATTCTAACATAGTCTCCGGATTGTCTTCTACATGTAATCTTCCCGATAAAACCTTGTTTTTCATGCTCGCGTTTAAGAATACAACATCCAAACTATAATATCTTCCCATGTCATTCATTATCTCTTCTAGGCTCTGAGTATCAAAGAAATACACTCCATCTATCCATGAATTGTACAAAGATGCGTTAACGTTAGATGTTTCAACAGCCCTGCTGTTAATATCCAGCACGGATAACTCTCCGCGATGCATAGGTAATTCCTTCTCTATCCCGTTTTTATCTTTATATGAGAAAGATATTTTGCCGTCAATTAATGCAGCCTCAATTTTTTTATCTCCTCTATATGCCTTGAGATTAAAACGTGTTCCGGTTACTTTTATTTTAGAATCTCCAGCTGTAACTGTGAAAGGCCTGTCGGGATTTTTTGCAATTTCAAAATACCCCTCTCCGGACAGAACTACATTTCTGCTCTTATCAGAAAATGCAGAAGGATAAGTAATTGTACTCTTTGAAGCCAGCCATACTTTTGAACCATCCGGAAGAACGACGCTAAAAATCTGCTTAGCCGGAACAGATAAAGTATGCATTGATATTCTTTTTGAATTTGTCCCCTCGCTCTCATAGACAAGCCTGTTCCCGTCTTTTACCGCATCTGTATTTTTAACTTTATCTCCTGAATTGTAATGGCTTAAGTCAATAATGGAATTATTGTCAATTGAAAGAGAAACGCTAGAAATCTTCTCAGCTGTAAGTGATTGTATTATTTGCTTCTCCTTATTAATTCTATAAATAGAGTAGCCGGTAAAAAATAGAAGCATTGCGGCGGCAATACCCAATGACCACCTAACATATGGCCTGCTAATAAAGCCGTGTTTATCAGAATTGGTCCTGGAGGACATCTCTTTTACTGTCCTAAAATCACGATACCTTGCCAGCAAATAGTCTTTGTCAGAAAGTCGCTGATACAAGTTTTCATTGGCAGCTGATGTTTTTCTCCACGCATTAAGTTCTTCAGCTTCAGCATCATTCAATTCAGAAACTAAATTCTTTACCAACAAAAACTTTACTCTTTTGAATTGTTCTTCATTCATAAGATTAAATGATTAACGGTCCGCTCCTCTCTGCCCTTTATATAGTAGACAAGCAAGGACATAAAAAGGGTGGAACGGAAATAAAAAATATTTATTTAAAATTTTACAAGCCGAATATAACGGCTGCAAAAACAAACAAGCCTTTAAGAGACTCCTTAAGAAGTTGCTTTGCTCTGCTCTTTTGGCTTTTCACAGTATTGATTGAAATGGAGAGCTTATCTGCAATCTCTTGATTGCTCATATTTTCCAAATAGCTTAATTTAAAAACTTTCTTACACTCAGATGGCAGTTGCTCGATTTTGGAGAAAACTTCCCAAAGCACCTCTGTCTCAATTCTATTTGCCAAATACCCTGACTCATCTTTGTCTGTTTCATTTAGAAGAGTGTATGTGTAGTACTTTTTGGCAGTGCTTTTTTTAGCAATATTATTTAAACACTCATTATGAACTGCGGAAAAGAGATAGGATCTAAGAGCATGTTCATCAGCAAGTTTAATCTCTTTATCCAAAAGATTTGCAAACACTGAATGAACAATATCTTCCGATTCCCAATATGAACCAGTGTAACGTGAAGCGTAAAAACACAATACAGATTTATATTTTTCATATAAACCCGATAGCAAATCACTCTTCCTATCACCGGACAAATTGTCCATGCATTAAGCCGTAAAGGCTATTTAAAAGACCTTACTTAGAATCCTTATATTTTTGGGCTCCCTCAATTAAGTGCTTAAAGATTGGAAGAAAGAAATTGTTGCCGGTCTGGATTAATCCCTCCGGATGGAACTGAACTCCGTAAACATATTCATTCCCCTCTTTCTGAATGCCTTCTACAATTCCGTCTTTTGCGCGTGCGGTAATCTTAAAACCTGGAGCTGCATCTTTAACAGCCTGATGGTGATAAGAATTTACAGCCGTACTATCGCAACCTAAAACTTTCTCCAATACAGAACCTTTCTCAATCTTTATTGAGTGGAACTGATAATCGCGCGGAGCAACGCCGCTCTGATTATGCTTTATTGCATTGGGAACCTGTGACGGAATATCCTGATACAGAGTACCTCCAAAGGCTACATTTAAAAGCTGCTCTCCTCTGCAAATACCAAGAAGAGGAAGTCCTTTTGCAACTGCGCTGCGGATTAACATAACATCAAATTCGTCTCTCTCCGGTACAATCTGGCCAAGGTGCTGATTTGGCTCCTCGCCAAAATATTTAAGAGGTCCTACATCTTCTCCCCCTGTCATCAAAACTCCATCAACAAGATTTAAATATTGTTCAAGCATGGCTTTATCCGTAGTAACAGGAATCACTACGGGAACACCGCCTGCCTTCTCAACTGCCTGAATATAAGTAAGATTTACGCTTGTAACACCGGGGTCTGCAAAACTTGAGACTCCAATTAAAGGTTTTGCAACAAAAGTTTTCTGAACATCCATAGGCTCAGCTTTTTTTATCTTTCTGCTTTGCGCATTAATTTGCTGTGCCGGAACCATCATTAGAACCGCAGCAAAAATTGCCAAAGAAATTTTAAATATCTTTTTCATAATGCAAATTATTTATCTGTCTTTTCTTACAATCGGCGCTGTCTTATTATCTCTCTTCCAGCCTCCAAAGAACTTCTCCTCTCCCTCTCCAAACTTCAAATCAAAGCCTGTAACTTTCTTTCCTTTCTCATTGAGATTGAACGTTATAGGGAATCCGTGCCCGTCGCTTCTGAACTCATAAGTTGTACCTGTCCGGTGGACAAGTTCATTCTTAAATTTCTTTGTCCCGATAGTTATATACAATTTTCCATCCTCTAAAGTTACAACTGCAGGACCAAAAGGAGCATCCTTAAAATAATGTCCTACAAAAAGATTCTTATCCATCTCAGGTTTATACTCCTTTGCAGCATCAGCCTCTTCTTTCTGCCTCTTAGCCCAGGACTCTTTGCTCTCTTTTAGCCACTCGTTATAATAATCTGTACTCCAGTCTTTTAAAACTGTATCTTTTCTTACCAAATCTATCGCTCTTCTCATAACTGCATAACGCGGATAAGCATTTGCCTCACAATTTACAAGCATCACTCCGCATAGTTTATACTCAGGAACAAAGAAACAAATTGCAGTCATGCCCCATGTTGTTCCGGTATGGAAATATAATCTGTAATGATTGTTCTGCTCAATAAACCAGCAGTGTCCGTAAAGGTTTGTATGAACAGAGTCCTGCCCTGTAATTGTCACACCCTTATGCAGATAGGCAACATCTTTGCGCGGCATTATAAAGCTTGTATCCTTCACTGACCCGTCGGGATTACGATTAACAAGATAGCCGTTGTTGCAATGGAACTGTGCATATTTTATTAAATCATTTGCGGTTGAATTTACACCACCTGCGGGGCCAATTACTGTCAGCCAATAAAGAGCCTGCTCATTTGCATATAGCGGAAGTGCCACAACCTTACCTAGATAGGAGTAGTCATGCGGAGTTGCAACATTTTTTGAATTGCCAAAACCTGCAGCATCCAAAGCTGAGTTTGTCATTCCAAGTTTGTTGAAAACTCTCTCCTGAACATTCTCTTCCCAGCTCTTGCCTGTAAGTTTCTCAATGATTTTTACTGCAATCATAAAGGTTATGTTGTTATAGTCATACTCCGTTCTGAATGAGTAAGTTGGCTTAAGGTATTGCAGCATCTTATAGATGTCATCTCTGTTGTAACCAAGGTTAGGAAAATAAGTTCCCGCCTCGTTTGCAAGTCCTGTCTTGTGAGTCATCACATCTCTAATTTGCATGTTGCGTGTAACCCATGGGTCATCATACATATTAAAATCAGGCAGAATATTTTTTACGCTATCTGTCCATTTAAGTTTTCCCTCACCGACAAGCTGCGCCATTACGGTTGCGGTAAATGATTTGGAGATAGAACCAACCTGGAAAAGGGTATTAGGATCTACTGGCGCACCTGGTTCATTTACAACGCCTTTAACATCTCCGCTTGCTACAAAATCATCACTGTATTTAGCTCCTTTATAGCCAACGCCGTCCGCAGGACGCTGTTCTTTTACGCCATAACCCTTGGAAAGAATAACCTTGTTGTCCAAAGAAATTGCAAGAGAAAATCCTGGAAGCTGCCATGTCTTCTGAACTTCCTGAGCATACTTATCAATTTGATCTGCAAGCTTTTGCTCGCACTTAGGACACATGCCTTTATGCGTGCCTTGCTGCACATTTGCCTTATTCTGCTCTTGGGCAAAAAGCCGATTTGAGCCAATAAGAAAAACGAAACCAGTAAGAATTACTGTCGCGACAGATAAAAAAAGTTGTTTGATTCCAATAGATGTAACTGAGTGTTTCATAATGAAAGTGGATTAAATACACGCCCTGCGCCAATGCGACACGGACTTATTCACAAATATAACCTATTTGTTATTAAACTTTGAGCAAAAACTTATAAATTTACACTTGTTATGGCAAAGATTAAGAAAGCATTTTTCTGCAATAATTGCGGATATGAGAGCGTTAAATGGCTCGGACAGTGCCCGTCATGCGGACAGTGGAATACTATGGTTGAGGAAGTTGTGAGCAAGGGAGATGGCGCCACCTCTAAAACTGTCTCATTTAATGCTGGTTCTGCAAAACCGCAGAGGCTTTCTGATGTGGATGCGGGCGGAAAAGAGAGTCGTATCTTGCTGGGCAGCAGTGAATTTGACAGGGTGCTAGGAGGCGGAATGGTGAAAGGTTCCATGGTGCTTCTTGCCGGAGAACCTGGCATTGGAAAGTCCACTTTGTCTTTGCAAATTCCTCTTATCTGCAATGATTTAAAAACTCTTTACGTTTCAGGTGAGGAGAGCGCAAGGCAAATAAAGCTGAGAGCGGAGAGGCTTGGAGGGACTCACGATAATTGTATTGTGCTTGCTGAGACTTCTTTGGAGAATATTATTGAACAGGCCAAAGTTGTTGCTCCTGAGCTGCTTATAGTGGATTCAATCCAAACTATTTATTCAGATATTGTAGAGTCTTCAGCAGGTAGCGTCTCCCAAATCAGAGAGTGCGCCGCTGCGCTTTTGCGTTTTGCAAAAGAGACTAACACCCCTGTAATTGTAATTGGACATATCACAAAAGATGGCACAATTGCAGGTCCTAAAGTGCTGGAACATATTGTGGATGTGGTACTTCAGTTTGAAGGTGATACTAAGCACTCCTTTAGAATATTGCGCGGAATTAAAAACAGATTTGGCGCGTCTGAAGAACTTGCCGTTTATGAAATGACAGGGAGCGGACTTAAGGAAGTTCTTAATCCTTCCGATATGTTTATCCCAATGCATGAGCAGAATTTGAGCGGCATAGCGGTTAGTGCAATGCTGGATGGCACTCGTCCTTTTTTAATTGAAGTTCAGGCTCTTGTAAGTACAGCTGCTTATGGAACTCCGCAGCGCTCCGCAACGGGTTTTGATGTCCGCAGAATGAACATGCTACTTGCCGTGCTGGAAAAAAGAGTAGGTTTTAAATTATCTCAAAAAGACGTTTTCCTAAACATGGCCGGCGGCATCAGGGTTACAGACCCCGCCTGCGATCTGGCCACAGTAATCAGCATTCTCTCCTCCAACTTTGACGTCCCTGTAAACCAACGCTTTGCATTCGCCGGAGAAGTCGGCCTCAGCGGAGAAATCCGCCCCGTCTCCCAAGTAGAACGCCGCATCGCCGAGGCAGAAAAACTTGGCTTTGAAAAGATTTTCATCTCCTCCTACAACCACAAAGAAGAGACCAAACATCCTCACATAGAGGTAATTCGCACCACCAACATCCCCCAGCTCGTCCGGATGATTTTCCAGAGCTAAAAAAGGTTTCATAGGCTATAAAAAAGTTAATTTGCTTATTATGTGATAGTTGCAACGATGCGTTGTGCATAAAACGCCGCAACGCATCGTTGTAATATGCAGATAATGTGGCAATTGACTTTTTTAAAGGCGATGAAAAGATTCATAAGGCAAAAAATAGCGCAGCTTTTTTTTGCCCGCGACCGTAGGGAGCGTGCAACTCCGCGGCGGCAGCCGCGTAAACCACTGATTACCAGCGCGCCTTGTGCGCTGGTAACTCGCATGCAAAGCGCAGCGGAGCATGCGTAAATACCAGTAACTTAAGAAAGATTGAACCGTCAAGCATTCCTTGACAGTTCAAAATAAAGTGCGCCTTAACAAGCCTTGCCAAAAAGTTCATTAGTTGATTTAATATTGCTACCTTTGCATTACGTCGAACATAAATTTGACCGAGTTGTTTTTTAACGTCAGCGGGGTCACTGCTGTTTGAAAAGCAACTCGGTTTTTTATCTCACGACAGTGTGGCCATTACCATGTTATTGATTATCTGTTATTTGCATTACCATGGGTCCGTTTTTCAGCACCCCAGCCGCTACAACAACCTGTTTGTTAGATATTTACGTTTATACAACCTGCAAGCATGGATGTTAATCTATTTGCCGAAGGCCGCGACCGTAGGGAGCGTGCAGCTCCGCGCGGCAGCGCGTCAAACCACAAGGCGGGGCGGTGCGATTGTGCCGCACCGCTTGTTTTGTTTATGAACTACTGACATTGTCAGCAAGAAGAGGTATCTTTGCTTAAAATAATAATAATCAATGCGATTTTTTAGTCACCTATTTGGAAGGAAAAAAAAGACTGCGGCAATTAACCCCACCACTAGTCTACTTGACTCGTTATCAGATAATTCTTATCTGTTTTATATAAGCAAAGATTTGCCATATTATCCTCTTACAAAGGATATTATATATGTAGAAAAAGAGCACAGCAATTTAATATCCCAGAGCATATCAGATATGCATAAAGAGATAGAAGAAAAATATGAGAATGCAGGGTTTCATTTCATTTATCTTCCACAAATAATTAAGGATTATTCAAAAGAGGAATACTTCAAATACTATAACCCGCAATTAAAATCTGATTCAATCCCAGATAATGCTGCCGGATTTACTGAGAAAGATTTGTTATCATACGTGTCGTCAAAAACTGCTGTCATAACACACGGACTAATTAGATACACCGGAGAAATTAAAGAAGAAAATAACTCTTATATTTTTGAATATCAAGAGTTAGATGAGATTAATTCAAACAACAAAGCCATTATAGATCAGCTATATGCATTCCTTTATTTAGCAAAAGCCAGAACACGGGATGAAGTCGTAAGATTTCAAATAATTTCAAATGATAATGATGAACCAAGCAAGGCTGACAAAGAGTTCTCTTATGAAGCAAGAAAAATTATCAAGGAAATAGAAGAACGCATAAATAAATTGCAGGCAATGGGAATTAAAGAGATGGTAGTTAAATCTCTCTTTAATAAGACCCCGCAAAAGTTAAGCAGATTGGTTGTTACAAGCGACTATAATATTATTTTGACAGACTATAATGATATGGAAATTAAGTTGCAGCCAATCCAAAAAGCTGTTTACATTCTTTTCTTAAAACATCCGGAAGGTATCATTTTCAAGGATTTACCTAACTATAAAGATGAATTGGGCAATATTTATAGAAACATTTCTAACAGGGAACACGCAGAGCCAATTTTGCAAAGTCTTGACAATGCAGTTGACCCCACCAAAAATACCATAAATGAAATTTGCTCTAAGATTAGAAGCTCTTTCTTAAATGCGTTTGATCATTCTTTGTCCTCCAATTATTATATAACGGGAGAACGCTCTACACCAAAATTAATAAGGCTAGATAGAAAATTGGTTACGTTACAATTTTGACAAGACTTGTTAAACTTTTATAATAGTTTATCATTAGCCTAATTTTGAAACAACTTAAAATTTAGGGTTATGAAAAAATTATTATTCATTTTAACGTTCACTTTTTTATCAGTCTTTGTTTTTGCTCAGAATCAGGAGTTTGCTGCAAAGAGTCATTACTTTAAAGTTGTCGCAGGTGTTAATTTAAGTAATTACTACGGTAAGGGTTCCGCAGGATTTGATAATAAGTTTGGTTATCGTGCTGGCATTTTCTGTAATGCTTTGACAAAAAAAAGAATCGTAGGTATTCAGTGTGGCCTTATTGTTACCGATAAAGGAGCCAAATCTGATTTGAGCAGTGCTGGCTACGGGACATTGACCATAGATGAGATTTACCTAGAAGTACCAGCAGAAGTAACTTTTAATATCCCCTTATCAAAAGGCAGCGGCAATAATTTTCTTATTGGGGTTGGTTGTTATGTCAGTTATGGTATAGCAGGTAAGAGTAAAATTAATTCAGGTAGCTCTGATACCTTTGGAGGTAGTGTTGGTATTGAGAAATGGGATTCCGGAATTGCTGGGGAAGTTGGCTTGGACTTAGGTCATTTTTCCGTTGGAGTTAATTGTGACTTAGGGCTTTGTCATATCAAAACTACTAGCGGGGACTGGCCATATAATATCAGTTACAGTTTGAATGTGGGCTATCGTTTCTAATAGTGTTTCATAACCGGATAGTAGAATCTATTGGCCGAAGGCCGCGACCGTAGGGAGCGTGCAGCTCCGCGCGGCAGCGCGTCAAACCACAAAAAAAGGCGCCGCTTTGTGGCGCCTTTTATGCAGACTTCGCAGAAGGCTGCAAGATTATTTAGTTTTACTTTCTAGCTGGCGCATGTGTCTTGCTATCAATGAATCTTCCAAGTTTTACCGCAAGGCTTCTTATTCCGTCTCCCATTAAATTCACAACGGTTCCAACACGCCCGCCATCACCATATAAAGCTGTTATATACAGCGTATTATCAGAATCCACAGGCTTAAAATATATATCAGCATTAGTGTTACCTCCCCTTGTAAGTCTTGTAACGCTTATAATTACGCGATATTTTGCAGGTTTGATGTTGCTTGCTCTTAAGTGACATCCTCTTTCCTCAAGTTTTTCATTAAGACATTTAATACACTCATCTGTAAGTTCTTTCAATGATTGTCCGCTTTCCCATTCCTGGATTTCTTCATCAGTTTTGAATGCAAGATTATTACTTACCAAAGAGTAGTCAAGCTCTACTTTAAAATATTTTTCATCCGTCAAGAAGTCCATATTGCGACCCTGATATGATTGCGCCATGGATGTAGTCAGCAGCGCACATAAGCAAAAAGAAAGAAGTATGATTTTTTTCATTATATATTATTTAGATTTCTCAAAGTTAAACTATTTTGAATCTATGTGTTCATTATGCAAGCATAATCAAATTATTCCTTTAACTTAATACCCTCCTTAATTTGCTCATCATTAGTTATTTCCTTTGATAAAACAAAGTGATAAACTGAATTTCCGGGAGTTGTTCCAACTACAAATGCTTGTACAAACTCCCATCCATATTTCCCAAAATAATTCATTGCATCCATCATGGAGTTGAATTTCATCTTTTCATTGTTCTCATCAACAAGAGTATGCGCATTAAAATATGTTCCTAATGTTGAGCTTTGTCCCATATCTACTTCAAGTCTAGATATTTTTGTTCCAGTTAAATTACTTGTCCCAACAATCTCACAATAAACCTTGTGTGGAGTTTGAGCGATTGATAAACTGACTGTTAATAAAGAAATTGCGAGTAATAAAATTAATTTTTTCATGGTTTTATTGATTTAATTATGCAAAGTTATTTTTGCCTCACGACAGTTTATGTCACAAAAAATTTTTTAACCGTATTTCTTGACACAAATTGTCACTTCCTCGCTTTACCTTTGCGCCATTATGAAACATTATTATTCTCTAAAATCTGCTATTGCCGCCTGCAGAGTGTATCAGTATAGCCAAAAAGAACCTGATAACTTAGACCAATATCATTTAATGTTATGGTCATGGGAGAAGAAATGTGTGCACTATTTTAGAGATGGGCGTGGCAGAGCGCTTGCAAAAGAAATTGAGGATAAAATGCATGTGGATTACTCCATATTCCAAAATCCTGTGGAATGGGTGATGTATGATTTTGTTTCCGCTATGTCTAATCTTTATAGACCGTCTGACGGTTCTAAAATAATGGATGTTTATGGGCCTCCTCCTGATAATGTTCATGACCGTCCGCTGGAGTTTTCAAAGTTTCCATGTGTCCCTGATGAGCCGCCTAGCAAGTTTATTCCGGAAGATATATTTCCAAGGTTAGATTATCGTAAAATTTTGTGTGACAGAGAGGTAAAGGAGTTGCAGAAGAAAGGATACCTGACGTATGTGAATGCATATGTTGCAAGAGATGTGACGTGTTATAAGATTTATAAGTTTACCAAAGCTCAAGTAAAAAAGTTTAGGGATGAGTTATTTAAAGCTACAGGAATTTATGAAATCGCGTATAAGTATGACGATAGAAGTATAGTTGGAATTATGGCGTTTAATACTGCTAAGGATTATGCGGATTTGTTGACGATGTGAGAGACAGAAAAGACGGTGATGGGTATATAATTTTATTTTTATATCACGACAGGTTTTCTCTAAATTGGGAAAAGGAGGGGCTGAATTCAAGAAGTAAATACAACTTTTGTTAAATTTTCAATTAGTTAAGTTAATTCTAGAATAGAATATAATTCAGCGATATAAATTGTCAAAATTAATAGGTAATTTTGACGACTAACTAAATTTTAACTTCTTATGGAAGCGGAAGAATTTATTGAAAAACTAGAAGACCAGTGTCGTAGGGACACAGATGTTATTGTAAAAAAAATAACAAAACGTGTCCTAGCTGAAATAAATAAGAATACGAAGGATTTACCACGAGATGATAACAGATCACTTGGAATAAGCTACGTAGATGAGATTTCAGTAAAAATGCAGTCTCACTGCATAGAAGAGATTAATTATAAATTGGAAGATTTTGTTGAGAAATGCATTACAGAAGAATACAAGAAACTTAATACATTTGAACAGTTAGCCCTTGATTTAACTTGTATTATAAGTACTACTTCGCATACTGAAGATTGTTTTGATTTTGATTACGATGCTATGATAGAAATGATAAAAGATGGTGTGTTTGAGAGCATTAATTCACATTATCTATCTAAAAAAGTAAGGAGATTAATGGAACATTATGAAGATATATTAGAAAAAGATGGGTTTTATCCATTGGGTGATACTTTTGGCTATTGATCCTGTTAGCATAGAATAATAAGCGCAGTAAATTATTTAGTACCTGGATTATTTGGCTTTATAAGTTTTTCTCTTAAGTAATATTTCTTGTACCATTCCATAAAGCCCTTATTGTCAATTGGGGATTCATAGTCACTCCAATGCATATAACGATTAAATAAAACTGCTTTTAAAGATACTGGCACACCATCTTCGGGACTGAAAGTTTGGTATCCGAATTTGTAATAATCTTGCAGTTGCTCTTCTAGGAATTTCTTTTGTGTTTTATGAAATTCTACCCATTTGCATTCATAGTCCCACAGTAAGGCCCTATCGTCGTCGTATGGCCTTTCAGATTCTCCCTTGTAGTAGCGGCAAAGTGCGATTAGTTCTTTCTTGGATAGTCCTAGTGTTGAGTCTATTGCTTTCATTGTGTGTGCAAGTTCGGTAATATTTTGATTAGTTAGTCGTATAAGGTTAAATGATTGAAAGAAAATTATTAAGTGACAAAGATTGTCTAAGTTTTAAACTAGCATAGCGCCTTTTACTTTATTGCATTTTTTGCTCAATATTCTTAACTTTGGCCACGTAGTATTTTCATCCTAAACAGATTACAAACTATTTATTCTATAAATAAAACGATATAACTGATGATAACAGGAGAAATTAAAAACAGAATAGACGCTATATGGGATAGCTTTTGGACAGGTGGTATAACAAACTCCATTACAGTGCTGGAACAGATGACATATCTGTTTTTCATGAAAATGATAGATGATTCCCAAATCAAAGCGGAGGCAAATGCAAATATTTTTGGTAGCAAAGTATTAGATGCTTCCTTCAAAAAAGGGAATTGGCATAATCCGGAGAGCGACAAAGAAATTCCTTATAAATCAATGCGTTGGCATGTGTTTAAGAACCTCAATCCTAATGATATGTTCAAAATGGTTAGGGATAATGTCTTCGTCTTTATTAAAAATCTTAACAAAGGAAAAGAATCTGCATATAGCCGTTATATGGGAAGTGCTACATTCATGATTCCAAACGGACATTTCCTGGCCAACATTGTAGATGGGATTGATAAGCTCGACATGAATAATAGAGATACTATGGGAGATGTGTACGAGTATGTTCTAGGAAAAATGGCTGCATCCGGAAATAATGGGCAATTCAGAACACCAAGGCACATTATCAGGATGATGGTTGAAATTATGCAACCCACTCTAAAAGACACAGTTTGCGACCCTGCAATGGGAAGTGCGGGCTTTATAGTTGAGTGTGCCAAATACATAAAAACGCACCAAGCAAAAGAACTTCTCAAAACAGAAAACCTTGCACATTACAAAAATGGAATGTTCCATGGTTTTGATACTGACCAGACAATGTTAAGAATTGGAGCTATGAATTTAATGTTGCACGGAGTAGAGAATCCGAATATTGCATGGAGAGATTCCGTTTCGAGCGATAACACTGATTCTGAGCTATATTCGTTGGTTTTGGCTAATCCTCCTTTTTCCGGAACCGTTGACAGTCCATCAATAAGTAAATCACTTCTAACTATCGCAAACACAAAGAAAACTGAGTTGTTATTTTTGTCTTTATTCATTCGTTCTTTGCAAGTGGGCGGAAGGTGTGCTAGTATCGTTCCTGATGGTGTGTTGTTTGGCAATAGTAATGCCCATAAGTCTATTAGGAAAGAAATAGTTGAGAATCAGCACTTAAAAGCAATTATTAGTATGCCTGCTGGTGTATTCCAACCCTATTCTGGAGTTAGTACTGCTGTTATGGTATTCACTAAAACTAATGCAGGTGGAACTGATAAGGTTTGGTTTTATGATATGAAAGCTGATGGTTATTCTCTTGACCAGAAACGTACAGAGGTAAAGGAGAATGATATACCAGATGTGATAGCAAGATTTAAAAATTTAAAGGCTGAAGAGAAGCGAAGTCGCAAGGATCAATCGTTCTTAGTGCCTGTTGAAGAGATTAGGAAAAATGATTACGATTTATCCATTAATAAGTACAAAGAGGTTGAGAGAGAAAAGGTCGAGTATGAGAGGCCGAAGGTTGTTTTGAAACGCATTGAATCACTTGAAAAAGAGATAGTTAAGGCTATTGATAATTATAAATCTAATTTTGCAAAGTAGGTATGAAAAAGGGTTGGAAAATTAAAAAATTAGGAGATATTTGCTCAATATATGATAGCCAAAGAAAACCTGTCACAAAAAAAAATAGGAATTCTGGTGAATATCCATACTATGGCGCGTCTGGAATTCAAGATTATGTAGATAAATATATATTTGATGGCCGTTTCCTTTTAGTCGGTGAAGATGGAGCAAAATGGGGTAAGTGGGATAAATCTTCATACATTATAGATGGTAAGAGTTGGGTTAATAATCACGTGCATATACTTAAATTATCGAGTGAGGTTATTGATTACTTCGTTAATTATTATTTAATTTATTCGGACTTACAAAAATATATCACGGGTGCTATCGTGCCAAAACTTACACAAGCGGCACTAGTGAGTATTCCACTTCCCATCCCTCCCCTTTCCGAGCAAAAAGAAATTGTCGCTGAGCTGGATTTGCTAAATAAAATAATTGAAGATAAACGCCAGCAAATTACCGAATTAGATAATCTTGCCCAAGCTACATTCTACGATATGTTTGGAGACCCTGTTACAAATGAAAAGGGATGGAAAATATGTAAATTAGGAGAATTATTTAACATTACATCAAGCAAACGAGTTTTTCAATCCGAGTGGCGAAAAAAAGGAGTCCCTTTTTATAGGGCAAGAGAAATAGTAAAATTAGCCCAAAATGGATATGTAGATAATGAACTCTTTATAGATGATAGAATGTATGCAGAATACGCTAAAAAATACGGAATTCCACATACAAATGACATTATGATAACGGGAGTTGGCACATTGGGCGTTTGTTATGTAGTGAAAAATACTGATAAATTTTACTTTAAAGATGGTAACATAATTTGGTTGCAATATCTGGGGAAGGCGAATCCAATATATATCTTATACGCTTTTAAAACTCCATATATAAAACATCAAGTTAATAATTGTGCTGCTGCCGTAGTGGGGACATACACTATTGTTCGAGCAAATAATACAATGATTACACTGCCACCATTGGATCTTCAGGCTAAATTTGCCTCAAAGATAGAAGCTATTGACCACCAGAAACAACTTATAAATCAATCCATAGCAGAAACACAGAAACTCCTAGACTACACAATGGATAAATACTTTGGATAGTTAAATTAAACCGCAATGAGAAACTTTGACTTCCTAAAAGACAAGAAAGACTTCGCAGACCTCTACACATACTGCCGTAATGCTGAAGAATACCAAATTGCAGACCCCGCAAAATCTGCATTGAGCAGCAGACAAGCATTAGAATATCTTGTCAAGGCAATTTACATGCTCAAAGGATTCTACATAGGCGAACACACATCACTATTTGAACTAGTTGAAGACCAGCAATTTAAAGACTTTCTTGGTGAAGATAGTTACGATCTATTAAAAAGGCTACATTATATCCGTAAAGCTGGAAACATAGCAGCGCACATCGGTGCAGTACCAAAAAGAGAATCATTCTTTTCTTTAATAAATCTTCACGCCTTTGTTGGTGCGGTGTTATTAAAACTTGGAGCAATAGATAAAATTCCTGCTTTTGAAAACACTTTAATACCATCCAAACCGGGATTGAGAATCACAGTCGCCCCAGCTGACGAACCAAAAGCAAATGAACCCATTATTACAAAGTACAAGGGCAAAGTTGAACATCTCGATTCAGTTAAAATTCGCGATAATATTTCTGAAGCTGAAACACGAAAACTACACATAGACCAATATCTAGAAGAGGCAGGATGGCAAGTTGTAGAACAAGAGGGCTCTATTCTACCATCAAAGGCTTGCATAGAGGTAGAAGTAAATGGAATGCCTAATAGTCAAAGAGTTGGATATGCAGACTATGTATTATTTGATAGTGCTTGTAAACCGTTGGCTGTAGTAGAAGCAAAGAAAACCAGCGTTGATCCAATTAAAGGAAAACACCAAGCAGAATTATACGCTGACTGTTTAGAAAAAAAATACGGTACACGACCTGTTATTTATTATACAAACGGTTTTGTTATAAAAATAGAAGACGGCATTTATCCAGAAAGAGCATTATTCGGTTTTCATACCCAAGCAGACCTAGAACTTCTGATTCAGCAAAGGGCAAAAGGAAAAATTAAAGATCTATCAATAAATAAAGATATTACAGACAGAAGCTACCAAATAACAGCAGTCACAAAAGTTTGTGAGCATTTCAACAGTAATCATAGAAGAGCACTTTTAGTTATGGCAACTGGTACTGGAAAAACTAGAGTAGCAATTTCTTTAGTGGATGTGCTTACTAGAAATAATTGGATTAAAAATGTTTTATTTCTAGCAGATAGAACAGCGTTGGTTAACCAAGCTCACCGGGCATTTGCAAAGCTTCTTCCAAATATGACTTACTGTGTTTTATCTGACCAAGGCTCGCCTTCTAACCTTGAAGCTAGAATAATACTAAGTACTTATCAAACAATGATTAACTATGTTGATGCAGCTGATAAGACTTTCTCTGTTGGCCGCTTCGATTTAATAATTATTGATGAAGCACACAGGTCTGTATTTGGAAAATTTGGTTCTATCTTTTCATATTTTGACTCACTGTTAGTAGGATTAACTGCAACACCAAGAGAAGATGTGGATAGAAGTACTTATCAGTTATTTGGTTTGGAAGAAGGACATCCTAACTGCGAGTATGAATTGAGCAAAGCCGTTGCCGATGGTTACCTTGTAAATTATAATGCTTTCGTTCGCAGTTCTAAGATTTTAAGGGAAGGTATAAAATATGACGATCTAAGTGACAGCGAGAAAGATCAACTTGAAACCGTGTGGGACTACGAAAAAACTAAAAAAGCTCTTGATCCTGACGAGGATTACCATAGGGATATCTCTAATAAAGAGATATTCAAGTATATATACAATAAAGACACTATAGATAAAGTTCTTAAAGACCTGATGACTAATGGTCAAAAAGTGGAAGATGGAGACAAGATAGGCAAGACCATAATCTTTGCAAGTAGTCATAAACACGCTAAATTAATTGTTGATAGATTTAATGCCCTTTATCCCCATTTACCAAATTATTGTGAACTTATAGACAATTATGTAAACTACGCTCAAGACTTAATTAATAAATTTGAAGAAAGAAATAAGCTGCCACAGATTGCTGTAAGTGTTGATATGCTTGATGTTGGAATTGATGTACCAGATATTTTAAATTTGGTATTTTTTAAAGTAATTAAATCCAAAATCAAATTTTGGCAAATGATCGGCAGGGGAACTCGCCTTTCTGAAAATATTTTTGGAGCAAATAAGGATAAAAAGTTTTTCAACATTTATGACTGGTGCAGTAACATCAAATTCTTTTCTGTACCTGCTAACGGAAAAGAAGCCCCAAGGCAGATGTCATTAACAGAAAGAATATTTGGATTAAAAATTGACATCGCTTGTGAGCTCCAAAAAAGTGAATACCAATCTGATACATATTCAAAGGCACTACATAATAGCCTTAAGGAAGAATTATTCAATCAGGTGAAGGAATTAGATAGCAGGCAAATTTCTGTACGAGAAAAGAATGAATTAATTTCTAAATACAAAAACAAAGATAGCTGGGCATATATTTCTCCAGTTGAAGCAAAGACGATTAAAGATGTCATTGCTCCGATCCTTCCTATTAAAATGGCAGATGAAAATGCAAAAAGATTTGATGTTATAATTCTGCAAATAGAGCTGTCTTTATTAAACAATACTATTAAAGCCAAAAAAGCACAAAAAAATGTTATTACGATCGCAAGAGCATTGCAAGAAAGGGCTTCAATTGGGCAAGTAAATGCTAAGATGAATACTATTAATGAGGTTCTTACTTCGGCTTTTTGGGAGAATCAATCTATTGATAAATTTGAAAGAATAAGAGTAGAGTTGCGAGATTTAATACAGTTTATTGTTGGAGCAGATGGTAAAACTTTTACTATAAATGTAAGCGATGTCCTTGAAGACACAGGAGAAGGTGCAACATACATTACTCCAATAAGTTACGGCCAAAAGGTTTTAGATTACTTATTTGAAAACAAGAATTTGCCGGTGCTTCAAAAAATACAACACATTGAACAACTTACCGATAAGGATATTGCTGAATTAGAAAAAATATTGTGGAAAGAATTAGGCACTAAGGATGATTTTAAAAATTATGTTGAAAACAAAATGTGTGGAGACAATGTTGCTGTTTTTATCCGCTCTATTATTGGCGTAGATAGAGTTGAGGCAAAAAAATTGTTTTCAAATTTCTTATCAGGAAATAGATCATTGAATTCTATGCAGGAAGAATATCTAGACAAAATAATAAACTACCTAACAGAAAATGGAGATATAGACACAAATGTTATCACTAACGTGTCTCCATTTGACCAATTCGAATGGCAAAGTGTATTTGGTGAAAATACGCGTAATGTTGGAAAATATGTAGATATGTTGCATAAAGTATTGGTTGCATAATAATATACAACCAATACCTAAATGCGGGGACATTTGCCAATAGTACAAATCTCACCCTACTCCAAAAATACATCGCTAACCTTCAAGAACAACATGTACTCCTTCACAACATTATTATTACTATCACATAACGGCAAATAAATCCTAAAGTATTGCCCAATAAGAGCCTGATAATGTTCAAGGAACTCCTTGTGATGCGTCCTACTAGAATCATCTATAATGTTATGAAAATCCCATCCTGCGTCATGATACCCCCAAAAAGAACTTCCGGAATTCCAATTGATACTCTTAGATGGCATAAAATTCACATTCACACGACTATATGCAGGAATAGGTAAAGAGAGTGTGCTTTTATCTATATCCTTCATCATTTTCTCACCGGAGTATACAGTTGTGGCGGTACCATCAGGATAAATCAAACTAACCTTATCCCAAACTAAGAACAATGGCTTAGCGCTATTATTATAAACACTAACATAAAATGTTGTTTTTGAATTATTTGTAGAAATTGTA
Organism: Bacteroidales bacterium; assembly: GCA_022647615.1. Classification (NCBI taxonomy): domain Bacteria; kingdom Pseudomonadati; phylum Bacteroidota; class Bacteroidia; order Bacteroidales; species Bacteroidales bacterium. Next base: position 508,748 of record JALCKZ010000001.1, read on the forward strand.
ATATCTGCTTGTTCAAAAACATTTGAAGGAGTTATTACAGGAATCTCTTTACCGTTGACCGAAACTTTATCTAGGTGAGATTTAAAATTAACTTCCTTATCTATGCCCATAAAAATAGCACAAGACTGTAAAGACATGATTGCCAACAAAATAGCAATCATTTTAAAAACATGATTCTTTTTCATAATAAGCTGTTTTAAAATAATCTGCAAATCTACTTCCACCGTGTGACAATTTCTGTCGCGACCTTAAAAAATCACAGCTGAATTCAAGAAGTAAATGCAATAGAGGAATAAAATAATCTCCTATAAATTTTGTTTAAAGCTCTTAATATTTATTTATTGGAAGTAAGAGCAACCTATATTAAACGCATAGTTTAGAAATTGCGGAAAACATTGATAATTAACAATAAAAATACTTAATATTCAATAATCGTAGAAGAAAAACTCATTCATCTAAACACTCTATTCCTACTAAAATTCCTCAAAAAGATTTCATTTACTTTCTGTCGCGAAACCAGCATTGAAGTCGAAATTTTCGACTTCATCTCCCGTCGTGACCTAAAAATTTACTCCGCGCTCTTAGTCATCCAAAGATCCTTACTCTCGTCAAACCCAAGACGCTCATTAACCATATCGAGAGTAAAAAAGGTACACGTACCATCATCCTCCTTCAGATTTAACTGACCATCAGAAATATAGAACTCAGTATAAAGATGCGTATTACCCGTCCTCTGACCATTAGAATCTATTATAACAGAAATACAATTAATAGTCTCTTTCTCAATCCTCAAAACCTCACCACTCTGGAACGGCATATTAGTTACAGGATTAACATCTGTATAACTAATACTCCAAGTACCATAAAGCCAGCTTGGCAAATCCTTGTTATTCTCAATACTTTGAGTATTCTCTTGTGATGCAGCAGATTGTGCACTAGAATCAACAGGAACACTCTGAGAAACCACGGTTTCAGACTCTGTATCAGCTGCCTTTTTGCTGCTACAACTTAAACAGTCCCTAAAACTAAAATAAATAACAAATGGTAAACAAATAAGGCTAATGATTGTACTTATTTTATCCTTGTTCATAATCATGTATTTAGAGTCGTACTTACGATAAGAGCCTTATTTACTGGGCAGTATAAGTATCACCGGAGGAAGCCTCCACTAAAGTTCCAACACCATTTTCTATAGAGAGATATAAACGAATTGTCCCTCTGCCGCCAGGTACTTGTGCTACTATTGTAGCAGAAGAAGAACCAAAATCTTCCACAGTTGGTGCAGCAGATAAGCATGTCCCATTAGCATAAATTCCATCTTGCTTTATGACCAGATGCACGCCACTATCATCAACAAAAGTTCTCCCTAAAGTGTAAGCGTCAACATCATACATGTTCCTAAAAGGCGCTACCGTTTTTTGTTGAGTTTGGGCCTCCTGAGCGCTACTCTCAACGGTGGCTGATTCTTGAACTTGGTTTTGACTTTGGTTCTGTGTCCCATTGTTTTCATTAACAGGTGATTGCGCAGTATTGTCTACTGCTCCGGTACTATTACCATTGCCATTACCACAACTTGCACAAAAGATGACAGAAAGAAACAGCATAGAACCAATGCAGAACTTACTATAGTTTTTCATATTATTTGGATTTAGTAATTGTTTTAAAATTAGCTATTTCCAAAGGACTTTAGTTATTTATTTAACAATCCATTTTGTCCATATTATTTTCTTAACACATTACATTTGCTTCCGAGATGTTCTCCATCGTGACCTTAAAAAAAGACTAACTTTTTCCAGAAAAGTAAAAGTTTGAACTTCAAGGACCTTGCATATATTCCATTTTGGAATATACTGTCAAAAAAGGTTACATGCTTTGAACCGGTCGAAAACTTAGACCAGTGGATAGATGAGGCATATACGGAGGGAATTATCGTTGATTTTTATGAAAGAGATTTTACAGAAGACAGTTTCTGGCCTATGATATTTATTACCTTAAGTATCTCTTTTTTGCGCTTTTCAGATGGCTTTTTTGCACCTGTAATGTAAGCAGCAAGTAGACTCTGCTTCATATCCATCATTCGCGCTATGGCAGAAACATTGAGTTCCGGGTGCTTCATAAAAAAATTATATATAGGTACTGGGGTTTTCTTTTTAAAAAAGCACTCAAAGCTTAAGTCTTCATCCAAATTCTTCCAATGGATACCTAATGAACTGACTGTGTAATCTTTGCGCTGTTCTAAAGTGGCACGCTGCAATCTAGGGTAATCAGAAAATTTTTCATAAGCAATTTTGCCATTTACAGTTTCTATGTAAACAGCAGTTTTTGTCAGCCATATTTTTTTAATTTTTTCCATTGTTAAAATATTGCAGCCACCTATCAATGATTATTTCTTTGTTGTCCTCTATGATGCTTTGTGCTTTTTTTAATTCACTTCTCTTTAAACCCTTGTTTTCTACAATTTTGACATCAGGCATTAAGGTAAACTTTGCATATTCTTTGATTTCACCCATCCCCCTAACTACATGTATGTGAATTGGTTCATGGTCATTAGAAAAAAACATAAATCTAAAACCCAATAAAATAAATAATAAAGGCATAAAAATCCTCCCACAAATTTAGTTATAATTTTATAACCTACAAATTATAATTGCTAGTTTTAAAATTTTGCTCAATTATATGCAATCACAAAAACAATGTTGAGCCAATTCGTAAAAACTTTTTCCGGAAAAGTAAAAAGTTTGTGCTATAGGTACAATTTGCTGATGTTGAAGTGTTATTCCCCACCGTGACCTAAAAAAAAGACTAACCTCCACCGCAAAGATGAAGGTTAGTCCTGTGTGACAAAGCTACTCCCGTAACCTCCCAGATTATTAACAGGGCGACAGACAAGTACATCACACATACAAAGATATTGCAAAGGCACAAGCACAGAAATTTTTGGCAAGGCTTGTTGAATTTGCCGATAGACTCTAAAGAGCTGAGCTCTTCCTTAACGCCTTTCTAATTGCCTGATTAATAAAATCATTAATTGTAGTTCCAGTTTTAGCGGCAAAAACGGCGACTTCCCTATGCAATTCAGAACTCATTCTAAGATTTAACTTCCCACTATAAGGTTTGCATGGCTCAATTCTGCGCTTTTTACAACTAGCAAGATAATCATTAACAGCGCCTTCAAAATCCTCTCTTAAAGCATTAACTGTTTTACCCTCATAAGTAATAGCATCTTTACTCATGCCTAATACTTTGCCATACAAGCAATTATCTTCATCACCGAATTCCACGCTACCAGTGTAACCTTTATATTTTAAATAACCCATATTTCAAATAAATTTTTGTTCCTTAAAAACTAAAGGTACTAAAATTAGTACCAATTAAATGCTTTTTGTAATATTTTTGAGCAAGTTACTATTGATAGTGTGCCATAACGAGCCAATTCGTAAAGCTGCATGCACAGTCTGCTGCGCAGACTGCGAAGCGTTGCGCCACAAAGCAGCGCAACACAAACTACAGATCTAAACTATCGGGATTTAACAAAAAATCAAAAAGACTAAGAATTAATATACCTCTCTCATTATGCCAGGGAGAAATATCATCTTTTACAATAATAATTTTCTTAAAACTGTCAGGAATGTGATTGAGCGAAAAGGTTTCTTGTGACATTTTTTTTGGATCAGAAATATTAAGAGCAGACTGAATATAATAACGCTTTGAACCCATATTAGCCACAAAATCCACCTCATATTGATTACGTTTGCTCCCCATTTTTTTACTGCTTGTCCTAACTTCAACCATCCCAATGTCGACAATGAAATCTCTTATACTTAACTCATTATATAAAATATTTTCCATCAAGTGTGTCTCTTCTTGCTGACGGAAATCAAGTAAAGCATTTCGCAACCCAGTATCAGTAAAATAATATTTAGGAATTGTACCAATATATCTCAATTGTTTAAGAATTAAGATCAGCGTGTTCCACGTTTTTAAAAGTATTTAGGTCTCTTTATCTCACGCATCGTATTCTAGGTTTATGGCATAAATGTCATTTTTTACGGATTAAAAGATATGTATTTTTATCTGAGATTTTCATATATAAAGTAAAAAGTTTGTGCTATAGGAACAATTTGTAAAGCTGCATGCTCACAACGCTCGCATGCAGAGCAATGCGCTACAAAGCAGCGCATTGCCTTGTGTATTACGCGGCTACCGCCGCGAGGAGACACGCTCCCTACGGTCGCGGGCCTTCGGCCTTGGGGACATTCAATTATGAGCCTACGCTTGGGGATATCTGTCGTGAGCTATAAAATACCAACTAAGATTATAAGGACTGGGATGGAGACAGCGGCGCCTACTATGAAATAATCATAAACAGGTACGCGGCGTGTTTCTTTTGGAAAGAGCTGCTTGACTTGTTCTGAGCCTATTAGGAAGAACAACCAAATGGCTTGTATGAGAGTGAACAAGAAAAGTCTAAGAAGGTCTAATATTTTTATATCGTAGAAACCGGATATTAGGTTTAATACCACGGTGATGAGAAATATAGATTTTCCAAGTAATACGGCATCCGGCCTGAATTTGAAGAAGGACCAGACCATGTATAACTCAAAGAGCGCCAGGATGATTGGGCAAACTAAATAAAATAAGCCCAAGTAATCTATTGATTGGTGAGAGTAAGTAATTGATAGTTTTATTATGCTCTGAATATTGCGACAAACTAAAAAAGCCCGCGAAAAGCGGGCTTTTTAAAGATAATCTGTCGGGAGTTTAGAACTTGCCGTCCAAGTATTGCTCATAGGCCGCCATATCCAGCAGGCCGTGGCCGGAGAGGTTGAAGAGGATGGTTTCATCTCTTCCTTCTGCTTTGTCTTTGAGCGCCTCGCGGATTACAAGTGCGATGGCGTGGGTGGATTCCGGTGCCGGTATGATGCCTTCTGCCTGGGCGAATGTGATGCCGGCGGCAAAGGTTTCTTTTTGCTCTATCGGGTAGGATTCTATCAGGCCGTCTTTCTTTAACTGGCTGACTATCTGGCCGCCGCCATGGTATCTAAGACCTGCGGCATGTATTTGCGCAGGCTGGAAATCATGCCCCAGCGTGTACATTGGGATAAGCGGAGTTAAACCTTCCGTGTCTCCAAAGTCATAATCAAATTTACCGCAGGAAAGTTTTGGACATGCTGCCGGTTCTGCCGCCATGAATCTGGTCTTTTTTCCATCCAGGAAGTTATGCCTCAGGAATGGAAATGATAGGCCGGAGAAGTTGGAGCCGCCGCCAAAGCATGCAATAACTTTATCGGGATAATCGCCCGCCATCTCCATCTGCTTCTCCGCCTCAAGGCCTATAACAGTCTGATGCAAAAGCACATGGTTAAGCACGCTACCCAATGTATAACGGCTGTTTGGAGTATGTACCGCCATCTCGACAGCTTCTGAAATGGCCATGCCAAGGCTGCCAAGGCACGTTGGATCTTTTGCAAGAACAGCGCGTCCGTACTCAGTATCCGGGGATGGAACAGCATGAACATTTGCACCATAAGTGCGCATTACAATCTTCCTGTAAGGCTTTGTGTTATAGCTGTTTTTAACCATGAATACATCCAGCGCAACCTTAAAATGTTTTGCGGCAACGGCCATTGCGGAACCCCATTGTCCCGCACCTGTTTCTGTTGTTAAATGTGTAATCCCTTGTTCAGCATTGTAATAGCATTGTGCAATTGCAGTGTTAAGCTTGTGAGAACCAACGGGGCTTACGCTCTCATTCTTAAAATAAATCTTGGCCGGAGTATTCAGCGCCTTCTCTAATCCCGATGCACGCACCAGCGGAGAAGGTCTGTATATTTTATACAAAGTCCTCACATCCTCCGGGATTTCCTGCCATCGTTCTGTTGAAAATTCCTGTCTTGCAAGTTCTTTTGCAAATAGGCCCTCCATATCTTCTGCTTTGATAGGTTTGCGGGTTCCGGGGTTCAACAAAGGTTGTGGTTTGTTAGGCATGTCCGCCACAATGTTATACCATTGCGTCGGAATCTCACTCTCGGGGAGTGTGTACTTTTTGGTTACTTTCATTTTATTATATATTTAAGGTTGATAAAAAATGCACTAATAACACCCCTGATATATATATAAGGGGTTTATTTTTCCCATAAGGGACTCTTCAAAATAAAAATTGTGAAGAATTGGTTACAATTCAGAATACATAGGTGTGGCTGGAGCCATCACCACCTTAGAGCTCTAACAATACGAGGTCTGTTGTTGATGTCCGTAACTATTTGAGGCTCAGAGAATCCCATTTCGCCCATCAGAGAGGCTACTTGTTCCCCGAACATTTCATTAATCTCAAAATATATTCTTCCGTTACGATTTAACATATCGAACGCAAGTTGTGAAATTTTTCTGTAAAACACAAGCGGATTATCATCAGAGACAAATAATGCCTCTGCCGGTTCATAGTTAAGAACGTTTGGCCTCATGAACTTTTTCTCTTTCTCCAGCACATACGGAGGATTGCTTGCAATGATATCAAACTTCTTCCCTCCAAAAATAGAAAGAGCCTCTGTAGAAAGGATATCGCATTTGAAAAAATCCGGCGCCATTTGCTCCCCTTTTGAACCGTCAATAACGGAATCTATATGCTCCGGCATCCCTTCTGACGCATCCGGCTTTAGCCTTTCAATCTTTTGATTTCTAGCATATTGTAAAGCAACGTCAGAATTGTCGCAACCATAAACATGAGCGCGCGGAAAATTGCTCCACAAGCTCCATGCAATACAGCCGCTCCCCGTACAAATATCCAAAATCTCATGCGGCTTTCTGGAACTGTTGCTAAGAGTAATCAGGCTCACCATCGCTTCAGTCTCAGGACGTGGAATCAAGACTCCCGGACCGACGTTAAATCTGTGCCCGCAAAACATCTCATACCCAAGCACATACTGCACAGGCTCACCCTTCGCCATCCTCAGCACCGCCTCTCTCATCATCGCCTCGGAAAAATCTAAATCTTTTTTATTCTCGACAGATTCTTTATTTATCAGCAATATTTCTCTCTCAGGCTCTGAAATATAAGAGTAATCTCTAAATCCGGCCATCCCTACCAACACCCTGTTGCATAAAGAGATAGACTCCTCTTTTGAATAAAGAGGAGAAAGTTTTTCAACTCCAAAATCTATAAACTCCTTAATTGTCACAGGTAACCTCCTATAATAATTCCTAAAAAATTCTCTAGCTATGCTTGAACACTTGATTATATATCCTCAAGCATGTCTGTAAGGAACTGCTTCAAATCAAGACCGGCAACAGCAAGCTGTTTTGGAATAAGACTCATCTTGGTCATGCCTGGTATTGTATTGACTTCCAAGAAATAAACGTCATTGCCACGGATAATGTAATCCATCCTGACAACGCCGCTGCATCCCATGTATGTGTAAATTCTTTCGCTCAAATTTTGAACCTTTGCGGTCATCTCCGGAGATAACTGAGCAGGACAAATTTCCTGTGATTCTCCAAGATATTTGGCCTCATAATCAAAATATTCTCTCTTAGTAACTATCTCCGTAACAGGCAATTTGTGAATAGCACCTTGTAGCTTGTAAATGCCGTTTGTAACTTCTCTGCCCTCTATGGCTTCCTCCGCAATTACAGTATCGCACTCCGTATATGCATGATTAATAGCTCCTTCCAAATCTTCTTCTCTCTTAACTTTAGTAACTCCAAAGCTGCTGCCTCCAACAGTAGGCTTAACAAAAATCGGAAGTCCAAGTTGTCTGATAATTTCCCGCGGAGAGTGCGGAACATCTTTTCTGATATAGACATCCTTTGCCATCTTCACTCCTGCATAATCCAAAAATCTTTTGCAAGAATGTTTATCAAATGTGATGGCGGAAACAAATGCGGAACAGGTAGTGAACGGAACATGCATCATCTCCAGATATCCCTGAAGCAGACCATTTTCCCCCGGTTTGCCATGTATCATTATAAACGCCTTGTCAAACCTTACCAAGCCATGTCTGCACAGAACGGAAAAATCTGTTTTGTTAATCTCCTTGCTGCGAGTCTCCAGATTTCTATCGCTGCGGCCCATCACCAAATCAACATCAATTTCTTCATCATCGGGAGGAAGAACAAGAAGCCAGTGAGTCCCTCTCAAAAAGACCATGTAAGTCTGGAACTTCTCCTTATCAATGAATTTTGCCACATTAATAGCGCTCTGTACGGAAACTTCGCATTCGGAAGAATCACCTCCGCAAATAAGCGCAACATTTTGTTTGCCATTCATAACTGCTCCTCCTATTAAATTGACAGATTAAGTTTTTCTGTGTTAACAGATTAATTTTCCTGTGTTAACAAATTCTTGTGTTAACAGATTAGTTTTCCTGAATAAATTCATCCTGCGCTTCAGTCTCTCCCTCTCCGGTATCTTCCCCTCCGCTGCTGTTATCAGCCGCAGGCGTAGGACAATTCATATCTACATCAAAATCTTGCGGCACGGTAAACTTGTCGTTAATCGTAACTCCCTGTTTAGCATCCGCAAGCACCTTCTTCATAAATATTCCCCAAATTGGAAGCGCCATATTTGTACCGCTTCCGTTTGCCATGCTGGTAAAGTGAACCTGCCTGTCCTCTGCGCCAACCCAAACGCCGGCTGTCAATCTAGGCATGTAACCTATAAACCATCCGTCGGCATTATCATTTGTAGTTCCCGTCTTACCTCCTATCTGACCGCCGCTTATGTAAGACCTCAGCCTTGCTCCGGTACCGTGGTCAACAACATTTTGCATCATGTTAACCATCAGATAAGCAGTCTTTGCAGAAATTGCCTCTCTCTTTTTGCTTTGGAACCTGGAGAGTACAACACCGTTTTTATCCTCTATTCTTATTACAAACTGAGGGTCAATGTAAACGCCTCTGCTCGGATATACATTGAATGCGCTTACCATTTGATAAACAGGTATATCCGCAGAACCAACACACAAAGAATATACGGGATTCAAATAACATTTAATTCCAAGATTATGGGCCATTGCAACAAGCGCTTCCGGTCCAAACTGTTTCATCAAATATGCAGAGATATTATCGCTGCTTTTCTGCAATCCCCACTTAAGAGTAACGGTCTTGCCAATCCACTGTCCGCCCTCCTGGCTTCTTGGTGTCCAGACATTTCCGCCTGATACCACAAATGACTGAGGAACATTTACAACCTTATCACATGGAGTAAATCCCTCCTGCATGGCCAACGTATAAAGGAACGGCTTGAATGTGGAACCTACCTGTCTTTGTCCCTGCATAACCTGGTCATACTTAAAGTATTTATAATTCTCTCCGCCAACATAAGCTCTTACATATCCGGTCTCAGGCTCTATAGCCATAAGTCCTGCACGCAAGAAAGATTTGTAGTACTTGATGGAATCATTAGGAGTCATAAGAGTATCCGCATAACCCTTTTTATTCCAGGAGAATACGCGCATATCAGTTTTGGTATTAAAGGCTCTGTCAATCTCCGCCTCGCTCTCTCCCGCGCTGCGCATATTTTTGTATCTATCGCTCCAATGCCGCGCCTGCCTCATAATAGTCTCTATAGTAGCATCATCCGTCCCGTTTGCAAAAGGAGGATTCTTTGTATATCTGACATCTCTGCGGAAAGTAGATTGCAGCTGCTTAAGGTACTCGGCGACAGCCTCTTCTGCGTATTGCTGCATCTTTGCATTTATAGGCGTATAAATTTTTAAACCGTCGCGATCCAGATTATATTTATCTCCGTTAGCCTTAAAATTCTTATTAAGCCATCCATATAAAGGGTCTGTCTTCCAAAGAGTTGAGTCCTCTCTATATTCGCTCTCGCTGGTATAATCAGACCTCACCGGCTCATCCGCGCTCATCACTCTGCGCAACATATCTCTATAGTAAGGAGCAAGGCCGGATGCAATCTCATCATTGCTGTAAGTAAGTTTGATTGGCAATCTTACAATGGAATCATATTGAGCTCCCGACAGATATTTATATTTTTTCATCTGGCTCAGCACGTGATTCCTCCTCTTTAAAGAGAGGTCCGGATTAACAACAGGATTAAATCTGGTAGGCTTGTTAACCATACCAACAAGCAGCGCACTCTCCTCTACATTAAGGTCTTTTGGCAACTTGCCAAAAAATGTATTTGCCGCACTCTTAATACCATAAGCATTGCTTCCAAAGAAGACCGCATTCATATACATGCTCAAAATTTCCTCCTTGGTATAATTTCTCTCCAGCTTTACAGCCGTAATCCACTCCCTAAATTTATTAACGCCCAATACAAAAAACTTTGCGCCAGGAAAATGAGATTTAACCTCATCCCTTGGGAACAAAGTCTTTGCAAGCTGCTGGCTTAGAGTACTTCCGCCTCCGCCTCCCCTGGTATTGCCCAGCACAAGACTTTTAACGGCAACTCTAAACAAACTCCTCATATCAACTCCGCTGTGCTTGTAAAATCTCACATCCTCTGTTGCAACTACTGCATCCTTAAGACCTTGTGACAAATCATCAAACGTAGTGTAAGATCTGTTCTCTACATGAAACGTATTCAGAAGAGTGCCGTCTTCTGCCAAAATTTGAGTTGCAAGGTTGCTCTGAGGGTCTTCCAGCTCCTCAAAAGAGGGAATATCTGCAAAAATCCATACAAGCAATATTGCGGTCAGCACAAGAATGATAGGACTGAATACTATGAGCCACAGCCATTTAAGAAACTTCTTTTTATCCTTTATTTCCATTTTTTGGCAATTAATATGAGCAAAAATACAAATAAAAATTTGCATTTTACAGTAGTTTATGACTTACTTTGCAGCCCATTAAAAAAGTAAAAAGAGGGGGTTTAAGCATTATGGGAGAGAATCTTGTTATAGTCGAATCACCTGCAAAGGCAAAGACTATTGAAAAATTTCTAGGTAAAGAGTACACTGTCAAATCCAGCTTTGGACATATTTGCGATCTTGCAAAAAAGAATCTTGGAATTGACATTGAACATGGATTTGAACCAAAGTATGAAGTCTCTGCAGACAAAAAGAAAGTTGTCTCTGAACTTAAAGCTTTGGCAAAAAAGGCGCAGACTGTCTGGCTTGCATCCGATGAAGACCGTGAGGGAGAGGCTATTGCATGGCATCTCCAGAATAATCTTGGTCTAAAAGATGAGAACACTAAGAGGATTGTGTTCCATGAAATTACCAAGAGCGCAATTTTGGAGGCAATTCAAAATCCGCGCAAAGTTGATATGGATTTGGTGATGGCGCAGCAAGCGCGCAGAGTGCTTGACCGTCTTGTCGGTTTTGAACTCTCCCCTATCCTTTGGAAAAAAGTTGCACCGAAACTTTCAGCGGGCAGAGTTCAATCTGTCGCAGTAAAATTAATAGTAGACAGAGAGCGTGAAATTCAGGTATTTAAGGCTGATTCTTTCTATAAGGTAACTGGCATTTTCCATCCCGCTACGCTTCCGGAAAAAATTAAGTTGAGCGCCGCGCTGGATACAAAATTTAATTCAAGCGCAGAGGCGGAAGCCTTCCTTAATAAGTGCCGCGGATGCAACTTTGCAGTTGAGGGGACAGAGAAAAAGAAAATTTCCAGAACACCTGCTCCTCCATTTACAACATCTGCGCTTCAGCAGGAGGCGGGACGTAAGTGCGGTTTCTCAGTTTCTCAAACAATGAGAATTGCGCAGAAACTTTATGAGAGCGGATTAATTACTTACATGCGTACAGATTCCACTAATTTATCTACGCTTGCGTTAACCACTATCAAACAGACAATTACAGAGAACTATGGAGCGCAATACTCCAAGACAAGACAATACAAAACAAAGAGCAAAGGGGCGCAGGAAGCTCATGAGGCTATACGTCCAACCTATGCTTCCAATCTAACAATAGAGGGAACTGCACAGGAGAAAAGACTTTACTCTTTAATTTGGAAACGCGCCGTTGCATCTCAAATGGCAGACGCAGAATTGGAGAAGACAGTTATAACAATTGGCGGAGATAAAATTTCTGAAAAGTTCACAAGCGAGGGAGAGCAAATTTTATTTGACGGATTTTTAAAGCTGTATCTGGAGGGAAGAGATGATGAGCCGGAGGAGGAAGCGGAGAATCAGCTTATTCCTGCTATTCCCGACAGCGAAAAAATGATGCCGTTGGAGATAGCTGCAACTCAGAGATTTACACAGAAACCTCCAAGATATTCAGAGGCCTCTCTTGTAAAGAAAATGGAGGAGCTGGAGATTGGCAGACCATCTACCTATGCTCCAACCATCACAACAATAATGGCAAGAGGCTATATTGTTAAAGAGGATAGAGACGGAGTAGAGAGGAAATATGAGAAGATGACCCTGTCGGGAGAAAAAATAGAGAAAACAGAATTGACGGAAAAGACAGGAGCTGAGAAAAATAAATTATTCCCGGAGGACATAGGAACTCTTGTGACGGATTTTCTGGAGAAGAATTTTACCTCTATTATGGACTACGGCTTTACTGCAAAAATTGAGGGTGACTTTGATAAGATTGCAGCGGGCAAAATGGTCTGGAACAATTTGATTAAAACATTCTACGGTCCTTTCCATCAGAAGGTTGAAGCCTCCATGGAAGAGAAGGGCCACGTAAATGCGCAGCGCTCTTTGGGCAAAGACCCTGCAAGCGGAAAAGAGATTATAGTAAGGCTTGGCAAATTTGGTCCTGTTGTTCAAAAGGGAGATAATGATGACCCTAAAAAAGAATTTTCCAGCCTTAGAAAAGGTCAGTCAATAGAAACAATTACTCTAGAAGAGGCGCTAAAATTATTTGACCTTCCAAGAGAAGTTGGAAAATGGAAAGATAAAGTTGTAACTGCGGCCATTGGCAGATTTGGTCCTTATATAAAGTATGACAACAAATTTGTCTCTCTTGGCAAACTATATGATCCTTACACTATTACAGAGGATGAGGCTTGCGCCCTGATAGAAGATCACATTCAAAAAGAGGCAAATAAAGTCATAAGAGTTTTTGAGAAAGAAGACATTCATGTTCTTAACGGAAGGTTTGGTCCGTACATAAAATGCGGCAAGGACAATTACAAAATTCCAAAGGGCAAAAATGCAAAGAAGGCGGAAGAATTAACGCTGGAAGATTGCCAGAATATTATCAAAAATTCAGAGCCAACCGGCAGAAGCAGAAGAGGGAAAAAGTAGAAGTTCTATTAGCTGGAAAAAATAGAAAGCTATATAATTAAAGCATTTATGGCAAAAGGCAAATTGGATTCAATCATAAGCAGTTACAAGAGCTTATATGCAGAAAAAGATGTGCGCTCTGCTGCAAAACTTATGAGCGCTCCGGATGAAAAAAATTTCTCTGCGGCACTTAAAAAAAATTTAAAATCTAAGCTCCCGACAGTTGTTCTTTGCGGAGAAAATATTCCCTCTTTGCGCGGAATAATTGGAGCAAAGCCTTTTACAGCTGCACTTATATCATCAGGAAATTTTCTGGCATCTCCTGAGGAGACATTTCCGCTCCTGACAAACAAGAACTTAACAAATTTCTCTTTGATTGGAGTTCAGAGATATTTGTTTAATCCTGCCATTGATGTATTTCTGAATGACAGCGGGTTTGAGACGCTGCATCTTGGTGAGATAAGGGATGACATGACTCAATGTGAGCCGCTGATGAGAGATGCTCAATACATCTTCATAGACATGCGCTCCGTAAAGTATGCAGACTATCCATGGTCAGAGGAGGAGGGAAATCCAAACGGCTTTATGAGCAATGAAATTTGCCAAGTTGTGAGGTACGCCGCATTCTCTCAAAAATTGAAAGCAATCTTCATTTTCGGCATTTCTGAAAAAGTGCGCAGACCTATCTGCGATGCACTTGTTAGTCAGGTAGTATGGCATGTTTTTGACGGTATTGCTTCTAATTTGAAAGAAGACCCTATGATTTCAATATCAAAGGGAAAATTGGCAATGCAATTCATGCGCAAGATAGTTGACATGAGCGGAGGAAGCGACGCAATCTCCTTTATAACTAGTTTAAATACAGGCAGATGGTGGATGGAAATTCCTGTCGAGAAGAAAAAAAATAATATTTTAGTGCCTTGCTCTGCCTCCGATTATAAGTCTGCATGCGAGGGAAATATTCCTATCAGATGGCTATTTTATTACAGAAAATGTAATACTTTGTAAAAATTTTTACTATTTTTGTTCAGAATAGTGAGCGAAAACAGTTAAATTTTATAAATATGCCAAAATATCAAATCGACGACACCGACCAGAAAATTCTCTCTTCACTTGTCAAGAATGCAAGAATGCCTTTCCTGGAAATAGCAAGAGATTGCGGAGTTTCAGGAGCTGCCATTCATCAAAGAGTTAAGAAGATGGAATCATTGGGAATCATAACCGGTTCCCGCCTTCTTGTCAAGCCATCCACGCTTGGACTTAATGTCTGCGCGTTTGTGGAAGTTAATCTTTCCCCGGTAAACAAGTATCCGGAAGTAATTGAGGCACTTAAAAAAATCCCAGAAATAGTTGAATGCCACTTTGTTACCGGCAGGCATACATTGCTTCTTAAGATGTATTGCTTCAACCATGACCACTTGCTGGACATTCTGATAAATACTATTCAAAACATTCCTAGTGTTCAGGATACTGAAACACTTGTCTCACTAGACCAGGCTATTGAACGCCAGGTATGGGTTAAGGATTATCCGGAGGCAAAAGGATATCACGGGAAACAAAGAGATAAAGCAAGAGCTGCTTTAAAGAAAAGACTTTAATCTGAACTTTTAGGAAGTCTGGAAAGAGAGTCATAAATAATTTTGGCATCTTTCAAATCTTCCGGGGTAGTGATTTTTAAATTTAATCTGCTGCCGTCACAAGTATCAACTAAATAACCCGCACTCTCTATGACTGTTGCATCATCTGTAAAGGCCGGAGAGTACGGTTTTTTATATGCCATTTTAAGCCGCGTAGAATCAAACACTTGCGGGGTCTGAACCATAAAATAATTCTCTCTTGCAACCGGACGGCTGCTCACCATCTCCCCCTCTTTGTCCAAGACTTTCTCTCTCATTGAATCAGTCATTGAAAGCACCGGAATTATTCCGGCAACTTTATCTGTAAATTCATAATCCATCATCCCCTTTATCAAATCCTTGGGAACAAAAGGGCGTACGCCGTCGTGAACTACAACAACGGCATCATCCGGGACCAAATCCAAAGCCTCTCTGACAGAGTGAAAACGGGTAACTCCGCCCTGCACTATCACATGCTTAACCCAGAAGTGGTTTTCCAAGCAGTAGTCCTGCCATTTTTTTATATATCCCGACGGTAGAACAAGTATAAGATTTACCTCCCTGTCCAGATTTGTAAAAAGCTCTAATGTCCTAAGTAATATGGGTTTGCCGCCCAATTCCAAAAATTGCTTTGGAATCATGGAACCCATTCTTGTTCCGCTCCCCCCCGCCGTTATAATTGCGTAATATTTTTTCTGTGAAATCATTTTCAAATTTATCTTCACAAAAATATCAATTTTTACGCTATATTTTTTAACTTTACGCGGGTAATTTTAAAGAATTTAAAACAAGGTGAAAGAAATTAAAAGGGCTCTTATATCCGTGTACTCTAAAGACGGTATATTAGAGATATCCAAAGAGTTAGTAAAAAATGGCGTAGAAATTCTCTCCACGGGGGGCACCGGAGAATTTTTAAGCAGCAACGGCATCCCTGTCTCTAAAGTGGAAGATATGACGGGCTATCCTTCTATCCTTGGGGGAAGAGTCAAGACGCTCCATCCAAAAGTATTTGGAGGAATCCTTGGCAGAAGAGACAATGAGGATGATAAAAAGGACTTTGAGAAATTTTCTATACTCCCGATAGATCTTGTAATTGTGGACTTGTATCCTTTTGAGGATACTGTAGCAAAAGGTGCTGACCATCAGAGCATTATTGAGAAAATAGATATTGGAGGAATCTCTCTTATCAGAGCTGCCGCCAAGAATTACAATGATGTTGTAATAGTTCCGTCAAAGGAATCATACGCGCCTTTATTGCAGATTCTCAGGGAGAAAGGGGCAAAGACGGATTTAAAAGAGAGAGAATTTTTTGCAGCCAAAGCATTTGAGGTAAGCTCTCATTATGATACCGCAATCTTTGATTTCTTTAACAGAGACTTTGATATTCCGGTGTTTGACAAGAACATAACTGAATGCAGGAGCTTGCGTTACGGAGAAAATCCTCATCAGAAAGGGATGTATTTTGGCCCTAAGAATTCTCTTCCGGAGCAAATTCACGGCAAGGAAATTTCTCACAATAACCTGCTGGATATTGAATCTGCAATAGAACTTATCTCTGATTTTTCTGAGACAACAGTTGCCATTATAAAGCATACCAACGCTTGCGGATGCGCAAGTGACCCTGACCTTGTAAAGGCCTGGGAGAAAGCGCTTGCGGGAGATCCGGTTTCCGCTTTCGGCGGAATACTTGTCACAAACAGGGAAATTGACAAAGCTGCCGCAGAGCAGATGAACAAGATTTTCTTTGAAGTTATGATTGCTCCTTCTTACACTAAGGAAGCACTTGATATACTGGAAGTTAAAAAGAACCGCGTTATCCTTGTAAATCACGGAATTGTTCCTCCTAAAAAGAAATTCCGTTCATTGCTTAACGGAGTTCTTGCACAAGAGAGAGATACATACGTGGAGACACCGGAAGACCTGAAGCCTGCAACTACCTTAAAACCAAGGGAGGATGAGATTCCGGATCTTATTTTTGCCAACAAGCTGGTAAAGCATTCTAAGTCTAATGCAATTGTAATTGCAAAGGGGAAACAGCTGCTGGCCAGCGGAATAGGACAAACTTCCAGAGTGGATGCACTTAAGCAGGCTATTCAAAAAGCAAAATCATTTAACTTTGATTTGAACGGCGCCGTTATGTCTTCAGATGCATTTTTCCCATTCCCTGATTGCGTACAAATAGCTGCAGCAGAGGGCATTAAAACTGTCATTCAACCCGGCGGCTCAATCAGAGATGATGAAAGCATAGATTGGTGCAACAAAAACGGAGTTGCAATGGTAATGACAGGAATAAGACATTTTAAACATTAGATATGGCATTTTCTTTTTTAACACAGGAGCTTGCAATTGACTTGGGGACAGCCAATACCGTCATTTTTATGAATGACAAAATTGTTGTTGATGAACCTTCAATTGTAGCTATTGACCAGATTACGGGCAAGCCTATTGCTTATGGACACACCGCGCGGCTGATGCATGAGAGAACAAATCCAAACATCAAGACTGTAAGGCCTTTAAAGGATGGAGTGATTGCGGACTTTAATGCTGCGGAGCAAATGATTCGCGGTTTCATTAAGATGATTAACAGCAAGAGAACTCTGTTTACACCAAATCTTAGGATTGTGATTGCCATACCTAGCGGCAGCACAGAGGTGGAAATCAGAGCCGTACGAGATGCAGCAGAACATTCCGGAGGAAGGGACGTATATATAATTTATGAGCCTATGGCAGCCGCTCTTGGAATTGGACTGAATGTGGAAGAGCCTAGCGGACACATGGTTGTGGACATCGGCGGAGGTACTACCGAGTGCGCCGTCATTTCCCTTGGAGGCATTGTCTGCAAAGAGAGCATAAAGGTTGCCGGAGATGTGTTTACATCTGATATTCAGCAATATCTAAGGCAGCAGCATAATATAAAAATTGGAGAAATTACTGCAGAGCAAATTAAAATTGCGGTTGGCGCTGCCATACCGGAATTGGATAATCCGCCTGAGCCATATCTTGCAAAGGGTCCTAATTTGATGACTGCATATCCGGTAGAAATTTCTGTCTCCAGTCCGGAGATTGCACATTGCCTGGACAGGTCTTTGGCAAAGCTGGAAACTACTGTAGTTAAGGTACTTGAGCAGACTCCGCCTGAGTTGTACGCAGATATTGTCAAGGAGGGAATTTTCCTGACAGGCGGCGGCGCTTTGATTAGAGGTCTGGACAAGAGAATGGAAGATAAGCTTAAGATTCCGTTCCATGTTGCGGAAGATCCTCTGAGAGCAGTTGCAAGAGGAACCAGCACAGCTCTTAAGAACCCTGCCAAGCTGCCTTATCTGATGAGATAATAATCTGTCGGGAGTCAAATGAAAATTCCACCGCTGATTTATAATGCAATTGGGAGGTTTGTACTGTTTGTGGTTTTGGAAACAGCGGGTGTCCTCATGATTCTGAACAACAGTATTGTGCAGAGATACAGGATATTTGAAGCGGTGCGCACTTTTCAGAGTTTCTTTTGGGAGAGGAATACCGCAATTAAAGATTATACCAGATTAAAGGAAATTAATGCCTCTCTTACAAGGCAAAATGCATGGCTGCTTAAGCAGAACATCGTCTATAGAAATTGCATTCAGCAAAGTATTGCGGACGGAACTTTCAGCGTTAAGGTTAAAAAGATTGACATGAATGCGGCGTACGGAGCCGACAGCACAACCTTAAAACTGGACAGCAGCATGGTGATGTATGACTACCAGCTTGCTAAAGTTATTAAGAACAGCATCAATTCAGAGCATAACTATCTTATTATAGATAAGGGAGATAAGGACGGCGTAACGGAAGATATGGGAGTCATTACACCCATTGGGGTTGTGGGAATTACAAGGGCCGTGGGACAAGATTACACTTACGTTCTCTCTTTCCTGAATGACAAACAAACCGTAAGCGCAAAGGTTGGAAGGTCCAATGTATTTGGAACTTTAAAGTGGGACCGCAAGTCTCTTTACTATGCGCAGCTGACAGAAATACCTCAGCATATTAAAGTTAGAAGAGGAGATACGGTTTTTACAAGCGGTTATTCAACTTTCTTCCCGGCCAACATTCCAATTGGAACCGCGGTTTCCTACAGGGTTGTTAACGGCACGCACAAACAGGTGAAAGTTAAGTTGATACAGGATTTCAAAGATTTGGATTACGTGATAATTGTAAAGCACAGGCACAGACGCCAGATAGATTCTTTGTCACAAGTTAAACCATCTTACAGCAAGAGGTAGAAGAGATGAATGACATTTTAAGATATACGGTGATTGGCATTGCGGCGCTGATAATTCAGCTGCTGATATGCGAGTTTGTGAATATTTGGCCGCCGCTGTATATTGCTGTTTTCCCGCTGTTTATAATGATGCTGCCGGCCGATTTCAAACCAGGATTTCTAATGCTCACAGCATTCATCGCGGGACTTTTGATAGATGCATTATCTGACGGTTTGCTTGGATTGAATGCAACAAGTCTTACAGCCGTAGCATTTTTTAAGCGTCCTCTTATGAAGAGCATAGCAAGATATGAGGCGGGAGGCGGAGCAGGAGCCAGAGATGTTAACAGCAAACATCTTGGATTTCAGAAATTCTTTACATTTTTATTGCTTTCATACTCCATCTTTTTCGTTTGCTATGTCATCTTGGACGACCTTGGCTCAGGTTCAGCTACGTTCTTGATAATAAGACTTTTAATTAATATTATTGCAAATCTGCTGATTGCGATAATACTAGAAAAATTATTTTTCCAAAGGTTAATGCAGTAACTTTAGGCTCTCAAAAGAGATTGCAAAGTGCAGAAAAAAAATATTCTCATAGTTGGCGTTGTTATCGTCGGTCTTATTCTGGTGATACGTCTGTTTTTCTTGCAGATTCTTAACAAAGAATACAAGATTAACGCAGAGAATAATGCTTTGCTTTATGAGACCAGATATCCGGCAAGAGGAGTTATTTATGACCGTACCGGAAAGACCCTGGTGGGCAACAGAACCACTTATGATATCATGGTGACTCCCATGGATATACAGCCTTTTGACACTTTGGATTTCTGCCAGACTTTTAAAGTAGATTATAAAATTGTCAGGAAAAAGCTGCGCAACTACAGAATCAACAAAAGAAAAATCGGGTATCAGACTTTTACTTTTATCAAGCAAGTTTCAGGAGCAGATTACAGTCTATTTGCAGAAAAAGCATATAAATTCCCGGGCTTCTATGCAATAAGCAGAACGGCAAGAAGCTATCCGTTTAATGCCGGAGCAAATCTTTTTGGATATATATCTGAGGTTGATTCCACATTTCTGTCAAAACACCCGGATTATAAACGTGGTGATTATGTGGGAGTTACAGGGATGGAAAAATCTTATGAAGATGTGCTGCGCGGCAAAAAGGGATATAACATTTTTGTCCGTGATTCCCGCAACAGAATACGTTCCAGTTTTGACAACGGAAAATATGATGTAGAGGCTGTTCCAGGAAAAGATTTGATTTCATCAATTGACGGAGAGCTGCAGGAATATGGAGAACTGCTGATGCAAAATAAAGTTGGAAGTGTAGTCGCGATAGAACCTTCCACGGGAGAAATTCTTGCAATTGTCTCATCACCAGGTATTACCATTGCACAACTTTCCAACATGCGCAAGCACTACAGAGAAATTGCGGATGACCCCTATAAACCAATGTTTAACAGGTCCGCCATGGCGGCATATCCTCCGGGTTCCGTATTTAAAATTGTAAACGGACTGATTGGTTTGCAAGATGGCGTTATCACTCCTGCCAGCAAATTTCCTTGCAACGGAGGTTATTATTTCCCGGGCGGAAAAATGGGATGTCACCATCATGCAAGTCCGCTGGATTTTAAACTCGCAGTATGTATGTCATGCAACGCATACTTTGCGCACGTTTACAGAGCAATAATTACAAATCCAAAATATAACCCTATCTCCGTGGCTTTCAACCACTGGAGAGATGCCGTAATGAGATTCGGGTTTGGCAAAAAGCTGGGAAGCGATTTCCCTGCCGAGCTGGCCGGGACTCTCCCTACTACAAAAACTTATGATAAAATTCACGGCAAGGGCAGATGGAATTCATTTAACATTTTGTCCCTTGCAATTGGACAGGGAGAGATTGGAACCACTCCTTTGCACCTTGCAAATTTGGCCGCAATTATCGCAAACAGAGGATATTACTATGTTCCCCATTTGGTAAAAAACGCACCGGATTCTCTCCGTGCAAAAGCCTTCTCCGTAAGACATTACGTTGGCATTGACACCATGCACTTTGCAACCGCAATAGAAGGAATGCATCTTGCAGCAAACGGAGGCCCCGGCGGTACTGCAAGAATTGCACACATAGATGGTATTGATTTGTGCGGAAAAACGGGAACCGCGCAAAACCCTCACGGAAAGGATAATGCCTCCTTCATCTGTTTTGCTCCGCGCAACCATCCAAAAATTGCAGTTGCAGTTTATATAGAAAACGCAGGATTTGGAGGAACCTGGGCAGCCCCGGTTGCATCTTTGATGGTTGAAAAATATCTTAACAGAACCGTTAAGAGAAAAGACCTGGAGGAGAAAATTATAAAGACAAATACAAAGCAATTTGTACCGGTAAGGCGCAAGCTAATTCCGGGACAATACATTGTCAAGACTGACAGCACCGGTAAAAAATATTACGTAAGGCTTATAAACCAGGCAAATACAAAGAAGCACCCAGCAAATGCAAAAGCGGCTGCAACACAAAAACTGTCGGGAGAAAAAAATAATTAATTAATGTACAGAGAAACAAAATATAGAAAAATAGATTTTGGCTTGCTGATGTCCTACCTGTTTCTGGTGATTTTTGGCTGGCTGAATATTTATTCTGCTGTATATACAGAGGACCATCCGCTTATTTTTGATATTACTCAAAGATACGGGATGCAGTTTATCTGGATGTGCGTCTCTTTTGTCACGGCAATATTTATTATCTACATCATCAATCCAAAAATTTATGATGTGCTCTCTCCGTTTTTGTACGGCGCAATGCTGCTGCTGCTGTTTATTGTCATTTTTGCAGGCAAGGAAGTAAATGGTTCAAAATCATGGTTTTATCTTGGCTCTTTTGCATTCCAGCCCGCGGAATTTTCTAAAATTACAACTGCGCTTTTGCTCTCCTACGTGATGAGCAAATACGGGTTCAGATTCTCCAACATCAGGGATGCTTGCAAGGCGGCGCTGATAATGATTGTCCCTATCATCCTGATAATTGCAGAGAAAGAGACCGGCAGCGCTCTGGTATATCTTGGATTAATCTTTGTCCTTTATAGAGAGGGGCTTAACGGATGGGTGCTTATTTTTCTCTTTGCAATAATAACTCTGTTTATCATCACGATAGTATCTTCCCCTCTTGTTGCAATCATTTGCTGTTTTGCGGTGGCGGGAATTATAAGAGGGTTGTTAAAACGGAATATACTTGGAACGTTAATTTCTGTTTTGCCTGTAATTGTGCTGATGGCATTTCTTCCCGCAATAATGAGGATAAAATTTATGCAGTTCCTTACCGTCATCAGGCCGGAATACATAGCTCTGATTTTATCCGCCCCTTATCTTGTTATCTGGCTGCAAGATGCAATAATAATTAGGGACAGACCTTCTAAATTTCTTATAATAAGCTTTTTAGCCGCATCATTATTTGTAATCTCCGTCAACTTTATTTTTACAAATGTCCTGCAACCTCACCAGACCGCAAGAATAGAGAGCTTGCTGGGAGTCAATCAAGATTTACAGGGAATCGGATACAACGTCCATCAAAGCGAGATTGCAATTGGAAGCGGAGGTTTAATAGGCAAAGGATTTTTGCACGGCACTCAAACCAAATACAATTTTGTACCGGAGCAAAGTACGGACTTTATATTTTGCACCGTTGGAGAAGAGTGGGGATTTGTTGGAAGCCTTGTTTTGATAGCAGTCTATATCTATCTGATTATTAGAATTTTAATCCTCAGCGATAAGAATCCCGATAACTTTGCGCGGATATACGGGTACTGCGTGGCATCCATATTTTTCATGCATGTCTTTATAAATCTTGGGATGACGATGGGGATAATGCCGGTAATTGGGATTCCGTTGCCGTTCCTGAGTTATGGTGGGTCTAGTATGCTGAGTTTCACCATTTTGCTGTTCATCTTCATAAGGCTTGACATGGAGAGACAAAACAGGTAACAGGAAAATCCAAAACAAGATAAAAGAAATCTCACAGTCTGCCGCAGCCGACTCAGCCGCAGCCGATCCCTTTTGCTTTAGCAAAAATAGGGGAGGCGAGAATGGATAAGGCGAGACAGAGCTGTGAGTTTCTTTTATCTCGCTAGTTTAATTACACCTTTTTCAGAACAAGGCAAGAATTATGACCGCCAAAACCAAAGGTGTTATTCATGGCCGCCCTAACCTCTCTCTTCTGAGCCTTGTTCAAAGTCAGATTTAATTTAGAATCAATCTCAGGATCAAGATTCTGGCAATTAATTGTTGGAGGAACTATGCCATCATCAATTGCATGAATGCAGGCAAGAGTTTCAACAGCTCCTGCAGCACCAAGCATGTGCCCTGTCATAGATTTTGTAGAACTAATGTTCAGCCTGTAAACATCCTCTCCAAATACCTCTTTAATTGCCTTAAGCTCAGCTATATCTCCAAGGTGAGTAGATGTTCCGTGAACATTAATGTAATCTATATCTTTTGTTCCAAGACCGGCACATTTAAGTGCAGTCTCCATTGCTTTTGTTGCACCAGAACCGTCAGGAAGCGGAGCCGTAATATGATATGCATCTGCAGTCATTCCGGAACCTGCAAGCTCTGCATAAATCTTTGCTCCCCTTGCTTTTGCGTGCTCGTACTCCTCAAGTACAAGAATTGCAGAACCCTCTCCAAGAACAAATCCGTCTCTGTCCTTATCAAACGGACGGCTTGCTGTCTTAGGGTCATCATTTCTTGTAGAAAGAGCCTGCGCGGAATTAAATCCGCCCACGCCGGGGATAGAGATAGCTGCCTCAGCTCCACCTGTAACTATCACGTCAGCCTCTCCTAATCTTATGATATCAAAGGAGTTGCACATTGCATGAGAAGAAGATGCGCAAGCAGAAACGGTTGCATAATTTGGTCCGCGGAATCCGTACTTAATTGATACAAGACCGGATGCCATATCTGCAATCATCTTTGGAATCAGGAACGGGCTGAAACGCGGAACGCGCTGTCCATCTGCAAATTCTATGATTTCCTGAGTCATAGACTCTATGCCGCCAACACCGGAACCGATGATTACGCCAATTCTGGTTTTGTCTTCTTTTTCCAAATCCAGCTTGCTATCCTGGATAGCCTCGTCTGAAGCAACGGTAGCAAACTGACAATATCTGTCCTGTTTCCTTGCCTCTTTGCGGTCCATTCCATACTTAAGCGGGTCAAAATCTTTAACCTCACATGCAAACTTTGTCTTAAAAAGGGATACGTCAAACCTTGTAATGGGTCCCGCACCGCTGACACCATTGTCAAGAGCGGTAAAAAACTCTTTTACGTTGTTACCCAAAGGGTTAATGGTACCTATACCTGTAATGACAACTCTCTTTAACTCCATTTTAATTTCTCCAATGAATTGTTTAAGACTATAATTATAGAGAATCTTTAATTGAAAAGACTCAAAAAGGATTCAAAAGGAAAGGGATATCTGTCGGGAATATTATAAAACCCCATCAGACACCCCTTTTAAATTGTATTGGGACTATTTTTTATTATCCTCAATAAATTTGATAGCGTCTCCTACGGTTGCTATCTTTTCTGCAGCGTCATCAGGAATTGTAATCTCAAATGCTTTCTCAAATTCCATGATAAGTTCTACTGTATCAAGAGAATCAGCGCCTAGGTCTTTTGTAAAACTTGCCTCCGGTGTAACCTCTGCTGCATCAACACCCAATTTGTCAACGATGATCTCTTTAACTTTAGAAGTAATGTCTGCCATAATCAAATGATTTAGTTAATAATTAAGTTTATTTTTTAGTAGTGCGCAAAGGTAATTAAATTTTTCAAAATTGAGTATATTTGTTCCGCTTTCTGTGGGTTTCCCCCTTTGTTAAAGTACCCGCAAGCGGTTTATTTATTAATATTATGATGCACATTGCAATACTTGCGTCTGGTGGAGGCACCAATGCAGAGAATTTAATAAGGTATTTTAACGGCGTTAATGAGAATGGAGCTCCCGACAGCCCTTCAAATGCCGCCCTACATGCCCCTGCAGGCCTTGCAAGGGTAGATTTGGTGATTTCAAATAACCCTGCGGCGCCTGTTCTGCTTAGGGCGTCCCGCCTAAAGGTGAAATATTTGATGCTGGACAAAGAGCAGCTGTGCTCGGAGGAGAACCCCGATGTTATTAAGTATCTAAAGCACAACGGAATCAATTTTATAATCCTTGCCGGCTATCTTCTTCAGGTGCCAAAGGCCTTAATTAATTTGTATCCGGAGAGGATTGTCAACATTCACCCGGCGCTTTTGCCAAAATTCGGAGGCAAAGGGATGTACGGAGCACATGTGCATAAAGCTGTAATTGAATCTCATGAAAAAGAGAGCGGCATTACTGTTCATTTGGTAGATGAGCAGATGGACCATGGTAAAATTTTATTCCAGGCTAAATGCCAGGTAACTCCGGAAGATACTCCGGAAACTCTTGCTGCAAAGATTCATATTTTGGAACAGGCCAATTTCCCAAAAGCCGTAGAACACTATATTAAAGAGCGTTTCCCGGAAGACTAATCTTTCATTTTAACTATCGTGATACCGGAGCCGCCAAAGCGGACATCCTCATCTGCGCAGCTTTGCACGGATGGCAGGGTCTTCAGGAATTTGCGGATTTCCTCTTTAAGGACTCCTGTCCCCTTCCCATGCAGAATCCTAACCTGTGACGCTCCAACAAGCTCAGCATCATCTATATAGCGTGCCACAATATCCAGCGCATCACTCAGCCTCTCCCCGCGCACATCAATTTCCGTCTTAAAGTTGAGCTTCCTCTCATCTATTCCCAATGAATTATGGGTCAAGGGCTTAGGAACACTCTTGTGCCCCGCCTCAAACTCTTTATTTGAAATGACCTCTACTGTATCTCTCTTAACCTTGCTGATAATATCACCAACTGAAATGCTCACCCATTTCTCTCCAATCTGCATAACCTCACCTATCAAATCGCTCCCCTTGATTCTAACCTTGCTCCCCGTCTGAAGGGTTAAAACTTTTTTATTCCCGACAGATTTTCCATTCTCCGCCCCGGTTGCCGCTCCGCCGCCGACGCCCTGATTCACAGCGTGCTGCAAGTTTCGCTCTTTCCTCTCCTCTTGCCTTTTCTTGCGCGCAATCAGCTGCTCCATCTTAGCCTGAATTTTTCTATCCTGCTTAGAATCTTTTTTCTGCTCCAGAGATTCATTAAACTTTTTCAGATTCTCGCGCACTTCTTTTGTCTTCTCTTTTTCCGCCTGCGCCTCTCTTATCTCTTTAATTGTAGCCTCTATTTTCTTATTTGCAGAGGCAAGAATTTGCTGCGCCTCCTCCTTTGCCTGTTCAATAATTTTCTTCTTAGTCTCCTTAATATCAGATAATTCCTGGGCATAGCGCTCAGTGACATCCTCCAAAGTTTTATCCGTATTTTTAATTCTTGCAAGTTTCTCATCCAGCTTGCGGCGGTTTTTGGAAATCATTCTAAGCTGTCTTTCCAAATCCACAAAATTTTCTCCCGCCTTCTCTTCTGCCTGATGCACAATATTTTCCGGCAATCCCATCTTGCGTGCCAGCTCAAATGCAAAAGAGTTTCCAGGCACTCCAATCTCCAATTTATATAGCGGCTGAATCCTTGCGCTGTCAAATAACATTGCTCCGTTAATAGCTCCAACGCTGTTCTCCGCGTACACCTTCAAATTTGTGTAATGCGTTGTTATCACGCCATATACGCCTCTCTTGTCCAGCTCCTCCAATATAGTTTCTGCAATTGCTCCGCCTGCCGCAGGCTCAGTCCCCGCGCCAAATTCATCTATCAAAACCAAGGATTTTCCATCTGCATTTTTAAGCAGATTTCTCATGTTCATCAAATGAGAGCTATACGTACTAAGGTCATTCTCAATAGATTGCTCATCTCCAATATCAATAAATATATTATTGAAAACGGGAAATTCAGAGACCTCGGAACAAGGAACAAGCATGCCCCATTGCAACATATATTGCAGTATCCCGACAGTTTTCAGACATACGGATTTTCCTCCCGCATTTGGACCGGAGATTATTAAAATATGCTTTTTTCTATTGATTTCCAGCGTCATAGGCACTATCGGCTTATTCTCTTTTCTTAGCGCCGCCTCCAGAAGAGGATGCCTTCCGTTGGAAATTCTAAGCATGCCGTCACGGGAAATAATAGGCTTTCCCGCCTGCATAACTCCTGCAACCTCAGCCTTTGCGCGGATAAAATCCACTTCCCCTATGAACCTTGCCCCTCCTTGTATATCAATCAAATATGGCCTTAAAAAATCCGTGAATTCAGCAAGAATTTTTGCAATCTCCCTCTGCTCGGCAAAGTGCAGCTCCCGCACTTTGTTATTCATTTCCACCACTTCCAACGGCTCCACAAAAACGGTCTTTCCGCTGGAAGATTCATCAAAAACAAGTCCGGGCAATCCGCGCTTGTTAGATGTGCTTACAGGGATAAGTAATTTCCCGTCGCGAACAGAAATAGTAGCATCCTCATCTGCAACGCCTTCACTCTGAGCCTTTTTAAAAATGCTCTGAACTTTGCGGGATATAGAATTTTGGGTGGAGAGAAGCTCTCTTCTGATTTTTGCCAGCTCTTCTGAGGCATTGTCTTTTATCTCCCCGTTCTTGTCCAGAATGGCATCTATTCTTCTGCTGACCTCCGGAAAAAATTGAACCGGCGAGGCAAGCTCCTTTAAATGAGGATATTGCCCCTCCTTGGTATTCTGCAGAAAAGAGAGAACCTGCCGCAGATTTTCCAAA
The DNA here is from genome assembly GCA_022647615.1 of Bacteroidales bacterium. Taxonomy (NCBI): domain Bacteria; kingdom Pseudomonadati; phylum Bacteroidota; class Bacteroidia; order Bacteroidales; species Bacteroidales bacterium. Next base: position 536,532 of record JALCKZ010000001.1, read on the forward strand.
AACATCTGCAGCTTTCTTAGATTCTCAACGCTTATGCAGCTAAACTCAGCCTCCAGCGCCTTCAAAAAAGCGGTGCAGTCCGTAAATTCTCCCTGGGGAAATTTTGTCTCAAACATTGCAACAAGACGCATCTCATCTGCAAGGGCAAGACGCTTCTCTATGGTCTGAGGATTGTTTGACATCTCCTCCGTCTCTGCACGCCTCTGAGCATAAGCCGTTGAGCAGCGCATTTTTATGCTCTGCCGTATTTGGTCAAACCCCAGTTTCTGTTCCAGATTCATTTCATTTGCAAAGATAAAGTTTTACATTTGTATTTATACAAGTAAAGCGGCTGACCTCCGCATTTGCTAAAGCGGCCGACCTCCGCAAAAACTTAGACCTATAAAAAATAGTTAATGAGCGTTACATTAACAGTCTGGCTGTTCATCATATTCATAATTGTCTCCTATCTGCTGGGGTCAATTTCCCCCGCCATTTTTCTAAGCAAGAAAATCTACGGAATAGATATTCGCGAGTATGGAAGCAAAAACCCCGGAGCCAATAATGTTCAGAGAGTTATGGGGTGGCACATGGGGCTTGCAGTTTTTGCCATTGACGTGTTAAAAGGGGTTGCGTCCTGCTGCCTTGTGTTCTTAATGCCGCTGCTTGAACCCGGAACAAATTTATTTGTTTGCGCACAAATTGTATTTGGTTTTGCCGCAGTTGCAGGGCATATATTTCCTCTGTATCACCATTTCCGCGGCGGCAAGGGAGTTTCAACTTTTTGCGGAGCATTGCTTGCCATTCACCCGTTTGCTGTTTTGATTTGTACAATTATCTTCCTGATAGTCTTATACTTTACAAGATATATTTCCGTAAGCGTGATTGCCGCGGTAACATGTTTTCCACTGCTTGTAAATTTGCTGTTTGCGCTGTGGCTGGACCCGCAGGAGACATGGGCTCTAAGAATCTTCAGCATGGTGTGCGGCGTAACTATCTGGCTTACACACATCAGCAATCTAAAAAGATTGTACCACGGCACGGAAGAGAAGTTCCAAATCCGCAGGCCGGTACACAAAATATAGAGACTGCCGGATTTTCTGAATTAATTACTCAGGCTTGTAAAATATCGCTTTGCGATTCTCAAAGTAGCACAGATATTTGAACCCGCAGTGCTGGGCCATTTGCCAGTAAGTCTTAAAGTTATCACCTACTCTTGCCGCATCATGAGCATCAGAGCCAAGTGAAATTGCCTCTCCGCCAAATTCGCGGAATTTGCGCAGGATATTCAAATCCAATTTGAGCGCTTGAGTTGTTCCTATGCCGTGACTGACTCCCTTTTCATAAGATTTTGTGTTGATTTCCAAGGCTTTCCCGCTATCCGCAAGAAATTTCAGAAGCGGTTCCAGGTACTCCGCAAATTCTTTATAGGTAACATCCTTATCATCGTAGGGGGCATATCTTGCCACATAATCAAAATGTCCAAGGATGTCAAAGTCATTGTATTCCATTGCAGTTGAAAGCATAAGCTCAAATGTTCTGCCGTAAGCATCTTTTTTGCTTTTGCTCTTATAGTAAGAACCATAATAAGGGTCCAGGCTGTCAATAAAGTGTATTGAAGCTATTACTGAGTCAAATTTGTATGGAGCAACGTAATCCAGTGTGTGCTTGATGCTTATCGGCTGCAATCCCACCTCTATGCCTCTTAGAACTTTTAATTTTCCAAGCTCCATATTTTCCACTACTTCCGCAATTTTTTTCTGCCTGGCTGCTATGTCAAACTCAAAGGCGCCGCTGTTGCGGGGAACATCTAAATCCAAATGATCGGTGATTGCAACTCCACCCAGTCCTTTCTCAAGAGCCGCTCTAATATCCTGCTCCACAGTCATTCTGCTATCGGGAGAAAACTCTGAATGTGTATGATTATCAAAAAAATTCATCAATTTTATTCTTTTGCAAAAAGTTTTGTTTTTGTTGCACGCAAAAGTACTCATTTATACATTACTTTGTTTTGCTATGAAAAACAACTGGCCGGCAAAAATTTTTTACGCAATAAGGGCATTGCCTCAAACAGCTTTTAATCTGTTTGTTACGCGGCAATGCGCAGTATGCGGAAGAGAGCTCAGGCAATTTGAAAAGCATTTTTGCCTGGAGTGCATGGCGGGAATTCCGCTTACGTATTTTTGGAATTTTAAGAATAACCCTGCGGAAATTATTTTTTGGGGAAGAATAAAAATTGAGAGAGTTTTTCCGCTGATGTTTTTTAGAAATGAATATAAGAGATGTGTGTATGACCTTAAGTATAAGGGAAATATCCCGATGGGCCTTTACATGGGACAGATGCTTGGAGAAAAAATTGCGCACAGCGCCGGAGAAAATAATTGCATAGACTGCGTTATCCCCGTGCCGCTGCACTGGAGGAAAAAATTGAAGCGCGGTTTTAATCAATCGGAAATTATTGCGCGCGGAATTGAACTCGGACTAACAAACGGCATGGAAGGTGGACATGCAAGCCCCGAGGTGTACACGCAAATACTTAAACGCAAGCATTTTACAAAGACACAAACACAGAAGGACAGATTGAGCAGATGGAGAAATGTTGAGGATGCTTTTGAGATTTCCCCACGCGGACTTGGGCGCTGTGCAAAGAATGTTAACGCAAAACGGGAGAAAGGTTCTGCAACCGGCACGGCAAATTTTTCTCCCATACATTTTCTGATTGTAGATGACGTACTTACAACGGGAGCCACATTGGAGGCATGCGCATCAATTTTACTAAAAGCCTGCGCGGAGGCGGGAATTGAATGCAAAGTAAGCATTGCAACTCTTGCTTATGTGGAATAGCGCAGCAGCCAGCATTAATTGAGCAGATGCCGATTGTAAAACTTTTTCATTAATTTTGAGGCAATTAATAGCGGCATCTATTTTATTAAACGCAGCTTTAGAGCAATAAAACATGTTTGATTTTGTAAACATACAACCTATTGACATAATAGACATTATTCTTGTAGGATTCCTTATTTACCAGATTTACAAGCTGATACGTGGAACTTCCGCAATGAATATATTCATCGGGATTATAGTTATTTACTTTGTCTGGGTGGTTGTAAAAGCGCTGCACATGAATTTGCTCTCCGCAATTCTTGGACAAGTGCTTGGAGTTGGCGTTATTGCGCTGATAGTGATTTTTCAGCAGGAAATCAGAAGGTTTTTGCTGCACATTGGAACTACCTCATTTAAAGGGAGAAAGGGGGGCAATTTTGCCCGCAAATTATTTGGACAGGAGGAGAAAGATGTCCCGCTGACAACTTTGAATGAACTTACTCAAGCCGTGCGCAGAATGGCAGAAACTAAAACAGGAGCGCTTATTGTTATGATGCATGCCTCATCCCTGGAGTTTGTTATTGAGACAGGAGACAGGATTGACGCGCTTGTAAACAGAAGACTTATAGAGAATATTTTCTTTAAAAATTCACCGCTGCATGATGGCGCTTTAATTATGAATACCACCAGACTTATAGCCGCAAGATGTACGCTGCCAATGTCTGATAATCAGAATATTCCTGCAAATTACGGAATGCGCCACAGAGCCGCCGCAGGATTGACAGAACAAACTGATGCAACCGTTATTGTTGTTTCCGAGCAAACCGGAAATATCTCTTTTGTAAAGGCTGGGGAACTAAAAACAATGACCAGCATCAATGAATTGAGACTGGCCATAGAGGAATCCTATAAATAAACTGTCGGGAGAAAAATTACTTACTCTCCTTATCCTTCTCTTTATCCTTGTTTGGATCATTCTTCAGATAGTACTTTCCATCCTTGCCCTTCTTGTACTCTCTGCCCTTGCCGATTCTTCTCAAGTATTTGATATACTGCTGATCATCAAGCACTTTCTTTAAAGCCTCAAGAGTCTTTTTCTGCCATCTGTCCTTAAGAAATTGATATGTGCTGGCCTCTTGCATTCCCGATTTCTGAAGATTCTCAAAATCGCTCTTCATAGAAGTATAATTGTGGGTAAGAATAGAATCGCAGTAAAATTCCTGCGCATCAGATAGTTGCAGCTCCCTTACCATAGCTTTTACCTCTGAGGCGGCTACCTCTTCCGGCGTCTTCTCTTTCTCCTGCTGCTGGGCAAAAGAAGGAATTGAATAAATTGCTGATACCAAAATAATTGCGGCAACTAAAACATACTTAACCGCAAGGACAGTTAATTTTTTCATAACAATTATTTACTATATTTGTTAATCACAAAGTTAATAAACATTATGAAAATCAATTTCAAAACCTTTTTTATTGCTGCGGCTGCGCTCATTTTTTGCGGCTCATATAACACATCTCAGGCTTGTACAAATATAATTGTAACCAAGGGAGCTTCAAAAGATGGCTCCGTAATGGTCTCTTATGCAGCAGATTCGCACACTTCATACGGAGAACTTTATCATGTTCAAGGACGTGTTTGGCCTAAAGGAAGCATGCTAAAAATTTACCAGTGGGATAACGGAAGGTACATTGGGGAAATTCCTCAGGTTCACAGAACTTATTCTACCATGGGAAACATGAATGAATTCCAGCTGATTATCACGGAAACAACATTTGGAGGAAAAGAGTCTCTTGTAGATACCACAGCTAAAATGGATTATGGTTCATTGATTTATGTTACTCTTCAGAGAGCCAAGACTGCACGCGAGGCCATAAAAATCATCTCTGATCTTATGGATACTTACGGCTATTGCTCAGAGGGTGAGTCTTTCTCCATTGCAGATAAAAATGAAGCTTGGATTATGGAGATTGTCGGCAAAGGAATGAAGTTTGACAAGAAGGGAAGAAACATTAACAAGGGTGCCGCATGGGTTGCTATCAGAATCCCTGACGGTTATATATCAGGACATGCAAACTACTCACGCATAACCACTTTCCCGCTTAATGACCCTGAGAACTGCCTTTACTCTAAAGACATTATCAAGTTTGCAAAAGAGAACGGATACTATAGCGGACCGGATGATAAGTTTAGTTTTTCAGAGGCATTTGACCCTGCTTCATTTGAAGTTTTAAGAGGTTGTGAAACTAGAGTTTGGAGTTTCTTTAACATTCTTGGAGGCGGAAAAATTGGAGATAAAGATGCTAGCTATTATTTGGATTATGCTCTTGGAACTAACCCTTCCAACAGAATGCCGCTTTATATTAAGCCTTCACATCTGCTTACAGTTAAGGATGTTGCGGATGCAATGAGAGATCATTTTGAGAATACTCCGATGGATTTCTCACATGACCTTGGAGCAGGTCCTTTTGAGTGCCCTTACAGATGGCGTCCTATGACTTTCACTTCCAATGGCAAGACTTATGAATTTGAGAGATCAGTTGCAACACAGCAAACAGGATTCTGGCTGGTAGGTCAGGCTCGTCCTTGGTTGCCGGATGCTATTGGCGGAATTATTTGGTTTGGAGTTGATGATACTGCAACCTCTTGCCTTACACCTGTTTACAGCAGCGGAAACATTGCTCCTCTTTGTTTTAGAGTTGGCAATGGCAACATGATGAAGTATTCAGACTCCTCAGCATTCTGGCTGTTCAATCGTATTGCAAACTTTGCATATTCACGTTACAAGGATATTGCCCCTGAGGTAAGAAAGGCTATTGATGAACATGAAAACGGAGCTCTAAAAATTGTTCCTGACGTAGATGCTCAGGCATTAAGAATTCTTAAAGAAAATAATAATGATACTACAAAAGTTAAAGAGTATCTGACAGGCTGGAGCGAGAAATTTGCAGACCGTATGTTTAAGACATTCAAGAACATGGATGAATACCTTCTTGTAAAATACATGGACGGAAATATTAAAAAGCAGAATCCCGACGGTTCATTCAAGAACAACGGTTTTGATGCTGTAACTCCGGAAATGCCATATCAGCCTGGCTATCCACAGAAATGGCTAGATGCCGTTGCAAAAGACCACGGCGACAAGATGGAAACACCTGCGCCGGCTAAATAAGCCACGCAACAAAAAGATAAAAACAGGCGAATTCCTCGCCTGTTTTTTTTATGTCCCCAAGGCCGCAGGCCCGCGACCGTAGGGAGCGTGCATTTCCGCGGCGGGAGCCGCGTTATACACAAAACGGCACGGCGCTTTGTGCCGGGCCGTACGCATGTGACGCAAAGCGGCACATGCAATCTCGGCGGAATGCAATATCACAAATAACAAACTTGGCTCCTAGTGTGTTCTAGGGCAATGTGCTAAAAGTGTACCCATAGGGGGAATTGTGCATCAATGCGTTACGAAAGATCTCAATTTTAAATCCGAGATGTTTTGCAACTTTTTGATTATCAATGTCGCCCCAGACTACACCAAATCAGAGAGTTACGACAATACGTCCCCAAGGCCGCAAAAGATGCACTTCCCCACGGAGGACATCTTTTATAACATGTTGATAGGCAGAATATACCAAGAGTACCCCCCTGGCGAAAGGATGATAATCCCTATTCTATATACTTCTTGTAAATCAGCTCGCCGGTGAAGCTTACTTCATGGGTGCCCATGGTCATTGTGAAGACTATGCGCTCCGGATCTGCGCTGGAGTCTACGGTAGCCTCAAAGTTTTTGATTGTTAAATCTGATTTTGCCTCACCGGAAACGGTGGGAACAATATTATCTCCTGTTAAAGTAATTTTAGAGGAAGTGGCGCTATAGGAAATACCCTCTATCCCTATTGTATAAAACTCTGTTTCTGAGGAAGATAGCCTAACAGCAACCAAAGAGACATTTGCCTTATCAGAATTATCCGGAAATTCAAGGAAGATAACTGTAGAATCTTTTGTAAAAGATTTATCTACATACAAAGTTCCTTCATAAACAGAATCAGCTACAATCTGATTAACGACCGTAGTGTGGTTTTTAACACATGCCGCAAGTGCTATGACAGCCACCGCAGCAATAAGAGTATACTTTAAGAATTTCTTTCCCATACCACAAATTTAAGTTTTTTATCTCTAATTGCAACTTGGTTGCACAATGCTCAGGATATCTTTGCACCATAAAAAGGGATTTATGAGCTCAGAACACAGACATAACGGCATTGATAAACGGTGGATTCTAATCATTTCCTCTGCGCTGCTGCTTTTGGGAGGCATTGTACTTGAGCACTTTGCAGCAACTGAATTTTTGGAGAAGAATCAATGGATAATGCCGATATGGTACATTGCCGCTTTCTTGCCTGTGGGCGTTCCTGTAATGAAGGAGTCCTGGGAAAACATGTTGCAGAAGGATATTTTCACTGAATATACGCTCATGAGCATTGCAACAATAGGAGCCTTATGCATAAGACAATACCCTGAGGCTGTATCAGTTATGCTATTGTATTCAATAGGGGAAGTGTTCCAGGACAGGGCAGTGAACAAAGCAAAGAAAAGCATTACTGCTCTGATGGATGTGCGGCCGGAAACAGCCAGAATTATTGGTGACAACGGGGAAGAGAAAATTATTAATTCAAAAGAAGCTGTTGTCGGACAAGTTATTAGGATTAAGGTTGGAGAGCGGGTTCCGTTGGATGGAACACTTGTTTCTGATGCAGCATTATTCAATACAGCGGCCCTGACGGGAGAGAGCGTGCCGCGCTCCATAAAAAAAGGCGGTGAGGTTCTGGCCGGAATGATTGTCTCCGATAAAGTTGTAAACATAAGAATATCAAAGCCTTTTGGGGAGAGCGCAATTTCCCGCATTTTAAAAATGGTGCAGGAAGCCTCTGAGCGCAAAGCCCCTACAGAGCTGTTTATCAGAAAGTTTGCAAGAATATACACTCCTGCGGTAATGGGGCTGGCTGTATTGATTGTTTTTATTCCGTATCTATATTCTATTGTAAATCCGGCTGTTGCTGGTGCTGTGGCAAACGGGGGTTTTGAGTATGTGTCCTCCGACTGGCTTTACCGCGGGCTTGTTTTTCTTGTAATCTCCTGCCCTTGCGCCCTGGTACTCAGCATCCCGCTAAGTTATTTTGCAGGAATCGGCGCAGCATCCCGCAAAGGAATTTTGTTCAAAGGCGGCAACTATCTGGATGCAATAACTAAAATAAATGCAGTTGTTTTTGACAAGACAGGCACACTGACAAAGGGAGTATTTGAAGTTCAGAATAATGTTCCCGACAGTGTATTATATCCTATTGCCGCTGTGGAGCAGAACAGCAATCACCCTATTGCAAAGGCAATTCTGGAGTACGCAAAGAGAAAATATTTGACAGCAGCAAAAAATAATGGAGAAATTTCAGAGGAAGAATTTTTGCAGTCTCTGCCTAAAATATCTGATGTGCAGGAGATTGCAGGCAAGGGACTTGCCGCCGTTATGAACGGGGAAGAAATTCTTGTGGGCAAAGCAAGACTGCTAAACGATAAAAATATTCTTGTTCCCTCGGAACTTTTTACCATGGTAAAAACCGTAGTGTGCTGCGCAATCAACGGAAAATTTGCCGGCTATATTTTACTGGCCGATACAGTAAAAGAAGATTCCCGCGCCGCTGCTGAAAATCTTAAAAAACTTGGAATAAACAACCTTGCAATATTGAGCGGAGACAAATCTGATATAGTAAGATATTTAGCTGATAATCTAGGCTTTCCAAAGTATTACGGAGACCTTATGCCGGAAGGAAAAGTTGAACATATCAAAGAACTGTCGGGAGAAAAAAATACTAAAGTTGCATTTGTGGGAGACGGCATAAATGACGCACCTGTCATGGCAACTGCAGATATTGGAATTGCAATGGGGGGACTTGGGAGCGACGCTGCAATTGAGACGGCGGACGTTGTGATTGAAACGGACCAGCCAAGCAAAGTTGCAACTGCTTTCAAAATTGGGAAGTGCACAAAATACATTGTAAATGAGAATATTATACTAGCTCTTGGTATAAAGCTGATTATTCTGGTTCTTGGAGCCCTTGGGTTTGCATCTTTGTGGGCGGCGGTTTTTGCAGATTCCGGAGTTGCTCTGCTTGCAGTGCTGAATTCTATGAGAATCAGGACAATTACAAAGAGAGATTAACAATCAAATATTAACGCTAAATTTGCCTTGCGTAAATAACTTGCATAAATAACGTAATGCCTAGATAAATTTTAAAAGAAACATTGCGGCGCATTATTTAATTTATTTTATTCAATTTAATTTTATTTTTTGCAATCATTTATGGAAGAGCAAAAATATCTGGATAAGCTGGACCTCAGGGGGATACACCCAACTGCAATGCGTCTGCTGGTGCTGCGCACATTGATGGATGCGGGTACGGCATTATCTCTTACAGACCTTGAGGAAAAGCTGGACACCGCAGATAAATCCACACTATTTAGAACCGTAACTTTGTTCCATGAACACCATCTTGTTCATTGCATTGATGACGGAACAGGTGCTGTAAAATATGCAGTCTGCTCTGATGATTGTGATTGTTCCGTTGAAGACCAGCATGCACATTTCTATTGTGTTAAATGTCACAAAACATTCTGTTTTAAGGGCTTGCCTGTCCCTATAGTTAATCTTCCCTCAGGCTTTGAGGTACAAGATGTTAACTATGTTATCAAAGGACTGTGCCCAAACTGCTCAGGAAAGTAATAGCATGTAACGCTCAGCTTCACCACAAAATTGCACGTGCCACGCTGACGCGGCCTTAAGCTTAAAAAGAATTTTTATTCAGACAGCGGAGTATTTTTGCTGCTGAATTTCAAAATAGTAGCAGCGCCATTTGAAATTTTAAATAATCTTTGATTTGTTTTTGGAGAACGTAATCCGCCGCACTCTTCTTTGTACGGACCCAACTTTATATAATCAAAAGTTTTACAAAAAGGAGACTTTGACAAAGAGCTGGAATCTATGGAACCTGTTGATGTACGTAAAGATACAGCAGATGTACGTGAAGATACAGCTGATGCATGTGAAGATACAGCGTTTGCTGCATCTGGTAAAGTTGAGCGGCCGGAATACCATCCGGTTTTTATCTTTGGATATTTTGATTTAAGAAAATTTGCAAGCCGCAGAACTTCCTCAGGCTCAGCATCTCCCCCCATGAAGCAAAAGCATGTAATGTCTGCTCCGTATCTTTTCATTAATATCCCGACAGTCTCTTCATTCAATTCATCTCCCCTATCTTCCCACAACCATTTGCTGTGACATCCGGGACATCTGATAGGACATCCGGAAATATTAACTGCCAGGGTAACCTCATCCGGTATCTCCTGGCAGACAATATCATAATTAAAACATTTAAGCATTCCTCACAATCCTCCAAAGAAAGAGAAATTATTTCTCTACTGCAACTTTTTCCGCTGCAACTTCCGCATTTCTCTTGGCAGATGTATTCACCTCAGCTGCAGCAGATTCTGCGCTAGATGATGCGTCATCCACAAAGATGCTCTTCTCTATCTCTCCGTTATCTTTTGCATAATATCTTCTTGCAGCCTCTTGCTGACGGGCGGCGGAGAAATTACTGACGCGTTTCATGTAACCGATTACTCTGGTTAAATAATCCAGATTCTTGCTGTGACATTCGGGGCACTCTGTTAAGAAGCGCTTGTCAATATGTCCGCAATCATTGCACACTGTGTTTGGAATGTTGTAAGTGAAATAGTTACAACCCTCTTTTGCCGCAACAACAAGCAACTGTCTGTACTGAGATTTTGAAAGGTGCTCATCCAAATTCATGTGAAGCGCAGAACCTCCGGTAAGATGTTTGATGTATTTTTCTCCGTGCATCTTAAATTTGTCAATGATGTTTAAAGACTGGTCTTCAACAACATAGAAGTAACTGTTATAGCAATCTCTTGGAACTTTATATCCGTCCTCCCTGTCCCATTTGGCATGTTTAACTCCAACATTTTCTGCCGGAATCATCTCACAGTTAAACATTGTATCCTTTGTGCGATACTTCTTATTATACTTCTCAATCAACCCCAAAACTTGCTGAACAAATGCTGCATAGTATTGATTATCCGTTATCTTAATTCCAAGAAACTCAGCAGCTTCTACAAGTCCGTTAATTCCGATTGTCAAATACTGTCTGCTGATATTTATAAAACCTGCATCAAACAAAGGAAGCATTCCTTGTTTCTGCAATTCTTTCAAATTTTCATTATAACCCAGCTGAACTTTATGAACGGTATCAACAATATCCTCTAAGAATTCCATGTATTTTTTCCCGTTCTTTACGGCATACTGAATGCAACGGTTAAGGTTGATAGTCAGCACGCTCTTTGAACCGGTAGATACTCCGCCCGCACCAAGAGTGTAACTAAATCCGTTATCTTGAATTTCATTTCTAAGTCTGCAGCAGCTTGATAATGAGTCTGCATTATCACTCATGTATGTGAAGAAAGAGTGTCCCTCTGAATACATCTCCGCTGTAAAGTCCGCCCACTCTTCATCTTTTGCATCTCCATTTTCCGTAAGCAGCGCCATTGTCTCTACAGGGAAAGTAAGAACACTCCTTGTGCGCTCCTTATTAAACCACTTCATGAATTTTTTCTGAAGCCAGGAAAGAGACTCCCAATCCGGTTTTGTCCCATCAGGAAATCTAAACTCACCAAACAGACTCTCAAAATAGTAGCGGTCATAATATGCTACGTTCCAGAATATTGCCTGGAAATTGCGGGCGCCGGCAGGTTGATTAATTGAATAAACAACTTGCTCAAAACAATCCGTAATAACTTTCTCTATTGTTCTCTTTTTTACGGAAAGATCAACAACTTTATCTGCATGTTTGTAATAATCAGTTCCATATTCCTTGCCCACAAAATAATTCATGTACATAAGAAACTCAGGAGTTGCGCACGCACCGCTCAACATGCTGGAAACTATGAACACAAGATTTACAAAACCTCCGCAAAAAGATTTAAGATTTGTAGGTCTGGAAGAGTTGCCGCCAAGAGAAGTTGTTCCGCTTAACAGCCAAGGATACATGGTTATACTTGCGCAATAATTTGCAAGACTAGTCTCATCATTTTTGTAAATAAAATGATTATTAAGAAGACGCATGTACTTGTCTGCAAACTCTTTCCCAAACATATCCTTCAAACGGTCAGTAAGCAATCTTCTGTTCAAGCGAATAAACCCCGCTTTTGGAATTTCACCAATAAGCGTAGCTATATTTTTCTTCTCAACATTTGCATTTGCATCATACTTGCTCCCCGTTGCAGCGTTTTCCGCTTTGCAGTAATTAATCAAAAATTCCAATCTGTCGCGAACTTCCCTGTCCTCCGTATGGCTCTGTCTATAAAGCATATATGACTTTGCAGCATCAAAATACTTCTCTGTCATCAATGCCTTTTCTACCTGATTTTGAATCTCCTCCACATTCATATTGTTGGAAACTCTCACGTGAGAAAGGATAGCTGTTAAATCCTCATCTGTTGCAAAAGCTCCTACTGATAAGAACGCCTTGTTAATTGCGTTTTTAATTTTTTCTACAGAAAAATTTTCGCGGTTTCCACCGCGTTTTACAATTTGAATTTCCGAACTGCCCATGATTTTGTTTAAGTATGCACTCGCAAAGTTATCGAATATTGACTACGGGTAGTTAACATTTTTTCAACAATAGAATATTTTATTACCTTTGCCTCCGCAAACGCAACAGGGAACGCTGTGAAAATCGGCGACAGTTTCCGCTGCTGTAAGTTCCATAAAAGTTTTGGTTCTCTTTGCCACTGGTTATTTACTGGGAAGGCGCCAAGACGGAATAAGTCAGAAGACCGGCATTTGCAATTGTGCAGTGAATTGTACCTGCGGAAAACGGGAAAAATTTATCTTATGATTTATTATATGAAAAAATTATTGCTATGTGCGTGCACTTTGTGCATGCTGCTGAGCTTATGCACTTTACAGAGCTGCAGCAAAAATGATGACGAACCTGCTTACAAAGTAGCTACGTTAACTTTTGAATCCATGAAGTCTTCTATGATTGCTTCCGACGAATATGGCACAAACCTTTACGGACAAAAATATTATTGGATGGATGACAGCACGGGACTTTGCTCCAAGTGCAACGGAGACCAGTACTATAGCGGCGGAATTGCAGTCTCAAATTTTAACAGAATGGATTTCTCTTCTATATCAGGTGGCGACTGGTATAAATATCAAATGAATGTTTATTACAAAAACAAAGCAGGTTATCCGGGATATAACAATTCAAAAAATTGCGCCGTATCTTATGGATACAAGGGGGCATATTCAGAAGGGCCGACTATGTACTTTAGTGATACGGATACCACGCAACGTGTTATAGATCACCTATATATCTGCAATACGACTTACGGTTACTACACCTCAATGGTAGATGATGTTTTTGGAGTTGGAAAGAATCCTATGACCGCCGCAAACAAGGGCTGGTTTAAAGTTACATTTAAAGGAATAGACAAGAACGGCAATACCACAGGTAGCGTAAGTGCTTACCTTGTAGACTTTTACAACACAACAGGCAAGGGCTTTTATTCTGAATGGCAACCTGTAGATTTGTCTTCTCTCGGAAAAATCCACACCCTTTACATTGATATGAGCAGTTCAGATACAGGTACTTACGGAATGAATAATGCAGCCTACTTTGCAATAGACAACATTGCGGTCCGCATAGATAGAGGAACAACGCCAAAAGCAAAAGCCCCTATTTTTTAGAGAAACAGTTTGTTTGTTTTACAGTTAATTATAAAAAGGCTTTAGCGTGCGGGCTTGCAAACTTTTGATACTGACTCTTTTATTGGTCCCGACAGTTTTATTGTCAAGAACTGCTGCGGCACAGGATAACCAGCTGCAGTCCAAAAAATTATCAAAGAATTCTTTGGACAGCATGCAGTATCTTCATCCGGCCGTTGTAGTTGCAGACAGAGCTCAGATTAAAATCATTCCCGCCCAATCTCTGCATGGAAAGGAGTTGGAGAAGCTGAGCGTTCACTCTGTTGCGGATGCTATCAGATATTTTTCCGGAGTTCAAATTAAGGACTACGGAGGAATAGGCGGACTTAAAACCGTGAATGTCAGAAGTATGGGAAGCCAGCACGTTGGAGTTTTTTATGACGGAATAGAACTGGGAAATGCGCAGAACGGAATTATAGACTTGGGGAAATTTTCTCTGGACAACATGGAGTCCGTCTCTCTTTATAACGGACAAAAGAGTTCCATCTTCCAGAGTGCGAAAGATTTTGCCTCCGCAAGTTCTGTTTATCTTCAAACAAGAATTCCAGTTTTTGAAAATTACTCAGCAGAAAATCTGTCGGGAATAAAAAAATTTAAAGCATCAAATAATTTAAAAGTGACTTTAAAGGGGGGCTCTTTTGCAACTGTAAATCCATCTGTTTTATGGGAGCACAGACTCTCTGAGAAAGTCAGCAGTTCTTTAAGCGCGGAGTATTTATACACCAGCGGACGATATAAATTTACATATAAAAAATCCGGCGGATATGATACAACTCAGTACCGCCATAATGGTGATGTTCACGCACTTAGGGTGGAGGCTGCATTGTTTGGCAACGGGAGGAACGGAGCCTATTCAGATGACATTGCACGCAGCGCGGAGTGGAGTGTCAAGAGTTATTACTATGATTCCAGGCGCGGTTATCCGGGAGCATCGGTCAGGCAGGAACCGGGGAAATTTATTAACGCAGACAGGCAGTGGGATAAGAATTTCTTCACGCAAGGTTTGTGGAGAAAAAATTTCTCCTCTTTTTACGGTTTGATGCTGAAGGGGAAATATTCTTATGACTGGCTTCACTATCTCTCTGACCCTAGGAAAGATGTGAGCACAATGTATGTGAACAACCACTACAAACAACATGAGCTTTACGCCTCCGCTGCAAATGATTTTAGAATTTTCAAATGGTGGAATGTAAATCTCTCCGCAGATTTGCAATGGAATAAACTTAATTCAGATATGCTGAATTTTGTCTATCCAAAACGATATAATTTATATGCTGCAGCCGCTACATCCCTGAGATTCAGCAGGGTAAAGGTGCAGGCCAGCCTGCTCTATAATTACGTAACTGAGGATGTTAAGAGCGGTTACAAGGCAGCAAAGGATAGAAATAAATTTACTCCGGCAGTTATCGCATCTTACGCTCCGTTTGATAATATAGATTTAAACTTCCGCGCATTTTATAAAAAGGTTTTCCGCATGCCTACGCTGAATGATTTGTACTATACGTTTGTGGGGAGCGTAAACTTGGAGCCGGAAGTAGCTGAGCAATACAATGTTGGAGCGGGATACAAGAAAGAGTGGAAGAGCGGTTTTTTAAGAAATATAACGGCAGATGTTGATGCCTACTACAATGAAATCAACAATAAAATAATTGCAATGCCCGCATCTAACCAATTTAGATGGACAATGGTAAACCTTGGTTACGTGGAGATTAAAGGGATTGATGCCGCGGCCTCCGGAGAATGTGCAATTGGCAAAGCAAGGATAAATGCAAGATTGACATATACATATCAGAAGGCGCAAGATTTTACAGATAAAAGCAGCAGCTACTATGGAGGGCAAATTCCTTATGTTCCATGGAACAGCGGTTCTTTAATTCTTGGCGGAACATACAAAGGATGGGAGGCTAATTACAGTTTCATCTATACCGGAGAACGTTATACTTCCCAGGCAAACACAGTTGAGAATCATGAGCAGCCTTGGTATACCAGCGATTTTTCTATCTCTAAAAGCATTAAGAATGTGCGACTTACTGCGGAGGTAAATAATATTTTCAATCAGCAATATGAGGTAGTAAGATGCTACCCAATGCCAGGAATTAATTTCAGATTTATTGTGAGCGTAAGTTTTTAGAGGACGGAGGAAATAAAAAGGTGAAAGATATTTTAAAAACATATTGTAAACATATCCTAGAACATTACTCTTTTGTTATAGTAATGCTTTTATTATATGCTTGTTGCACGGCGGTACAAGGTTGCAGAAAGATGGAAGAGATTGTTCCGTCAGCCAACACCCCGGTCACCCCGGGCTATAATGCAAAAAATATCCAAGGCATTTATCTGCTAAATGAAGGAAATATGGGAAGCAATAAAGCGTCATTGGATTATTTTGATTATCAAAGCGGAACGTATTACAAAAATATTTTTCCAAGCATAAATCCTACTGTTTCACGTGAACTTGGAGATGTGGGAAATGATATAAAAATTTACGGAGGAAAAATTTACGCTATAATAAATTGCTCCAACTATCTGGAAGTGATGGATGCCGCCACTGCAAAACACATTACGGCAATTTCAATTCCAAATTGCAGGTACCTGGCTTTTCACGGAGGTTACGCTTATGTAACTTCTTATGCGGGACCCGTATCAATAAATCCTAATGCCCGCAAAGGATACGTTGCAAAAATAGATACAACCTCTCTTGCAATAACAGACACTTTAACAGTTGGTTACCAACCCGAACAAATGGTATCTGCCGGGAATAAAATGTATGTGGCAAACTCCGGCGGATACATGGCTCCAAATTATGACAGAACAGTTTCCGTCATTAATCTGAATAGTTTTAAAATTGAAAATACTATTGACGTTGCAATTAATCTTCACGCAATGCAGGCAGATTCCTATGGAAATGTGTATGTCTCATCAAGCGGAGATTACAACAGCACCGGATCCGACATTTATGTGATAAATACCGCAAGCGGAAGTGTAACGGGGAGACTTGGGATAGCTTGTTCCGAGATGACATTGTGCGGAGATTCTTTATATGTCCTGGGCAATGCTTACAGTTATGCAACAGGCAAGCACACACCATCTTATGAGATTTATAATATAAAAACAAAACAAAAATCCGGCGGCAATTTTATAACCGATGGGACAGACTCAAAAATTAAAACTCCTTATGGTATTGCGGTAAATCCGGAGACAAGAGAAATTTTTGTAACGGATGCAGGAGATTATGTAACTCCGGGAACTTTATATTGTTTTACTCCTGCAGGAGTAATGAAATGGAGCGCAACAACCGGAGACATTCCCGCTCATATTGCATTCACCAAGAGCAGATTACAGAGTGTAGGAGAATTAAATCCTGGAGAGGAAAACAGTGCTGCTTACTGCAATAAAGTTTATGAATTCATGCCTGCGCCGGGACAATTTGTGAATGAAGGTTATTCTGCTTCTACAATGTCAGCCGCCTGTTCTTATGCTTTGAACAGGTTGAAACAAAAAGCGATTGTATCTCTTGGAGGATTTGGCGGTTACATAATTGCAGGGTTTGACCACGCTGTGCAAAATGATGGAGGTTATAATATTGAGATTCTTGGAAATTCTTTTGACGGTTCTTCAGAACCCGGAATTGTCTATGTGATGCAAGATGCAAACGGCAACGGCTTGCCTGATGATACATGGTATGAACTTGCAGGGAGCGAATTTTCCAAAGGCACTACAAACCGCAAATACTCTGTAACTTATACAAAGCCGGCATCTGCAACCGCAGACATTCCGTGGACAGATTCAGATGGCAAGAGCGGAGTAATTGGACGCAATACCTATCACTCACAAAATTATTATCCTGCATGGGCAGCTGCAGGTACGGCAACTTATGGCAGCGCTGCGGGAATTGTAAATGTTACGGCTAACTCATTGAAGTTTACCGGTACCCGTCTGCCTGACAATAACAAGCAGCTCTCCGCAACCTCATGGGTTAACAGCGCTTTTGAATGGGGATATGCTGATAATTTCAGTCTGATTGACAGACTTGCAGCTGTTGACCCCGCAAATAATCCTCACGCATTATCACAAGCTAACTACTTCAAAATCAGCAATGCCATAGATACAAGCGGAAATGCTGTCTCACTTAAATACATAAACTTTGTAAAAGTGCAGACAGGCATCAACTGTCAGGACGGATGGATTGGAGAGGAGAGCACGGAGGTATCTTGTATAAAAGATTACAATCTTGTTAAATAAAGCACCATTGGTCTCCGCAGAATAGCGGGGCCCTCTTTTTGCTTACATTTGTCTGTCGCGATACAATTTGCGGCAAAACTATAATATGATTGATATTGCCGAGCGGACCAAAAAGCTCAAATCATATTTTTCCTTTGAAAAGAAAAATACAATTGACGATACTAAAGTAGAAATTCTTCCCTTTCATTTTTCTGAAAGATTGGGGAGCGATAGCACTGATTCTCTGCAAGTTGGAATGCCTTCAACAGATTTTTGCACCGATAATGAAACAAAGATTATAGAGAACAGAGAGTTTGATTTTGTAATTTTCAAACCCGCCGGCAAAAATATCACGGGCGCAGAAGAAGCTAATACAGAAGAGTTTAAAGAGTGCATATTGCTGCTGCACGGATTGAATGAACGCTCATGGGAGAAGTATCTCACTTGGGCAGAAGACCTTGCAATTAACTGCAACCGTCCTGTCATTTTATTCCCGATGGCTTTTCACATGAACAGAACGCCCGCATCTTGGTGTGCGCCAAGGCTTATGATGCCATGGTCATCAAAAAGGAGGGTGCTGTTTGGAGGAATAAGCAACTCCACTTTCTGCAATGTTGCTCTAAGTTCCCGCCTCTCTCTTTGTCCGGAAAGATTTTATGTATCCGGCAGAGAATCAGTCTATAACATTGCCCAGCTTGGCAGAGATATCAGGGAGGGAAAAATCCTAAATGACGGGAAAAGAATATTCTCGCAAGATTGCAGAATAGATATTTTTGCCTACTCCGTTGGCGCTTTGCTGGCGCAGACTGTTCTTATTGCTAATCCTGATGGAAATTTTTCCGACAGCAAACTTTGCACTTTCTGCGGCGGCTCCATTTTTGGAGACATGAACGGAAGTTCAAAAGATATTGTTGACAGCGAGGCATTTGCAAAGATTCACAATTACTATTGCAATGACTTTGTTAAGACTAGCGGAGACTCAATTCATGAAGCCTACAAATCTTTAATAACAGTTGACTGCCTTAAGCAAGAGAGAGAATCGTTTTTCACAAAGGCTTGCAACAGAATAAAAATGCTCACTCTTAAAAAAGATAAAGTCATCCCAACCTTTGGCGCTTTGCACGCTGTCGGGATAAAAAATTCCAACCTAGTAGAAGAGATAGATTTTCCTTTTGAATATTCTCACCAGATTCCGTTCCCGGCTCCTCACTCTGCATCACTGAGAATGAAAGAGTTGCTGCCGGAAACACTATATAAAAGTTTCAGACGCGTCTTTGACACAGCCGAGAGGTTCCTTAAATAGTTCCCCTATTTTAAGCGGCCCGCCAAAATTGGGTTTATTTTCACTACCTTTGCCGTCGGTAAGAGTCAAAGGAAACAGATGGAAAAACTATCAGATCTCAAGACCGGCGAGAAAGGCGTTATTGTTAAAGTCCAGGGACACGGCGGATTCAGAAAGCGTATTGTGGAGATGGGCTTCATAAGAGGAAAGACTGTAGAGGTCATTCTTAACGCCCCCCTTAAAGATCCAATTGAGTATAATATCTTAGGCTACAACGTTTCTCTGAGGAGAAGCGAGGCTCAGCAAATTGAGGTTATCAGCACGGAAGAAGCTGCGCACTTGGCGCGCGAACATGATTCCGCCGCTCAGATGAGAAGCGCACGATGCATTGGATGCACCGTCGCTGATTGTAAATATAAAGCTTATAATCAGTCATTTACAGACTCGGAAGAAGATGAGCTTGCACGCGGCGCGCGGGAGAAAAGCAAGGAGGTCAGCATTGCACTTGTAGGAAATCCCAATTGCGGCAAAACAAGCTTGTTTAATATCTCCAGCGGCGGCCATGAAAAAGTTGGCAACTACAGCGGCGTAACCGTTGATGCAAAGCAGGGTTCTTTTTACTTTAAAGGTTATCATATAACTTTAACAGACCTGCCTGGAACTTACTCAATATCAGCATATAGCCCAGAGGAAAAATATGTCCGCAACCACATCATAAATCAAAAGCCGGATGTCATTATCAACGTAATTGACGCCACAAATTTGGAGCGCAATTTATTTTTGACAACTCAGCTCATAGACATGAACCTTAGAATGGTGATTGCCTTTAATATGTTTGATGAACTGGAGGAACACGGTGACCATGTGGATTACAGAGAGTTAGAGAAGCTGCTGGGTGTTCCTATAGTCCCGACAGTTAGTACGGAAAAGAGGGGTATTTCTGAACTTTTCAGTACTGCAATTCAAGTTTATGAGGAGGGAGATTTTGTGAGGTCTACAGATGCAAGCGGAAAATATCCGCTGGAAAAATCGGGAGAAAAAAATGATCCGTCTACAAAAGGAAGATTTATCCAAACCAATAAACCAACTGATGCTTACGGAATTGCAGCGGTCTTGAAGCACATTCACGTAAATCACGGCCCAGTGCTGGAGAGAAGCTTTGACAGAATAAAGGCGGAAATCTACAAGAACCCGAATGCAATGGATGAGTTCACTCCGCGTTTTCTTGCCATACGTATCTTGCAAAAAGATAAGCAAATAGAACAGTTTGTTGCAAAGTTTCCAAACCATGCCGATATCTTCCGCGTTAGAGATGAAGAGATATTAAAGGTAGAGAAAGAACTGCACGATACTCCGGAAAATGCGGTAATGGATGCAAAGTACGGATTCATTGACGGAGCTTTAAAAGAGACACTTACGCTTGCCAAGCCAAAGAAGACGCTGAGCAGGACTGCAAGAATAGACAACATAGTCACAAGCAAATATTGGGGTTATCCTATTTTTATAGCGTTAATTTTTATAATGTTCCAGACAACATTTACGCTAGGCCAATACCCTATGGACTGGATTGATTCAGGGGTGAATTGGCTTGGTGCTCAAATATTTGCGCTGATGCCAGATAATTGGTTCCGCGCGCTGCTAATTGGAGGAATAATAAAAGGCGTGGGCGGAGTCATAGTATTTTTGCCAAACATTTTAATTTTGTTCTTCTTCATATCCCTGCTTGAATCAACGGGTTACATGGCCCGCGCCGCTTTCATCATGGATAAAATAATGCACAAAATAGGACTACACGGCCGCTCCTTCATCCCTCTGATTATGGGATTTGGCTGCAACGTTCCAGCCGTGCTGGCAACAAGAACTATAGAGAACCGCAACTCCAGGATGATTACAATTCTGATAAATCCGCTAATGTCCTGCAGCGCCAGACTCCCTATCTATCTGCTGCTTGCGGGGACATTCTTTCCGCACTCCGCGGGACTTGTAATCTTCTGCATCTATTTTGGAGGAATATTTTTGGCAGCTATCATGGCAAAAATCTTTAAGAAATTTTTGTTCTCAAAAGATGAAACGCCGTTTGTAATGGAGCTTCCGCCATATAGAATTCCAACATTCAAATCTCTAATGCGAGATACTTGGGACAAAGGAAAACAGTATTTGCACAAAATAGGCACAATTATTTTGGCCGGCTCTATAATTATCTGGGCTTTAAGTTATTTCCCGACAGAACAGAATTCATTTTTGATGATGCTCGGGCAATTTATTGAGCCTGTAATGAAGCCGCTTGGGTTCAACTGGAAAGTAAGCGTTGCGCTGCTTAGCGGAGTTGCCGCAAAGGAAATTGTAGTCAGCACGCTTGGAGTTTTAAATGCCGTAATAGATTTGACCCCTGCAATTGCCTTGAGCCTAATGCTTTTCACTCTGATATATTTCCCGTGCGTTGCAACTATAGGAGCAATTAAAAATGAGACGGGAAGCTGGAAATGGGCAGCATTCACTGTATGTTATACTCTTGTACTGGCCTGGATAGTTGCTTTTGTGGTTTACAGAGCATTTCTGATGTTTGCTGCTTAAGCCCTTAAATGCTTGCAGCATAAAAAAAATTGCATATATTTGCACTCCCAAAACGGCCAAAACGCCGCAGAGGACAACACGGGAGGTTCGTCTAACGGTTTAGGACAGAAGATTCTCATTCTTCAAATAAGAGTTCGATTCTCTTACCTCCTACAAAAAAAGGCAGACGAGATGTCTGCCTTTTTTTTTGAGCGGAAAACGGGACTCGGACCCGCGACCTCAACCTTGGCAAGGTTGCGCTCTACCAACTGAGCTATTTCCGCGATTCCCCTTTGGGGAGTGCAAAGATATAAAGTTCCTTTTAATCTGCAAAATTAGATTACACTCTGGAACTCACGCAAGAACCGCACATCATTCTCAAAATAATGCCTAAGATCATTAACCTGCCACTTAAGCATTGCAATTCTCTCTATACCCATTCCAAAAGCAAAACCTGTATATTTTGTACTATCTATATGGCTTGCTTCCAATACGTTAGGGTCAACCATTCCGGCGCCCATAATCTCCAGCCAGCCAGTACCTTTGCAAATATTGCAACCCTTTCCGCCGCAAATATTGCAGCTGATATCAACCTCCGTACTTGGCTCTGTGAAAGGAAAATATGAAGGTCTCATTCTAATTTTTGTATCGGGTCCAAACATCTCCTGCACAAACAAAAGGATAGCCTGCTTTAAATCTGCAAAGGAGACATTTTTATCTATGTAAAGTCCTTCTACCTGATGGAAAATGCAATGTGCACGTGCGGAAATTGCTTCATTTCTGAAAACTCTTCCAGGACATACAACCCTGATAGGCAGAGGCATACGCTCCATTGTCCTAACCTGGACAGAACTTGTATGAGTCCTCAGCAAAATTGGGTCATTGCCGTCGGGATTAATAAAAAACGTATCCTGCATATCGCGGGCGGGATGGTCAGGAGGAAAATTAAGAGCCGTAAATACATGCCAGTCATCCTCAATCTCAGGCCCTTCTGCAACCGCATAACCAAATTTTCCAAAGATGTTCAAAATTTCCTCTCTCGCAATAGAAATCGGATGGCGGGTTCCAAGCTCAAACTTGTCTCCCGGTTTTGTAAAATCAAACTTCTTGCCCCCTGCAAGTTGCCCATTCTCAAAGCCTTCCCTCAACGCCTCAATTCTCTCCGCAGCTTTAGTCTTAAGCAAATTCAGCTTTTGTCCAAACTCTTTTTTCTGTTCCGGCAACACACCGCGGAACTCTTCAAACATTTTGGTAATCTCTCCCTTCTTTCCAAGAAGCTTTACTCTAATGTCCTCAACATCTTGCAGTTTCTGAGCTTTAAGATTTTCTATCTTCTGCAAGAGCTGTTCAATTTCTTCTTTTGTCATCTCTTAAAATTTTACGGCTGCAAATATACAAATTAAAGAACGCGTGCCCAAAGTCTATATCTTCTCTCTCACAACCGGCATGGTCATACACCTTGCGCCGCCGCCACCGCGCGGAAGCTCGCTTCCCTCAATAGTAACAACACAACGCTTATACGAATCCAAATCTTTCTTCCCCGCAATCACATCTTTTGCCGCAAGAACCTCATAACCACTATCATTCATCGCCTCAATAGTATGGATATTTCTGGCATAAGCAAAAACTTTTCCAGGTGCAAGGGCAAAACTGTTTGCTCCGCTGTGCCACTGCTCTCTCTCCTCATTCCACTCATCATCCCCGCCGCAGATAACAGGTTTCAAATCAACGCCAAGACGTCTAAGCGCGCTAATTATATTCGCGACAGTTTTTATGCTTTTTACTTTCCCGTTATCTATTGTTATAAGCACCGTTCTGTACTCATTATCACCAAGTATCAGCGGTTCATAAATCAGGCAGCTGTCTCTGTCTAGCATTGTAAACACCATATCAAGATGGATAAATGACTCAACATTTCCAGGAAGCTCCTGCACAAGAATATATTTTTCTCCTTCTGTTTTGTCTTTGCAAAAACGGGAAATCATCATGTCAATTCCCTGGGTGCTTGTGCGCAACCCGTTACCAATCAAAAGGATATGGTCATTAACAACTTCAACGTCTCCGCCCTCTATGGTAAGACCGGCATTAACCTGGCTCCCTGCAATTCCCCCCTCGCCAACTTTTTCATGAGAGTAATCGTTTGCATTAATCATCTCGCAATCAAATAATTGCGGACATTCAAAAATTGCCTGCATAATCATGGATTCACGCACTCTCACCTGATTTGCCATCTTGCAAATCAGCACATCTTTTCCAACGGAAGCGGACGCGTCGCGAGTAAAATAAAAATTATACAAAGGACTTAATGCGTAGTACTCATCTTTAATGTATGCCGTCAAGGTATCAATTTTTGCCGGCAACCCCTCTATCAAAAGAGTTGTTAGTTCCTTGGAATTCAGGTCCATAAGAGCATCGAAATAATCCAGGGCATTTTCCACGGAACAAATTTTCCTTACCAGGGTATCTCTTTGCATTCTGTCATCCAGGACAGTTTTTAGCAAGTCATTAACTTGATAAGTTTTTGTGTACTTCTTAAGCACGCCGTTAAGCTGTGCATATTCTTTTTGGGCTATTGACAAATTTAGGATGTCACTGTATAAAGCGCGCTGTGCAGTGCGAGGCGTCATGTTCTCCACCTCAGCTCCGGGGGTGTGAAGTATTACCCCTTTCAAGCGGCCTATCTCGCTTTGTACGTTAACTTTTACAGGTGTCATAAATTGTTTTGTTTAAATATTGTTATCACGACAGTTAATCTGTCGGGATTATTATTTTATTCTTATAGCAATTAAATGTGCTATATTATTGATACTTAGATAAATCTTTAACCGCCAGGTCTGTGAAAATCTCTTTAAAACCTTTCTCATCTCTTGGGCAGACCAGCAGAACATCTTTGGTGCTGATGACCATGTAATTCTGCAATCCTTTAACTACCACCAGCTTTCCCGCTTCATTTGAAACCACGATGGAATCTTTTGTGTTAACCATCATTTTTGCATCGGCCACAACCATGTTATTATCGGCATCTTTCTCATTGTGGACATACAGGCTCTCCCATGTTCCCAGATCGCTCCAGCCAAATGAAGCCTCAAACACCCAGCTCTTGGAGGTCTTCTCCATTACTCCGTAATCTATTGATATTCCGGTGCATGCCTCATAAGCATCATCCGCCGCTTTCTGCTCTGCGGAAGTATAATAAACGTCCGAAATGTCTTTGAACTGTGCCGCGACATCCGGCAAATATTTCTCCAGCTCCGTTTTAATTGCCTCCAGATTCCAAACAAAAATTCCGGAATTCCACAAAAACTCTCCGCTCTTCACCAATACTTTTGCAAGGTCCGCATTAGGCTTCTCCGTAAATGTCTTTACCTGATAAGCGGTATGCCCGTTAATTTGTTTAGACTGAGCCTTATTTGCTTGAATATAACCATATTGCGTTTCAGGTCTTGTAGGTTTAATTCCAAGCGTATAAAGTTCTTTTGTCCCGGCCGCATGATCCAGCACCGTACTTACAGTATCCAGAAAAGCCTCCTCATTTATAATTAAATGGTCAGAAGGGGTGACAACAACACACGCATCCGGATGTTTTTTATACAGCTTGTAGGTTGCATAAGCAATACAAGGCGCCGTATTTCTGCGGCGGGTTTCCAGCAAAATGTTTTCATCCAGCAGTTCTGGTATTTGCTTCTTTATCAAATCTTTATACTGCATGGCGGAAACAATTATAATATTCTCCGCCGGAATAATTTTCTCAAATCTGTGAACAGTCGCCTGCAAAAATGACTCACCGGTTCCCAAAATATCCAGAAATTGTTTAGGTGTCGCGTTCCTGCTTACAGGCCAAAAGCGGCTTCCAACTCCGCCGGCCATTATGATACAATATTTGTTACTCTCCATTTCTAAAATCTCTTCAATTAATTCACTAAGGTAAGAATTTTTTATTACCAAGACGGCGCAAATGCATTTGGGAAATACTCAACGGTATGTCCCTGTGGCATAAACACCACGGATACCACATCAAATACAACCTCTTTCTTAATACGGTTTCTTTTAACGAACCCTGCTGCGGCGGCGATTACCTTTTTCCGCTTTGCAGCGTCAACTGTGGCGAAGGGCTCAATAACAACCGGATACTCTCTGCTCCTCACCTCCACTATATGCAGCATCTTATCATCTTCCATCACAATATCCAGCTCCAGATGTCCGCACCTCCAGTTGCGGGACAACAGCCTCAAACCCTTGCTTTGCAAGAATTCAAGGGCAATATCCTCCCCCTCTTTTCCCTTCTCCGTTGTTACCTTTCTCTCCATCCCTATAAACCAACTTGCAGAGTACGCTAAAAGTGACTCTGCAAGTAACTAAAATTCAATTAAATATTCTGTCGGGAGCTCTATCTCCTGCTGCGATGGTGATGTCCGCGCCCATGCTCCTCAGATGCGGCAGCATGAAACTTCTCATAAGTCACCAGCACAGAATCTTTAGGAAGGTGCTCTCCAACTTTTACATTAACCTCTTTGATTTTTCCATCGTATGGGGCATTGACAACATTTTTCATCTTCATTGCCTCATAAATCATAAGTTTGCTTCCCTTGCGGACCTCATCTCCAGGCTTCACAAATATCTGAATTACAGAACCGGGGATATGAGAAAGCACTTTTGTAATATCAGGGGCCTGCCACTTCTTGCGCTCAAGAAATTTCTTGGTGAAGAAAGTTTTATACGCCGTTCCTTCTTCATGCAGCTGCAGATGTTTTGCCTGCTCGGCCGCAGGAGTAACTACCGCATCGGCAACCTCCGGAATAGCACGTACTTTCTTCTCCTCTTTATTCAGCTCCTTTTCCTTATCATCAAATTTTTTCTCTAGATCCTTTGCAACATCGGGCTTAGGTTGCGTTACCTTCGCACCCTCTTCCTTTGCGGCTGCCAATGAAGAAATCTTATAATTACGCTTAGTACTCTTTTTTATTGTTGTAGATTTAGTTTCAGCTTTTTTCATTTTTTACCTCACTTTTTAAGTTAAACAAAACTCTGTGAGAACTATTAAAATGGTGGAAGGCCGTGCTTCTTGCTAGGACCGCCGGCGTATTTGTCAACTGAAATCTCTAGAGACTGAAGTATAAATTTCCTTGTGTCGGCAGGGTTGATAACTGAATCTATATAACCCTTTGATGCTGCTACATAAGGATTTGCAAACTTCTCTTTATATTCTGCAACTTTTTGTTTTCTCATTGCCTCAGGATCTGCGGCCTCCATAATTTCCTTGCGGAAAATAATGTTTGCTGCCCCTTCCGGTCCCATAACTGCAATCTCTGCTGTCGGCCATGCAAAAACAAAATCTGCTCTTAAGTGGCGGGAGTTCATTGCAATATAGCCTCCTCCGTATGCCTTTCTAAGGATAACGGTAATCTTTGGAACCGTGGCCTCTGAATATGCATAAAGAACTTTTGCTCCATGCCTGATAACACCTGCGTGCTCCTGGTCAACTCCAGGCAGATAACCCGGCATATCCTCCAAAGTAACTATCGGGATATTAAAGGCATCACAGAATCTTATGAACTTAGCTGCCTTATCTGAAGAGTCGCAATCCAGCACTCCGGCAAGATACAACGGCTGATTGGCAACAAAGCCAACTGTCTTTCCGTGCATTCTTCCAAAGCCCACAACAATGTTCTTTGCCCAAAGTTCCTGAACCTCAATAAAATCTGAGCTGTCTGTCAAGGACCTGATAACGTTGCGGACATCATAAGGAGCGGTTGCATCAGCAGGGACAATTTTCTCAATCTTGTACTTCTTGTCCGGCTCCTCTGTCTTTTTAACTACAGCAGCAACCTTGTTATTTGCAGGCAAATATGAAAGCAAAGTCTTTATTTGTTTAAAGCACTGCTCCTCTGTCTCTGCAAAGAAATGGGCATTACCCGTAATTTCACAATGAACGCGGGCTCCGCCAAGACTCTCCATATCAATCTCTTCTCCAAGAACTGATTTGATAACCTCCGGACCCGTGATAAACATTTTAGAAATCTTATCTACCACAAAAACAAAATCAGTCAATGCGGGAGAATAAACTGCGCCACCTGCGCATGGTCCCAAAATGACTGAAATCTGCGGAATTACGCCGCTGTTAAGTGTGTTTCTGAAGAAGATTTCTCCATAACCCGCAAGAGAATTAACACCTTCCTGGATACGCGCACCGCCGGAATCATTAATTCCAATCAGCGGAATTCTCATCCTTAAGGCGTAATCCATTATTTTGGTAATCTTTCTTGCATGCATACTGCCAAGGGAACCCCCGGCAACCGTAAAGTCCTGAGCATAAATTGCTACCGGCTGGCCGTTAATCTTGCCGGTACCAATAACCACTCCGTCTCCGGCAAGAATTTTTTTGTCCATTCCAAACTCTTTAGCGTCATGCTGAATGAACAAATCGTACTCATAAAACGTTCCCTCGTCTAATAGCTGCCTAATGCGCTCCCTGGCTGGGAGCTTGCCCATTGCAATTTGTTTTGCAACGGCCTTTTCACCTCCTCCCTGCAATGCTTGAGCTGTACGCTTCTGCAAATCGGAGATTTTTTCGCTTAGTAAACTCATATTTTATTATGTATAGGTTTTAGTGCGGCAAATTTAGTACTTTTTTGTTTTATACACTCTTTTTACTCACGATAGATTATTATATCTTTGCCTTTCGCTCTAAATTTAAAGAATAAAACACTTACATATATGACATTATCATTTGCGCAAAGACACATAGGCCCAAGAGAGAAAGATATCAGGGAGATGCTTTCCGCTCTTAAGGTTAATTCTATGGAAGAGCTTGTTAAACAAACTGTTCCGGAGAACATTTTATTAAAGAAGGATTTGGAGATGGACGCTCCAATGACGGAAAATCAATACCTGGCAAAACTTAAGGAGATGGTTGGAAAGAACAAGAACTTCCGCTCTTTGATTGGACAGGGGTTTTATGGCACCGGCGTGCTTCCGGTAATTGTGAGGAATATTTTTGAAAATCCTTGCTGGTATACCTCCTACACCCCTTATCAGGCTGAGATTTCACAAGGCCGTCTGGAGGCCCTTCTGATTTTCCAAACAGTAATTAGCTCACTTACAGGCTTTCCGTTGTCCAACTGCTCTATGCTGGACGATGCGCAGTCTGCAGGAGAGGCTATGAGAATGATGTACAATGTCCGCAGCCGCAACGCCGTTAAGGCGGGGAAAAATGTGATTTTTGTTGATCAAAACATTTTCCCTCAGGTACTTTCCGTGCTTAAGACACGTGCTACAGGTCTTGGATTTGTCATTCAGACAGGAGATTACAAGACGTATCAGGTTGACCCTATGTGTTTTGGAGCGCTGGTTCAGTATCCTGCAGCCAACGGAGAGGTTAGGGACTATGCGGAGTTCTGCAAGAAAATGCATGATAATGATGCACTTGTAACGGCATACTGCGATATCCTTTCCCTTGCAATGCTAAAAGAGCCCGCAGCGTGGGGCGCAGACGTAGCTGTCGGGAGTACGCAAAGACTTGGACTTCCTATGGGCTTTGGCGGACCTGTGGCAGGCTATATGGCTACAAAAGATGAATACAAGAGATTTATTCCGGGCAGAATTATTGGAGTTTCTGTTGACCGTCTTGGAAATAAGGCAGTTAGACTAGCTCTTCAGACCCGCGAACAGCATATTAAGAGGGAGAAGGCGACTTCTAATGTCTGCACCGCAACTGCTTTGAACGCCACAATGGCGGGAATGTTTGCGGTTTATCATGGACCTGAGGGAATTACTTCCATTGCAGAGAACGCTTCAAAATTTGCCCACAGAGTAGCGCGCCATTTGAGAGAGGCTGGCTACAAGCTGGCCGTTGCAGATGAGCATTTCTTTGACACAATTGAAATTCAGGGATGTGAAGGAGGCTCATGCAAATTTGATGTTGCAGCAATCCGCAAGAAAGCTGAGGATGCCGGCTTTAATTTCTATTATACTCCCGATGGTTTCATCCGCATAAGCTTTGATGAGCTTTCATGCAAAGAAGAGGTACATAAGATTCTTCCGATATTTGGAATTGAGCCTTGCTGCCACGGCGGAGAGGGACACGGACAAGGATGCTGCCATGGTGCAGAAATGGGCGCCGCACAAGAAGGCGGACATTGCTGCTGCAAAAACTTGGACGGCTTCATGCAGAGAGAAACCCCTATTTTAACAGAGAGCGTTTTCAACTCTTATCATTCAGAGACTGCAATGATGAGATTCATCAAAATGCTTGAGCGCAAGGATATTTCACTTGCACATTCAATGATTCCTCTTGGCTCATGCACAATGAAGCTTAATGCTGCCGTTGAGATGATGCCGCTTAGCTGGAGCGAACTTACCAACGTTCACCCTCTTGCACCTAAAAATCAGGTGGAAGGTTATATGCAGCTGATTAGAGAGGTTGAAAAAGACCTTTGCACAATTACCGGTTTTGACGCCTGCTCTTTGCAGCCAAATTCCGGAGCAGCAGGGGAATACGCAGGTCTTACAACAATAAGAAGATATTACAAAGCTACAGGAAAAGAGAACAGAAACGTAATGATTATCCCAACTTCCGCACACGGGACAAATCCGGCAAGTGCTGCAATGGCGGGATATGAAATTGTTCTTGTAGGCTGCGATGACCGCGGAAATATTAATGTAGATGAACTTAAAGAGAAGGCAGAAGCTAACAAGGATAACCTTGCAGGCCTAATGATTACATATCCTTCTACTCACGGAGTTTTTGAGGTTAAGATTAAAGAGATCATGGATATCATTCACAGCTGCGGCGGAATGGTTTACATGGACGGTGCAAATATGAATGCTCAGGTTGGTCTTACAAATCCTGCAACAATTGGTGCGGATATTTGCCACTTGAATTTGCATAAGACTTTTGCAATGCCTCACGGAGGCGGCGGTCCCGGCGTTGGACCTATCTGCTGCACAAGCACTTTGAAGCCTTATCTGCCTGGCAGTCCTTATGATTCAGAGACCGGCGGAAGAGATATGGAGTCTGTCAGCGCATCCGCTTACGGAAATGCAATGCTGCTTCCTATTACTCATGCTTATATTAAACTTCTTGGCGCAGAGGGACTTAAAGAGGCATCTGAAGTTGCTATTCTTAATGCAAATTATATTGCGGCGCGCTTGCATCCTGATTATGAGGTTGTTTACGCAGGAGCAACTGGAAGAGTTGCACATGAGTGCTTAATAGACTGTCGTGATTTTAAAGAGAAATATGGCGTTGGTTCAGGTGAAATTGCAAAGAGATTAATGGACTTTGGATTCCATGCTCCTACATTGTCATTCCCTGTACATGAGACACTTATGATTGAGCCTACGGAGAGCGAGCCAAAGGAGGAGATGGACAGATTCATAGATGCTCTTAAGACAATTAAGGGCGAGTGCGAGAAGATTAAGAGCGGAGAATATGATGCTCACGATAATCCTCTTGCAAATGCTCCGCATCCTGCATTGGAGTGCTGCTCAGATAATTGGGCTCACAAGTATTCTCGCATGACTGCGGCTTATCCGCTGGAGTGGGTGAAAGAGAACAAGTTCTGGCCGGCTGTATCAAAAATTGATGATGGCTACGGAGACAGAAATCTTGTCAGCTGCTGCGAGAACTAAATAGTCCGCATACTCCAACAATAATTAAGACGAGCAGAAAAACTGCTCGTCTTTTTTATTAATAAGGAGCCTCATAGGGACGCACATAATTCTAAGATGACAATATCGGATAATCTTTGTAAAACTTTAATAAAGAGATTGTTTCAGCTCTCATTTTAGTGCGGACAAATTTCTTTGTCTCTTCATCTGTCAATTCTCCAAGTCCATTTAACAATCCCCTGTCGCTCATCTTATTTAATTTATCTATGCACTTTTGAATATAATCGGCAAGTTTCATTTTCATGCGTTCCTCAACTATCATATTATTAATTGGCACATGTTTTTGCATAAAGAAACAACAATCAAAAATATCTCTGTTGGTAACCTCCTTTCTATCCAGCAACGCACAAAGTTTGTGCGCAAACATATCCGGCTCTGCCAGCACTTTTACTGCTACTCCAAATAAATTTTTTATTTCATAGTAGTTATCATATTGTCTTGTAGATATTTCCACCTTTAATTTTCTTTCTCCTGCACCATAATCCAACACTAAAATAAGCCCAAAGTATTTTTCAGCTTCATCCGCAACTTTTCCG
This sequence comes from Bacteroidales bacterium, assembly GCA_022647615.1. Classification (NCBI taxonomy): domain Bacteria; kingdom Pseudomonadati; phylum Bacteroidota; class Bacteroidia; order Bacteroidales; species Bacteroidales bacterium. The sequence goes on from JALCKZ010000001.1 coordinate 568,424, forward strand.
TATTTCTGCAAAATGGCCTTCAGCTTGTTATGAACTGTTTTTTGCTCTGTATCGTCCAGCAAATTAAAATCCAAGTCAACGGAAAAACGTGGCAAGTCATAAAAAAACATCAATGCAGACCCACCCTTAAATCCAAGGCATTCAGCAAGTTTCACATCTGAATAAATATCTTTCAGTATCTGAAACATATACAATCTATGTTTATTTTTATCAAACATTTTACATAAAATTTTAAACAGAATTTAAGAGCTTGTTCAATCTCCTTGCTAAAATTTTTGAATTATAAATGGGCAATATTTCTGCAAGAAGTTTCTTGTCTAAAGAAGGAATATTATCAAAAGTATAATTTTTGTTCAGATACATCGTATCCAGCAAAGCTCTTTCTGTTGTTGCAATACTCTTATTATTAACATTTTGTATCCCGACCGGATTTACCAATATCTCCGATTTAATTTTGCGGTAAACAACCTCTGTATCATTAACTTTCACTTTCCTGCTAAGGTAACTAGCCATTGTAATTGTTGAATTATACTGAAATATAATTCCTTTACTCTGGAGGACGGATTCAAATGAAATGTAAGACGGCGTATATAGTATACCGGCAAGTTCCTCCATATTAAAATTTTCCTTCGCATATATTCCTTTGCGAGGGTTCAAAATCTTACCGCTTTGAACGTAATAGTTCAGACGTTTATACAAAGCATCAGGGCGCGGCTCCTCTATAACAGCAGCTATATCATTCAAACGGAACACGCTCCTAGGCTCCTTATACAGAGCCAGAATCACATTTGTTTTCTCTTTATTTAAACTGTACATCTAATTTTTTTGGATAATCAGTTCACAAATATAACAATTATTTGAATTTATACGCAATTATTAGACACGGGGAATTTGATTAACTTTGCACCGCTCTGCCGCAGAGGCAGATTGCGCGGAAGCTGAATATGCAAAAGACTAAAAGCAAGATAGATATAAAGAACAAGAAGGCGGGATTCGAGTACGAATTTCTGGAAAACTACACCGCCGGAATTGTCCTGGCCGGTACCGAGATTAAATCCATCAGGGCCGGAAAAGCCTCTCTTGTAGATAGTTATTGCTTCTTTGACCACGGAGAGCTGTACGTCAAGGGGATGCATATAGCGGATTACTGGTGGGCCAGCTACAACCGCAAAGACCCCAAAAGAGACCGCAAGCTGCTGCTTAAAAAGAAAGAACTTAAAAAGCTGCAACGCTCTGTAAAAGAGAAGGGACTCACGATAGTTGCTTCTCGCCTGTTCATTGCAGATAATGGCTACGCAAAACTCAACATCTCACTTGCCAGAGGCAAGAAAGAGTATGATAAACGTGAAACCATAAAGCAAAAAGATATGCGCCGTGCGGAACAAAGAGGAGAGGATTATTAATCCATCACGGATCTTAATTCCCCAATGAACTCCTGTGCAATATGGGTGAATCCTCTGTCTGTCAAATGAGTACCATCTACAGTATCTTCATTGTCAATTACATTTCCTGAGATATCTAAGTAATGGAGATTAGTGTATTTCTTAGCCAGTCTCTCAAAAATAGATTTCCAAAGAGCATTCTCTTTATCCATCTCTTCTTGTAAAGAAGAACTTACGTTCTGCTGAGGATATCTATAATTTGTAACCATTACCACGGGGACATTTGGATGCGCCGCAGCAATCTTGGTAATGAAATAATCTGAACTGTCTCTGACCATATTATAATCGCAATTTGCCAGGCAATCAATTACATACGCAGATGCAGGAATCTTGGTTACAAAATTTGCCATTGATTTATCCATGCGTCCGTTGCCGCTGAAGCCCAGATTAATTGTCTCTCTTCCAAGAGCGCGCTCAACGATTGCAGGATATGCCATACCGGGACGAGAAGCGCACCCGCCTTGAGTTACGCTTGTTCCATAAAATACAATTGGCAATTTTTTGCTTGACTGACCCTGAACATTTGCAGGAAGCAAATCTGCTGACTGAGGAGCAGAAATTTTAGCACTGCTGTCAACTCCAATCTCAAGATTCTCAATACCATCATACAGAGGCAAATACATCAAATATTCTCTTTGAGTTCCATCCATCTTGCGGACAAAAACGCTGGAGGAATTTTTTCCGTTAGGAAAAACAACGCCAACATAAATCCAGTTGCTTTTACCAGTCACAGTATTAACCGCTTTCTTTCCAACTCTTTTTGCATCCTTGCCAAGAGATTTAAACGCCTCCTTAAATTTTTCTCCGGTATTTGCACTTTTATCAACTCCATCAGACGGATTTGCATAATCTGCAAGAGTGTAAATATCTAATCCTCTGATACCTGTACCAGCCATGTGAGCCATGCTGAAATTATTTATCAGTGTCCATTTAAGGCCAATGCACTTTGCATTAGATGAAAATCTAATAGCAATACCGGCAGAATTTTTTCCCAAATCCCAAAGCTCCTTGCGAACAACACCATTCATTCTATTTGGCAAACGATAATAATACGCGCTATCCGCCGTCCCCTTCTCCGCCTGTCCAATCATAATCGCCCTCCCCTGGGCTATCAAATCTTTCACATTTTCAAATTCCAGGTCTGAAACCTTTTGTGCACCAGCATATTGCGCAGTCATTAAAAATGCCGCACAAACTGCCACCGCCGTTAAAATCTTTTTCATATTATGAATTTTTAAAATATTCAACCACAGACAGATTACTCTCAAATACTCTACCAAACAACACATTTAATGTGGGGAATTTATTTACTCGGGTAGTTTTATCCACTCAATATTTATCCCTTTCCTCTCCATTCCCCGGAACCAGGTCATCTGCCTTTTTGCAAACTGATGAATTGCAATTGCAAGATGCTCCTTCATTTCATCAAAGCTCAGCTGTCCCGTAATATACTGAGTCACAAACTTATATTCCAATCCGTAATAAATCAGGTCTTCGGCTTTTATGCCGCCATCCAAAAGTTTCTTCACCTCATCTACCATGCCGCCGTCCAGCCGCTGCTGTAATCTTCTGTCAATACGCGCATTGCGTATTTCCCTGTCCGGATTAAGACCAATATATTTGACTTTTATTTTTATCCCGACAGGTTTCCCCTCTGCGTCCTCACCACATATACCACTTTTCTCTGATCTCCCCGCCGCCTCAGCTTTTTCAATTTCAATTGCGCGGATAACTCTCTTCTTGCTGTCAAAGTCTGTATTGTTGTGTGGCTCAGAGTTGTTGCTTGCTTTTAATTCCGCAAGCATTTGAATAAGTTCCGGCATCTCTTTCTTCTCCAGCTCCTCCCTAAGCGCGTGGTCAGGGGCAACTTCTTTCAGCTCATAACCGGTGCAAACGGCCTCTATATATAAACCGCTTCCGCCGCAGAGAATTGGAAATGCTCCGCGCGCAACTATCTCATCGTAAACCTTTTGGAAATCCTGCTTATACCGGAAAACATTGTATTTTTCACCCGCCTCCACAATATCAATTAAGTGATACGGCACACCGTCATATTCCTCCAAATCCTTTCCCGTACCAATATCCATCCCGCGGTAAACCTGTCGCGAGTCAGCAGAAATTATTTCCGCAACAAATGATTGACCTTCAACTTTTTGAAATCCTCCGCGTCTGTTTTGCAAATGCGCATCCGAGATTTTTTTTGCGCACTCAACGGCAAACTTTGTCTTGCCGCTTGCGGTGGGGCCAAGGATGCAGAGCATATCATAATCTGCGGGAACTTTAATTATTTCAGAAAATATATTTTGACTATCAATCATTTGCAATGGCGCAAATTATTTAACGGCCGGAGTTTCTACAGGGTAAATCCTGGTTGGAGTTTTTATGTAAAAACTCCTGATGAGGAAGAACAGGCCAACCAAAATAAACGGAATGCTTAGCCACTGCCCCATGTCTAAAGACATATTATTTTCAAAGGCTTCTTGCGGCTCTTTGACAAATTCAATAAAGAATCTGGCGGCAAACAGAAGCGTAAGAAAAAGACCAAATAAAAATCCTCTGTGAACTTTCTTATGGGCATAACAATAAATCAGCACCATAATTACGCCAATCAGGCAATATGAAAGCGCCTCATAAAGTTGAGTGGGATGTTTTGGCATCAGCTCTCCGTTGCGCTCAAAAATGAAACCCCAAGGAAGAGATGTCGTAACTCCGTAAATCTCTGAGTTCATGAGATTTCCAAGCCTGATAAACATACCCGCAAAGGGAACAGCTATCGCGAGCCTATCCATAACCCACAAGAAATCAAAATGATACTGCTTGCCATACTTGTGAACATACCACCACACTCCAAACAAAATTGCAATTGCGCCGCCGTGACTTGCAAGCCCGCCGTGCCATACTTTAAGAATCTCCTCCGGATGCTCAACAAAATAATAGTGTGGTTCATAGAAGATTATATGACCAAGACGCGCTCCAACCAGGGCGCAAATCAAAAGCATATAAAGCATCGGGTCCAGCAACTTTAGAGGAAGCGCCTCTGCCTTGTAGAACTTTGTAAACATCCAATAACCTAATATAAAGCCCGTTATAAAAAGAATGCCATACCACCTAACAGCAAAATGTCCAATATGCAAAAGGTATGGAGAAACATTCCAGCGTATAAACAGCAGGTTAAATAGGGTATTAACAGATGTTATTATATTCATTTTTTCAATCTCTTTTGTTGAAACTATCTTGTCATCCTAGAGTAAACACTCAGAGGTATAATCTTCTCAAACTTGTCTTTTAAAACTAGTTCTCCGCAACTAAATTTCCCCTCTCCTCCAAAAGCCTTATTAAGCAGCGTGTTTGCAAGCAGGGCTGAATAACCATTTGAATATAAATTAAGTACAACAAACGCATTTTTAGGCGCAACGATTTTGGCACACTCGGACAGCATATCAAAAAGCAATTCGTCCAACTTCCACCTTTCGCCCTCCGGGCCATGTCCGTATGCGGGAGGGTCAAGTATCATGCCATCATATAAATTGCCGCGTCTGGCCTCTCTTTTAACAAACTTAAGCGCATCATCTATAATCCATCTGATATTATCCAAACCGCTAAGCTCCATATTCTCCTTCGCCCATGCAACAACCTGTTTAACAGAGTCCAGATGAGTAACATCCGCACCTGCCGCACGTGCCGCAAGTGAAGCTGCACCCGTATAGGCAAACAAATTTAAAATTTTGATGCCACCGTCATTATTCCCGACGGGTTTGGTATCCATTTTATTTACAGACAGTTTATCCACCAACATTTTTGTGCGTGCATATATCCAGTCCCAATTTGGCGCCTGCTCCGGAAACACTCCGACGTGTTTGAATGATGTAAGACCAAGACGCAACTTCATATGCAAGCCGTCAAGCTTTGCCTCATTTCCCACTGAACCGTCCGAGCCTCTGGCAAATCCATGCCTTTTTTCTGACCACTCAGAGGCAATTCTTTCAGTATTAGAATATTCTATCGTCCATTGTTCAGGCATTTTTTTGAGTTTCTCCCATGTGCCGCTATCCTCCTTGCCCTGTTTTCCAAAACCGGCACCCGGAACAAATTGAGTATACGCCAGCTTCTCCCACTCGCTATCGGGCAAGCTTTTGCTCCATAACGCTTTAGGCTCAGGGCGCGCAAGCACGTAAGTACCAAAACGCTCCAGCTTATACCCGTCTCCGGAATCTATGATTTCGTAGTCTTTCCAGCAATGCGGATTTTCTACTATGATTTGAGGTTCTGTCATTTGTCGCAAAGATAACTTTTGTACCGCTCAGAAGCAATTTTTTAAACTTGGGCAGGAGCCAAAATACAAAAACTAATATTTCTCACCCTTGGAAAAACGATTTGTGTATTTGCGGCCTACCGGTAATATTCTATTTTTCTTTTTGTAATTCTACGTGGCATACCGCCCCTGTATTCTGTCTTGGTTATCCAATTGCCATGGTTATCATACTCATATTCAGCGGAATACATGTTTCCTAAAGAATCTGTTGAAGAGTATGAAATCAGGTTTCCCGCAGTGTCTCTGGTGTAATTGTATTTTGATACAATACGGCCGCTAATAACATCCTGTGACGGTCTTTTAGGGTGCTCTGGATCCATATCGTATTTCCCGGTGATATCCTCACTGCAATTTATTTTATCTCCTTTTTTATCATACTCGTAGCTATATATGTGGGAGCGGTTAACGAAATTGTCTTGAAGAGGTATGTGTTCCTTCTCCTCCATTGTGGCTAAATCACCCTTATCATTGTATGTGAATTTGTGCATGTAGTTCACATATGTTCCCCCCTTTCTGGTGGGGTAAATGCTTGTTTCCTCCGTCAGTCTTCCCTTCTCATCATATATAAACGACACCTCCGCATCTATTCCACCCGCTCCGTGAACCCAATATAATTCCGCGTGGATTAAGATCTTTTTCTCTGCCGGCATGCCATTCTCATAATACTTAAACAGAACATCCGATACCATAGTTTCCTTCCCTTTTCTGTTTGAGGCAACAGTTCTGCGCTCTGTCATATTCCCGCGGTCATCGTATGTGTGGTAAATTTTGTACATGCATGCCTTGTCGTCTGCGGGACAAAAATATTTTATTACCGATATGTTTCCTGATTTATCGTATTCATATACGTGTTTTCTTTTTTGTCTATCGCAGACTCTGTATAGTATTTTCCCGCCTTCGTAAACGTAGTTCCAATCATTGTAATTTGTAACATTTCCTCCCGTGTCGAATGTGACGGAACAACAGTTTTCATTTTCATTAAAATTTCTGGAATAGGGCAGGTCTTCTGCCAGATCGTTATCTTGTTCTATGCTTTTCACCTCTCCTTTTAGCAGAAAAAAGGCAGAATCTTTCTGCAAATTTATATGGGTTAACATCATATCTTCAAATATCCATAAAGTTTGCTCAATATCACTGTCCATTTCATGATTTGCCGGAACAGGCTGACAATAAGATAAATTGCAACAAAGCATCATTGCCCCCGCCAACGTGCTGCAGAGGATGGTTTTAATATTTTTCATGGTTTTGTTTTTAAAATAGGTTGCTCAAAGTTAGGGAATAATGGTTTAACGGCAACAAAGAGAGGCTTTTTTTGTAATTTCGCAGCAGCAAAAGCGGTGCGCGTTTTGCACATGCTGCGGCAGCGGTCCTCTGTACCGCACTTATTGCGGCGGGCAATTTAACTGTCGAGACCTAAAAGAAATTAACAATTTAATACATACGTATATGCAGCAAAACATTGACACTTACAATTTTAAGGGAAAGAAAGTCATCGTCAGAGTTGACTTTAACGTCCCATTGGATGAAAATTTTAAAGTTACCGATGATACAAGAATCAGAGCTGCAATCCCTACTCTTAAGAAAGTTCTTGAGGGCGGCGGAGCATTGATTCTAATGTCTCACCTTGGAAGACCTAAAGGTGTTGCGGATAAGTTCTCTTTGAAGCACATTATTTACAAAATAGAGGAATTGCTGGGAGCTAAAATTGAGTTTGCGCCTGATTGCATGAAGGCTCAGGAGCAGGCTAAAAATTTACAGCCCGGGCAAGTGCTATTGCTTGAGAATCTGAGGTTTTACGCAGAGGAAGAGGGCAAACCAAGAGACCTTGCTGATGACGCTTCTGATGACGTTAAGAAGGCGGCAAAGGCAAAAGTTAAAGAGAGCCAGAAGGAGTTCACAAAGACCCTTGCTTCCTATGCAGATTGCTACATCAATGATGCATTTGGAACAGCACACCGCGCTCATGCTTCTACAGCTTTAATTGCCAAATACTTCCCTAATGATAAAATGTTCGGTTACATTATGCAGAGAGAAATTCTTAACATAGACAAAGTGCTTAAGAATCCTCAGCATCCCGTAACTGCAATTATCGGTGGCTCAAAGGTTTCCTCAAAGATTGGAATCCTTCAGAACCTTTTGGACAAAGTAGATAATATGATTATCGGCGGCGGAATGGCTTTCACATTTGCAAAAGCTCAGGGCGGAAAAATTGGTACTTCAATTTGTGAAGATGACCAGATGCCTTTGGCTCTTGATATTGTAAAAGCTGCTCAGGCTAAGGGAGTTAAACTTTATTTTCCCGACAGTATAGTAGTTGCGGATAAGTTTGACAATGATGCCAAGACTCAGCGCTGCAAGAACTCTGAAGTTCCAGATGGCTGGATGGGAATGGACGCTGCGCAAGATACATTGGACGAGTGGAGAAAAGTTATACTTGCCTCCAAGACAATTCTTTGGAACGGTCCCGTTGGCGTATTTGAGATGCCTAAATTTGCATTTGGAACACTTCAAATTGCAAAGGCGCTTGCAGATGCAACAGCAGCCGGAGCATTCACATTAATTGGCGGCGGAGATTCCGTTGCAGCCATTAATCAGATGGGCTTTGCAGACAAAGTAAGCTACATCTCAACCGGCGGCGGCGCAATGTTGGAATACCTTGAAGGCAAAGACCTTCCGGGCATCGCTGCTATCCGCGAATAGAAATAACAAATAAGAATGATAAACAAAAAAAGACAAGCAAAAGTGCTTGTCTTTTTTTTATTCGCTTGTTTCTCAAGCGAGCTAGCTTTTGCAAGATTGTGCAAAGTTGTGCCACAACTGTCCCCTATCTAATGCACCTTGGTCATCACCACGTTCACCGGAACAGAAAATCCATCCGGCTCTTCCGGCTCACCTACGATATAAGTCCTTGTGCCCTCTCCATTCTGCGGATACCATAAAAGTTTCTCATCTCCGGCCTTTGTGGAGAGCAGTTGAACATATCCGCCATCCTCAAATTTTTTGTATGTCAAATCATCAAAATCCAAGCCAATACGTCTCGCATGCCCTCCATACATATGAATTGGAAAAGACATTCTTGCTCTCCATCCCAATTGCTGCCATTCTAACTGATTATAACACTTCCCTTTCATTTTATCCAAGGCATCCAAAATCACATTAGAATTTTTAGTGTAACAATAACTGCCATAAATCATTATCCTACTGGGACCATTGCTTCCAATTACATTTTTTAATTGAATTGTAAATACCTCATGCGTAGTTGAGTTCTCATATTTCCATATCCCCTCATACACAGATGCAGAATCTGTCGTTGTCTGAGCATAGATTTTAGGGCTAAATAGAATTATAAAAAGTAATAAAACTATTTTTTTCATAATAAATTCTCTCATTTAGTTAAACCATATTTTATTAAACAATCTTTTATTGTAGTATCCCAATATGTACCATCATATGATCCCGAATTATCATAATTCATAAAGTAGTACCCTGTTTCAGGCAGTGGGCTAAGGTAACTCGGATTAAGCGGTACCATCTGATAACCAATTCCAAATTTCGCAAGTTCTTTAAAGACTAAATCATAATTCATGAAATTATGGTTATTAGTATCTGTGATTCCGTTATTTTTTAAAAAATCTCTCCAATGCTGTTTAATATTGTCTGGTGTACCTATTCCACCAAAAGCGCTCTGAAATTTAGACCAATCAGACAATTGTAAATACAGCAGCTCATGATAACCTGCAATAACGTAAGAAAAAGAATATTTGTCAACAGAGAAATTGGCAATCATGTTGTACAATGTATAAAAATCTGATTTGCTCGGAATAACATTATCATCGGGATGCGTGTGGTACATGCCTGTAAATCTCTGGTCTTGGGAATAATGAAATTTAATATCCGTATTTCCACGTACCGGCAAACCACTCATAATACCTCCCAACATATATCCATCTTCCTTATTATCTCTGAACGTGTTTCTTAACAGCGTGTCCAGCATTGATCTTATCTCCCCGTTTCCAAACAGATAAGAAACAATAAAGCAATCCGGATCATCTTTCTTTGAAACATATACAGCATTAACATTATAATTACTAGCAACATCTTCAATAATAGCCACCCTGGAATATTTATGTTCAACCGCATCGCCGTTCCAAAATAAAAACTTGCAATCGCTCCCGTTGTCATTAGCAGCAGGCGAACACCACGTGCCTCCGCGTGAGACAGAATCCTTTCCTGCACCAATTCCGCTGCATGATGAAAAAGAGTATGTTATATAATAGCAACTATTCGGAGCAGGGGCTCCACCACCACCGGCTGTTTGATTCTCATCTTTGCCCTCCGTTGAACATGTTTCCTGCATATGAGCCCTATCATTATGCTCTATCGCCAATTCCAATGCCTTTAACCCCGCACCATTTATCGGATTTGTATGGCTTACATATGCCGTGCACACAATGGTGGCTAACTCACCTCCATCAACCACATCATCAGAATTATCCGTTTTCGTTCTGTTCTTTGTTCCGTTGTATTCTGCCTGTTGCCAAAGCTTGCCGCTATGAACAATTCCTTTCTTGTATATCTCCTCTCTTATATATTCTCCTTCCAATGAGGAATATATGACCAATCCGGTGAAGTTTGGCTTGCTTAAAAAATCGTAATCTTCTCCCTGTGTTTCCACCTGCTTTGATGGTATCATGGTTACAAGATACTCATATCTCTCCCCCTTTTTGTAATTCTCCAGAAGAATGTAGAAACATTTTATTCTCACGATAGAGTCTTTAATGTTTTTTGCACCCTTTGGGGCGCACACTCCGTAAATGCCCTCCTCATTGGATTTGAACGGAACCTGAGTGTATACATATCCGTCTTCTGAAAATATCATCTCCCTGCATCTGTGCCAATCAATAAGAGAATCTACATTGATGTAATAAGTTGTGTCTGAAGATGATGTCTTAGTACCCCCCCCCCGTGGACAAAAGGTTGTACCTGTTAAGATTTACCGGGAGCGTGAACATCCCGTTTGAACCGTATGCCTTGTCATCTTCCCGTGAAGACTGGAAATAGTCTTTGGCACAGGACGATAGAAGACATAATAGTAAAGTTGAACAGAACAGCGCAAGACACTGGCACTTGGAACAACGGTGGAGCAGAGGCATGCGCCGCATTCTTACCGTTATCATATTTGTTTATGTTTAAATGTATGTTAAAGTTAGAAAAAAATTCTTTCCGTTATAGTCAAAAAAAAGTCAATTGTTGCATACCATCGCCGAGCCCACAGCTGAACCCCCTCAGAACGTACAGCTGCACCCTTCACAGAACGCACAGAAAGGCAAAAAGTTAATTACTTAACAATCTGCGTATTATAAGGGTCTGAATTTTTGAGAAAATTAAAAACGCCGTAAGTTCCTGATAGTCAAATAGGGTAATTTTTTGCCTTTCTAGGCCCTTCTGAGCCACATTTTGCAAGCCACTGTAAATCAATCCGTTTTGCAAAGTTGTGCCACAACTGTTCCCTATCTAATGCACCTTGGTCATCACCACGTTCACCGGAACAGAAAATCCATCCGGCTCTTCCGGCTCTCCTACGATATAAGTCCTTACGCCCTCTCCATTCTGCGGATACCACAAAAGTTTCTCAGCTCCGGACTTTGTGGAGAGCAGTTGAACATATCCGCCTGCTTCAAACTTTTTGTATGTCAAATCATGAAAACCCAAACATAACTTTGAAGCACCACCCATACAATATAACGCTATTGGTATTTTGACAGAAACTTCCAAAGGAATACTGTAATATGCTGTTAAATAATTCAATGGCATCTTTATCCCATGTGAATTAACCACCTCTGACGAGTTCTTATAATATGAATATGTTCCCAAATATCCGTAACGGACATTACTTTTACTGTGATCCGTAAATTGAGTTAGCTTAATAATGAAGATTTCTTTTGTTTGAGTATTTTCATATTTCCATGTTCCCTCATAAATATCTAAAGAATCCTTATATGACAAAAGGTTTTGTGCCTTTGCACTTAATCCGCACAATAACATCATACCCAGTACAACTATTATCTTTTTCATAACGGCAGCATGTTTTTTTATCTCGACAGTTTAAGGGTAATGTTCAACGTTTCTGGAACTATCGTGAATCAAATTTAGGTAAACTTTCTTTTTTCTGGAACAACCTCCTCCACAGACACATCCGGAGGATATTTTAAAAACCGCGTAGGAGGCACTTAGATTTGGGTTTTTGACAATATGTTGATTCACATAAAGTTAAGCGATTTGATTTTTCCGATTTTTGATTTTAACAATGCGTTAACACGCACACCATCAATCAATTAACAAAAACCCAAATCTAGACCCTTCTGAGCGATATTTTGAAAGCCCCTGTAAATCAATCAGTTTTTCAAAGTTGTGGCACAACATTGCAAAAAAAACGGGCAGAACAATTCTGCCCGTTTTTTCAATCTTAACTTTCTTATACGATTACCCTATACGGTCATGACCTCTTTCTCTTTGGCCTCAACAATCGTATCAATTTTCTTAGCGTAAGAGTCTGTCATCTTTTGGATTTCATCCTCTGCATCTTTGCAGATATCCTCCTCCAGACCGTCCTTTTTAAATTTCTTATGAGCCTCAACAGCATCACGTCTTGCAGTACGGACGCTCATCTTTGCATTCTCACCGGAAGTACGAGCCTCTTTGCAAAGCTCCTTGCGGCGTTCCTCTGTCAAAGGAGGAATATTAATCCTGACATTTTCTCCGTTGTTGATAGGAGTGAAACCAAGATTGGCATCCATAATCGCCTTAACTATAGGCGCTACCATCTTCTTCTCCCAAGGTTGAATAACAATAGACTTGGGGTCCGGCGTAGAGACGGAAGAAACTTTTGGAATAGCTGTAGGCGTACCGTAGTAATCAACCATAACGTTATTGAAAACAGAAGGATTAGCCTTGCCTGCTCTGAAAGTTTTCAACTCTTCCTCTAGATGCACAACAGCCTTTTCCATTTTGTCTTTGGCCTGTGCAATGCAATTTTTGGAAACAGAAATATCCATAATTATAAGTTTAAATTCTTTTTAATCCCGACAGTTATTTTTTTGCCTCTTCTATAGCAGCCTGCAATTTTGCAAACTCCTCTTTGTCATAACCAACTCCGATGTAAGCAATCTTGCCGTCCTTGCCAATCACATAATTTCTTGGAATTCCGCTTGTTGCAAACATTCCAAAAACTTTGCCGCCATCATCCAGGCCAACAGGGAATTTATATCCCTTAGACTTCATAAACTCCTCAACCTTTGCTTTAGTCTCTCTCTTGCCGTCCATTCTATCAACGCATACAACTGCAAAATCTTTTCCTGCAAATTTCTTTACAATCTCCTCCGGGAATCTTGTAAGTTCCTGTACGCAATAAGGGCACCATGTAGCCCAAAAATTGACCAAGACAACCTTGCCCTTTAAATTATTAATGTTCAATGTTTTACCATTAAGCATAGTAATGGTGAAACTTGGAACTTGTTCGCCAACTTTTACATAGTTGCCGTCTGCGTCCGCATTCTTCTGAGCGGAAGCAATACCTGCCGTAAACAATACAGCTGCCAATAACATCAAAATTTTTCTCATAATATTTTCTTCTTTTATTATTATTCCTTAGAAAAACAGTTACTTATTTCATTGTAACTGTTGTGCCAACCTTCTCTCCCTCAAGCAATTTAGTTAAATTGCCGTGAGTGTTTACATCAAAAACTATGATTGGCATATCGCTCTCTTTGCACATTGCAAAAGCTGTCTGGTCCATAACCTTAAGGTTATCAGCCAGCGCTTTGTCAAATGTTAAAGTATCATATTTCTTTGCTTTTGGATTCTTCTCCGGATCGCTATCATAAACGCCATCTACGCGCGTCCCCTTAAGCAGCGCATCCGCCTCAATCTCACAAGCTCTCAAAGCCGCCGCAGAATCTGTCGTGAAAAAAGGATTACCTGTACCTGCAGTAAAAATTGCAACGCCGCCATTCTCCAAAACCTCAATCGCCTTCTCCTTGCTGTAGTACCTTGCAACAGGTTCCATTGGAAGTGCAGTAAAGACCTCTGCATTCACCCATTTATCCTTAATAAACTGCGCAAGCGCCATACCGTTAATAACTGTCGCGAGCATACCCATCTGGTCCCCCTTTACGCGGTCAAAACCAGCCTTTGTGCCGGCTACGCCGCGGAAGATATTTCCCCCTCCAACTACAATCCCAACCTGAGTTCCGCCTTTTACAGCCTTTGCAATTTCATCCGCATATGCCCTAATAGCGTCAGAATCAAAGCCGGCTCCTTTGGAACCGCCCATGCTCTCTCCGCTAAGTTTTAGTAATACCCTCTTGAATTTCATAACTTTATCCACAAAAATCAACTACGAAAATAATTATTTAGCCCCAAAAATGCAACTTGCGTGCCTATTATTGTTTTTTAGAAACTTAGATTTTATCTTTGCCGCACAAAAATTAGAGAGGTATTATTTATGTCAAATATTTTTACAGAATCTATAGGCAGGAAGCTGGTCATGAGCATAAGCGGGTTGTTTCTTATTTTATTCCTGACAATTCACGCTTCAATTAATAGCTTGTATTTAGTTAGCAGAGAGGCATTTCAGGCAGGATGCGATTTTATGAAACTCCCTTTTATTACAGCTATTGTTCCAATACTGGCTGCCGGATTTATCGTACACATAATATATGCCTTCATCCTTTACATTAGAGATTACAAGGCACGCGGCCCTGTAAGATATGCCGTTGCAAACAAGTCACAATCAGACGGATGGGCTTCCAGGAACATGATTATTCTTGGCTTGCTGATTTTAATTGGAATAGGCTTGCACCTTTATGATTTCTGGGCAAAGATGCAGCTGCAGGAATTTTTGGGAAATGAATCTGCAAAAGGCCCTGAATCTTTGGAGTTTACATTTGGAAACTTGCGCATATACATTATGTACATTCTGTGGTTTGTATGCCTTTGGCTACACCTTAACCACGGTTTCTGGAGCGCATTCCAAACAATAGGCTGGAACAATCAAAATTGGCTTCCTCGCTTAAGGGTCATCGGCATTATTTACTCATCACTTCTTGTCCTGATTTTCATTGCCGTCGCAACAAAAGCGTTCCTGTATTCAAACTGGATGATTTGCTAATAACATTGGTTATTAACTGATAAAGACCATCTAATACCCTTGGCGATACGCCGCTGGGTTTGCATATAATGGTTTCCTGTATTGAACTCAAAGCGAGCATTATATCCTTTCTCCCGATAGTGATTATAGAGCCATAAAGTATTCTCCTCCACTTTGTTAAGAGTTTCATTCTTCACGTGGCTTTCTCTGTCCCCTAGTGATAAATATATTGAGCAAGGGGTGCGCTTCATCTCCGTTTTGCGGACATATTCTATAAAGCCTGGAAACCAGAAAGAACCGGAACCTGATATTATACCGTCAAAAATATCTGTGTTATAGCCAGCCCAAAGTGCAAACAGCCCGGCTAAAGAATACCCTGCTATAAAACGCTTTGTGGCTCCTATATTTCTTTCTACCTCCGGAATAATCTGGGAAACAATAACTTGCATCCACTGAGCCGCCTTGCCTGAACACGGAATATCTCCTGCAAACAATTTCTCAATCGGCCAGGGAGACATATCCGCATTCCAATCCACCCCGTCAATCTCAACCAAAATAAATTTTTTGGTACCTATCTTCCGGCACTGCTCCCACACAATACTCCCCTCATGCTCAAATGTATGCAGATATACAATTGGAGAAGGTGCGTTTTCCTCTCCAAAAATGTTAATCTTCTTTCCAGCTATGTTTAAACTTTTCATTTGCTATGCGAAGATAATTCAAGTTGTGCAAAATTGCATGCTCGTTTCACTCGCATGCAGTACGGCCCGGCACAAAGCGCCGTGCCGTTTTGTGGTATACGTGGCTTCGCCACGGAACTGCACGCTCCGCTTGCCTGTAAACTAGTTTATTACACGAATAAATCCCGCATGATGGAATCTGAAATGAAAAATTTATCTGTCGGGATTTTAATAATAAATTTTTCACGGCCGGAATCATCCTTAAGATTTTCTTGGAGCAGGAGATGTTCATCCTCCAGGCGGGCGATGACGGGCAAGATAATCTTTAGAAGGTCCTTGTTTAACGTGCTTAAATCCAAGCCGTTAATTTGGCGCAGACCAAGCATTATGGATTCATTGAAGATGTCTTTTTCGGTGAGAGTTTCGCCTGAACGGATTTCTTTGGTTTGCGGATTGCAGTAGTTTATAACGTTAGGGAAATTCCACTCTCGTTGATTGTGTCCGTCAAACGAATGGGCACCCGGACCAAGTCCAAGGTAGGGAGTTTTGTTCCAGTAGTTGCTGTTATGCTGTGACTGAAATGGTGAATTGCAGCAAGACTGTGATTGTGAAAATGATGACGCTGGCACCCGGCGTGCAAAGTTGGAAATCTCATATTGGTCATAACCTGCGGCAGAGAGAATATCCTGAAGCATAGCATATTGCGCAGCACATTCATCAGCGCTAAGAGGTTCGTATTTTCCATGATTGGCCAGCGCCTCCAGCGTTGTACCTTCATCTATGCTCAGCTGATAGGCTGAGATGTGGTCCGGCCGCAAAGATGTGATTTTGATTAAATTATATCTCCATTGCTGAGTGGTCAAACCCGCAAAACCAAAAATCAAATCCAGGCTAATGTTGTCAAACCCGGCATCTCTCAAAATGTGATAAGCATTTATTGCATCCGCAGAGGTATGACGGCGATGCATCCATTTAAGATGCTCATCAATAAATGATTGTACGCCCATGCTTATGCGGTTTACTCCAATAGATTTCAGACCGGCAGCATATTCCGGTGTAATATCATCCGGATTAACTTCAACCGTGAATTCAAACTTACCTTCACGCCCTGCAACAAACTTGCCTTCACCTTCCGCAGCAAATTTATCCGCTCCGCCGGCAGGTAATTTTACTTGTGCAGCAAACTGAAAATTCTCTTTGAGACACCGCACAATCTCCTCCAGCTTAGGGATTTGCAGAACAGACGGTGTGCCGCCTCCAAAATACAATGTGCTGATTTTCGCGCCTGCCTCGGAAAAATTTGAGTTAGCATTTTGCTCGGTACCGGCATCAAAAAAATTCCTGCGCCCGGAGATTTCTCTTTTGAGCGCAGGAATATAACTCTCTCTGATTTGCTTATTTATAACTGAATAGAAACCGCAATATATACAGAATGAATTACAAAAAGGGATGTGTACATATATGCCGGCCATCAGTTCAAATCATCTTAACATCTACTCTGCATCAGATGTATCCGTCACCTCAGCTTACTTCAAATAAATTTGAGCTGTTCCAAGCAAGCCGCGGTTTGTATAGGCATCAATTGTATAAACGCCCTTTGTGAATTTTACTCCCGACGGTTCAAAGTATACGCAAACTTCAATCTCGGCTCCTTCATAATCTACCTCTCTGGATGCTGAATAAATCATCTGCTCTCCGCCTGCCGTAAAGACCTGCTGACCACCGTTTGTCATTAAAATTCCATCGGGACCTTTAACCCTGATATACACGGTCATAGGGCCTGTCTTTGCAATAGAATTTTCTACCAGATTCAGGCAGCTCTTTAGCTTCTGAACTCTGCTGCTGCGATTTGTCTCTCTGCCGTTTCCGTTAAGTCCGACAATGTTAAGACCGCGCCCTTTGACAACTGAGCCCTTCTCTACTTGCTTGCCAAGTTCATCCGTTGTTGTCTTAAGGTCATTGTACTTTGTGTTGCTCTCCTGCGCCTCCTGCTTTGCAGCTGCGGTCTCTTTCTTCAGGCTGACATTCAAGGTATTCAAAGAGTCTATCTGTCTGATATAACCTTTCATAATAGACCTCAAAGTTCCAAGTTCGCGCTCATATTTCATCAGCTTTGCCTGGTCGGTTGACTTTGTATTGTTGACTTTCTGAATAAGTTCTGCAACTTTCTCTCTTTCTACCTGAAGCTGAGTATTAATTGTGTCATTCGTGGAGGAAAGATTTGCATAATCGCTCTGCAGCTGTGTCATCTGCTGCGTAAGAGTGGTCTTATCTATCGTGAGTCCGCTAATATCCTGCTTCATAGTATTTTTCTGTACCAGGACATAAATCAAGACTCCCAAAAGTATTGCAGCAACAGCCGCCAGTACTCCAATGATAACTTTGTATTTATTTTCCATAATGATAAAGTATTAACGCTTTGTCTATTTTATTGAGCATTTATGCTATGTATAAAAGATTCCTGCATATATGATGCCGCATACGCAAATGTAAGAATAATAATTTGTACTTTTGCTTAACTAACATACAGAGAATATGAATCAAAACGGCGTAGGGAAATATTTGCTAAGAGTGGTTAAATATTTCATTTTCATTTTTGTCTTTTTTGTAATCCTTATCTGCATCATTTTCTACACATCACAGCATGCAGCGGGACTGACCCCTATGGATATGTTCAAAGGCAATGAAAGAAATTTAATTTTGTTCTTTACAGTCTTCTCATTTGCATATCCTTTCATTGGTTACGGCAAGAGAGAAATTCCAGTTGGAAAACACTATGAGGAGCACAAGACAGAGATTCAAAACATGCTTGCTGAAGCTCACATGAATTTTGTAAGGGAAGATAAAGATTTTGAGGGAAGTACAATGATTTACCATCACAGAAATATGTTTATCCGCTTTATGCGCCTATTTGAGGATGTGCTTACAATTAAATATTCAAATGGCACCGTACTTGTAACAGGAATACGCGCAGATGTTGTCCGCTTCAGCCACAATATTGAGTGGATTATGCAGAAGGCGGAAGAGGATGCTCAGGAAAAAGCTAACGAGAATCAATAATATGAAAGTTGTAAAACATTACACAGATGCTTTTGCAGCAAACATTGCAAAAGGAATGCTTGAGAATGAGGGAATACCGGCAGCGGTACTAAATCAGAATCAGGTATTTGCAGGTCTGCCTACAGACCTGGGCACTATTGACCTGGCGGTAGAAGATGAGAATTATGAACGTGCGCTTAAGCTAATTGAAGCCACTTCCAAAGAGGAATAAAAATCTTCTCCAAATCTGTAAATTAAAGGTTCCCGCAAGAATTTAAAAACGGGGACCTTTTCTTTTGCTCCTTTCTCAAATGCCTCACGGCAAAGGTGTTCCCGGCTTAAGTTTAAAGCATAAAGTCCATTCGAAAGACGTGATACTCTTATAGGATAAAGCCAGCAGGAAATTGGCTTGCGAAATCCGCAACTGCTCTTTTCAACGGCACAAAAAGTATAACCTTTTTCATCTGTAAAAGAGTATGCGCATTCATGCCCGTTAACAAGCGGCGTGACTAAATCCCCGTCAGCATCAATAACGGAAAATCCTTGGTCTTTAATAGTTTGCAAAGAGACTCCGGGCAGATATTTTTTGTAATTTTCAAACTCTTTCTCCAGCAAAGCAGGCTCGCGCGCATCAAGCGGAGCGCCGCTATCTCCAATTACGCAACAACACCCCTTGCATCTAACATAGTCGCAAGAGAAACACTCGGTAATTATTTCCGAGCTTACAAGGCAATCTTTAATTCTGATTATCACCTCTAATTAACGTCAAAATAATCCTTTATGAAGGTATCCTCCTTCAACAGCTTTTCCGTCTCCACATCATGTGTGGTACCATCCATTATAACAGATATCCTATTGCCTGATAAAAGTCCTGCAATAAACTTTGAGAATTCACTCTTGCTTATGCCGGAAAGTTCATTGGAAAAATTATTATAGAAATCTTTTCCCAAAATATAGCGTCTCTCTAATGTGGTCAGCCAGTAGGAATTACCTCTGTTGTTTGAATTAAATTTATCGGCTACTTCATTTGCAAGTTCCTTAAACTGTGCATCTGAAATCCCGCCGTTTGAAACGCCATCAAGCTTTTTTACTATCGCATATTCCAGCTCCGTAGCAGACGTGCTGTCAGTCTCAAAATATGAGCTTGCTACAAAAATATTTTCCGGATAATCTTTAAGATCTGTCGTGATTTTATAATTAGTAGAAAAATGTCTAAGCTCACCGCGATAGGTGTCTTCCAGCAAAGTTTGAGTCATCTCCCCAAGTATCTCATTTCTAATGTTAAACTCGGCTCCGCAAGAGAGCGTAAAATTAACGTATGTACGCGGTACATCCATCTTAAACAAGAATCTTTTATTTACCACGCCTTTGGCAAAATAATTTGGAACAACTATCGCATTCTCTTTCTCCGTTGCATCTCCCGGGATGCTGCCGATATATTTAACTGCATAATCTTTAAATGCCTGTACATCAAAGTTGCCGGCGAAGATGAAAGTAAAGTCAGCCGCATTTGAAAACCTTTGATTAAGGTTATTTAGCATATCCGTGTAGTCATAACCATTAATTTGTTCTGCGGTAATTGGCGCTACAAAATTTTTATTGCTGTTTTGATAATAGTTAACGGTATCCGCAAAAGTTCTCTCCGGAGAAAGTGAGTGATACATAGTATTATACACCATCTTCTGTTTATAAATGTCAAATGCCGCATTATCTTTTCTACGGCTTGTCATGCTCAGATTTAACGCCTGAAATAGTTTCTCAGCATTGGCCGCAATTCCATACCCGTTTATCTCCTCTGTGTTTTGCAAAATTTTAGCAAAAACATTCATGTGGTTATAATCATAAAGACGCTGCATATTTGCCTGAGAAATATTGCCAAGTCCTCCAAGATTTAATACGCCGTTAATAAAATCCTCATTGCCGGAATTCACCCCGGACATTAAAGAAAATCCCCCTTTGCTAACGGCCTTAAAAGCGATTGTGTCTTTAGAATCTGTTGTATGCTTTAGAACAATTGTAGCCCCGTTAGACAAAGTCAACACATAGGCGCCGGTAATTGGATCTTCCGTATCTGAAATAATATTGGCAGCCACAGTTGGAACAACATCCGGCCATTTTAATATAGGAGCATTTTTATACTCAGACGGGCCTTTGCCAAGAGATTCTGTGTATGAGGCTAATACGCGCTCTTTGGAAAGCTGCTCTATCCCCTTTACATCCGGCATGCGGCACGCAATTACTATGTTGTCATTCTGGTCCAGCAAAGCCTTTGCATAACCGTTCAAATCACTAAGATTAAGAGAGAACAAAACCTGCTTCATAATTGCAAACTTCAGCTCTGTGCTGGCTAAAGAATAACCGCCGTAAAAATTATCAAGCGCTCTGTTCAGATAAACATCATTTGGAGCGGAAGCCCTGTTATCATAAAAGTTCTCCAGCCGCCTCCAATAAATCTCTACGGATTTGTTAAACTCCTGATTATTAAATCCAAACTTCCCCATTTTATCTATCTCGCCGCTTATAAAAGCAAGAGATGCGTAAACGGTATTGGGCAGTGTCTCAAATGAAATTGTATACGCGGAACTTTTCTCAACGCCCATGAATTTTCCCGTGCTGATATTAACATTAAAAATCGGCAGACTTTGCTGCACTATTCCCTCCCTTATTCTATCCTGCAGCAAACTTGTGATAGCATCATCCATATACTCCTGAATATAAGGGATATTGGTGGTTTTATATTTTTCAAGCAGAGGCTCTTTTAGAAAACTTATGGAGACAGTTGTCTTATCATACTCTGCATCCTTAAGAAGCACCGCTTTAACTCCGGCAAATTTTTTAGGAATATAATAATCCCTGGTTTCCGGTTTCAGCGGCTTTGGAATAGTGGCAAAAGCTGATTTAATTTGAGTCTCAAGTTTTGCCGGGTCAACATCCCCAACAACAATAACACATTGCAAATCCGGTCTGCACCAATTATAGTAAAACGTACGCAAATCCTTGGAAGATAGATTCTTAATGCTTTTAATGTTGGAAGGGTTTAATTCTCTTCCGTAAGGGCTGTCCGGAAAAACATTTTTTATTTCCTGGTTATCCAGCCTGGAAGAAGCATCCCAATTATTTAGCGCCATATTCACCAAAATTGGTCTTTCTTTCTCCAAGTCATCTTCATCAACATTAATGGAACTCATCCAGTTATAAAGAATCAGCAGAGAAGAATCTATTGTATTTGGCCTCCCGACAGGTATATTTTTTATCAGGTATGTTGTCTCATCTTTGCCGGTGTTAAAAGATATATCATTCCCCTTAACACCAAGGGATTGCAGGTAACTTAAAATTGTAGAACCCTCAAAATTCCTAGTACCTTTTGTAGCAAGCAGTTCCAATAATTTAAAAGAGCCCTCCCTTCCGCTGTTCTCCAGCACGGTTCCCACTTTTTGCGCAACGCAAAAATCGGCTAACCCTTTTTGGGCCTGGTTTTTGATAATGATGTAGGAGAGGCCGTTGGCCAGCGTCCCGGTCTTTACCCTTGGGTCATCCGGAAGTTTAGCCGGGTCTTTTACCTGAGAGAAACTATCGGGAATAAAAAAAAGAGAGAAGAGGACAACTAATATGAATGATTTTTTTCTCATGACATTGCGTATTTTCCTGACATTGCAAAATTAAGAATTTATGGTCTTGTTTGCGTAAGCGCCCATTTTTTTTATTAATTTTGTCTCTAGAGTCTGAGAAAAATTTCAATTGAACGGATAAACCTTTTTAAAATAATAGACACATGAAAAGAATCAACACGTTTTTAATGACACTTGCTCTTGCATTATTCGTATCTGCAGGCGCATTTGCACAGGACATGACTGCAGCAACAGAGGCTTTTAACAAAGCAAAAGATGCATTTACGGCAGGCAATGAAACAGAGGCAGTTACCGGCTTCAATGAAGCAATGAAACTTGCAACCGCCGCAGGAGAAGAGGGGAAACAGATGGTTTCTGATTGCAAAGACATTATCCCAAAGATTCTTCTTCAGGCCGCAACTAAAAAACTGGATGCAAAGGATTATGCCGGCGCACTTGCAGGCTTAGAGGCAACAGTTGCAAAGGCAAAAGAATATGGCGGAACAGAAACAGCTGAATCTGCCGGAGACCTTATCCCTCAGATTACTATGATGCTTGGAGATAATGCTCTAAATGCTAAGAATTTCACAGAAGCAGTTGCTAAATACAAAGAAACTTTGGAGTATACCCCTTCTGATGGAAATGCTTACTTAAGACTTGGAATGGCTTATGCAGCTTCCGGAGATGAAGCATCTGCAGAGGACGCATTTACAAAAGCAAAGGATAACGGACAGGCAGACGCTGCAAATAAACAGCTATCTACCATGTACTTCAACAAGCTTGCATCTGCTTTTCAGGCAAAGAACTATTCTGCAGCAGTTGCAGCAGCAGAAAAAGTTAACAGTTTTGGCACAAATGCACAGGCAAGTCTTTACGGCGGAATGGCTGCAGCTAATATGAAGAGTTATGCAAAGGCTATTTCATTGTTAAAGAAAGCACAGCAAAACTCTACTACTTTCTACTATCTTGCAACATGCTATGAGAAGAGCGGAAGCACTCCAAATGCATGCGCATACTACAAGAGAATTCTAACTGACAAGCAGTTTGGCGCTTTTGCAAAGAGTAAAATTGCTGCTTTGAAATGCAAATAAAACTTGAGCTTTTAGCTCCTGCAAAAAATAAAGAAATCGGTATCGCGGCTATTGACTGCGGTGCCGATTCCGTTTATATAGCGGGCCCAAAATTTGGGGCAAGAGAAGCGGCGGGCAATTCCTTTGAAGATATTGCCAATCTGTGTTCTTATGCTGGAAAATTTGGAGCAAAAGTTTACACAACAATAAATACTATTTTGTATGACTCTGAGCTTCCCCTGGCGGAGGAGTATGCCTGGAGGGCTTATGATGCAGGTTGCAAAGGGATTATAGTCCAGGACTTTGCGCTGCTCAAAATGAATCTTCCGCCAATTCCGCTCTTTGCATCTACTCAAACCGATATCAGAACGCCGGAAAAGGCGGCGCTTCTGGAGGCTCTGGGTTTTAAAAGATTAATTCTTGCAAGGGAACTTTCTATCGGGCAAATAGAAAACATTAGAAAAAAAGTAAAGTGTCAGCTTGAATTTTTTGTGCACGGAGCTTTATGCGTTTGCTACAGCGGACAATGTTATCTCTCAAAATATTTGACAGGGCGCAGCGCAAACCGCGGAGAATGCGCCCAGGCATGCAGGTCAGATTATACTCTGGTAAATGCTGACGGAGAGATAATTGCACGTAACAAGCCGCTCCTTTCACTAAAAGATTTCAATCTATCAAGTCATATTGCAGATTTGGCAAACGCCGGTATAACTTCATTTAAAATAGAGGGGCGTTTAAAAAATATTTCTTACGTAAGAAACATTGTAAGATACTATGATTTAGCAATTAACAAGTTCATAGAAAATAACAATGCCTCTAAAAATTCCTCTGTTATTTACTCAAGGGCTTCCCGCGGAATTTGCAACGGAGGCTTTGCCCCCAATCCTGATGCAACTTTTAACCGCAGCTATACACAGCTGTATATCAACGGTAAACGTGGTGACTGGAACAGCACCGACGGAGCAAAATACATAGGAGAGCCCATCGGGAAAGTGACAAGTATCTCTTATAATCGCGACGGTTTCCTGCAATTTAAGCACAGCGGAAAAAGAATTGTAAATGGCGACGGACTATGTTTCAAAACTCCGGCAGGACAAATCTTGGGAGCCAGGGCAAACAGCAATTCCGGAGATTGGACAATTACCACAGAGAAATTTAGAATATCTTTATATTCAATCATTTACAGAAATTACAGTTTTGAATTTGAGAAAGAGCTGGAGAAAAATCTTCCTCAAAGATTTATTCCTTATGATATTGACGTAACCCCTGGAGAACACTCAGTGAAAATTAAATGTTCGTGGCCGGAGGAGGAGAAATGGGAGTATGAATTCCCTGCGGAGGGGACTGCCGCCGAGAAACCCGAATTTGCTAAACAAAATATAATCAGGCAATTAAGCAAAAGCGGCGGAGTTTGCAGATTTAATGTGAGCAAGGTTCTTGGGGATAATATTTTCTTTTACACTGCGGCTGTTCTTAATGGCATAAGAAGAAATCTTGCTGAAAAAATCGCATGCTCTGAATCTAAAGAGAAGGAGAAATTAAATTGCAATTTAGCATTGGCAAGAGATATTGCGCCGGCCGCCCTTAAAAACTGTTCTGACGGCTCGGACGGGGTCTCATACTTAGCCAATTCATCCAACAAACTATCGGGAGAAATATATAAAGAGCTGGGATTTAAAAAGATAGCTCCAGCCTTTGAAATTTTACAGCCAAAGAAGGCGGTGCTGATGCGGACAAAATATTGTATCAGATACCAGCTTGGGATGTGCCTTAAAAACCCGGGGCAGAAAAATGAAAAACTCTACCTTTTGAACGGGAAAAACAAACTTGAGCTGGAGTTTGACTGCGCCGCTTGTGAAATGCTCATAAAAAAGAGTAATTTTGCAGCAGAGGGCGGAGACGAATAGCAGCTCTCTCACGATAGATGAAATTCTCAGATTTAATAGGACATAAGGAGATTGCGGCAAACTTGAAGAATATGGTGGATAACGACCGTATTCCCCATGCTATTCTGTTTGCTGAGAAGCCTGGGTGCGGAGCGCTTCCCCTTGTGCTTTCTTTGCTGCAGTATATGTTTTGCAAAAACAAAAGATGGGTAGCAGAGCAAGAAGGAGGCGGCCTGTTTGGTGCAGAAACATCTGTTGGAGAAGGAGATACAAGCACGGTGAATGAATCGGCCCCCGATTCTTGCGGAATTTGCGGGGGATGCAAAAAAATGACAGATTTAGTCCATCCGGATGTCCATTTTGTATTTCCAATTAACACATCTCAGCTTGTAGAGAAAGGGAAGAAAGTCTCCATTGACATGTACTATGGATTATTCAGAGAACTTGTGAAAAAAAATCCATACTTTTCTGAGCAAGACTTGTATAGAAAGCTGGGATTGGAAAATAAGCTGGGAATTATTGGAGTATCGGAGGCGACATGGATTATCAACAAATTGAGTTTCAGCGCATACGAGGGAGGAGATAAAGTTGTGCTAATGATGTTCCCGGAGAGAATGAATGCAGAAGCATCTAATAAACTGCTTAAAAATATAGAGGAGCCAAGTCCGGGAACTTTCTTTTTCTTGATTACCAATGATCCCGGGAAAATTATTACAACAATCCGTTCCAGATGCAGATTAGTAGAGGTTCCTCCCGTAGATGAAGAATCTATGACAGAGGGAATTATAAAAAACTTTAAGCTGGACGGCGCAACTGCAAAAATGTGGGCAGAATGTGCTCAGGGGAGTTATGGCAAAGCAGTAGAGCTTATAAGCCAAAGTGATGAGAGCGCGGAAAATTATACCAACTTCATTAACATGCTAAATTTGAGCATTGATAAAAATTTACCCGATTTGCTGACGCTTGGAAACGATATGGCCGCACAGGGAAAGGAGGAGCAGAAGGCATTCTTTATGAACGCTTTAGAGTTGCTGAGAGAGATGTATGCTCTTAAGATGAATTTACCGGAAATTGCATACATGAATCCGGTTCACAAAGAGGAATTAGAAAAAATGAGCCGCAATTTGGATGTGGACTTTTTCCAGATTTGCGCAGAATATTTTAATGACGCCATAAGTTGCATAGAAAGAAACGTGAACGCCAAATTTGTGTTCTGTGATTTATGCGACAGGCTCTATTTAAAAGTTTAATATATGGGAAGTAGCGATAAAAAATACGATTGCCAAAGAGGCTGCGAGGTTTGGAGAACCAAAGAGGGAGAACTTGTATGTTCTTACAATCCAAAATGTTGTGAAAGAAGCGTGTTCAACTGGCTAAGCGGAATTCCGGAGGAAGACATGAAGCTTCTTTTTGAGGTGCGCTTTAAAAATACCAGAAAAGCTATTTTTAAAAATGATTCCGGACAGACGCTGAGAGAGGGGGATATTGTTGTAACAGAGGCACAAAACGGATATGACGTTGGCATTATAACACTGTCGGGACCTGTAATAGCAAGTCAGCTTAAGAGGATGAAAATTGAACCTTCTTCTTTTGAGTTTAAGAAAATTTATAGAAGAGCTAAAGAGGCCGATATTGAGAAATGGCAGGAAGCTATTGCTCGTGAGCATAATACGATGATTCGCTCCAGGCAAATGGCTGCGGACCTTGGACTTAACATGAAGATTGGAGATGTTGAATTCCAAGGCGATGGGTCAAAGGCAATCTTCTATTACATTGCAGATGAGCGCGTAGATTTCAGACAGCTGATTAAAAATTTTGCAGAAGAATTTCATATCAGAATAGAGATGAAGCAGATTGGCGCAAGACAGGAAGCGGGACTGATTGGAGGAATAGGAGTCTGCGGACAGCCGCTTTGCTGTTCTAGATATATGAATGATTTCCAGTCTATTACTACAGCAGCGGCAAGATGCCAGGACCTTTCTTTGAATCCCCAGAAACTTGCAGGCCAGTGCGGAAAACTTAAGTGCTGCATAAATTATGAAGCAGCCATATACGTGGACGCAAGAGAAAGATTGCCAAGAGTAACCGATCCGTTGCGTTTGGAAGACGGAGATGTATATCTTGTTAAGACAGACATTCTTAAGGGAATAATGTGGTTCTCTTATGATGAGCATAGCATGGCCCAGATATTCCCTCTTAAATCACGTGAGGTTAAAGATATTATGGAGATGAATAGGCGCGGAGAAAAGGGAGATTCTTTGATGGAAACACCTGATGAAAAAATACCGGAATTCAAGAGCGCGGCGGGAGAAGACAGCATAACAAGATTTGATGAAGAGCGCAAGAAAAAACGCAACCGCGGAAAAAACAAATGGCACAACCAGAAGCAGTCTCAGCAGCAGCCTCAACAACAGCCAACACAACATTCTGCACAACAACAGCCTGCACAACATCCTGCTCAGCAACAGCCTGCACAACGCCCTGCTCAACAACAGCCTGCACAACGCCCTGCTCAACAGCCTCAAAAATCTTCACAGCAACCAAAAGAAAACAAATAATAATTGCCAAAATTCAAACATATATTTAAAACTATTCCTGTACTTGCTTTTTGCTTATGGGCTTTATGCTCATGCACAGAGCCGTTGAAGGAGTATGACTTTAAAGATTTTGGAATTACAAAAGGCTGGCACAATAACACTTCTGCAAACTTGTCCTTGGACATAAGAGAAGGAATAGCTCCGGGCAAAATTTATCTATGTGCTCAAATACTTAACAATGAGAAGCTTGCAGCAATTGACAGCTTGCCGGTTTTTATTGCTTTTATTTCTCCCGATAGCAAAAAATATTTTGATACCGTTAATCTGCCTTTGAACGTAACGCAAGTAGAAGGCGTATACCGCAAGAGCGGAAGGATAATAGAAATTCAGTGGCCATACATGAATAACATTAATGTAGATATCCCAGGAAGATGGAGAATAATTCTAAGGCACTTATCAAAAAATAATTCTGCGTATGATAATGTGATTGGGATTGGCGTGTCATACAGATAACTGATTATGAGCAGCATAGGCAAATCAGAAAAATTCAGGCAGAATGAAAATTTTAAGTGTCTGCTCCAGCCCTCAATGCAAGAGGTATTCCGTACGGATTATGTATTCAAAGGAAAGTGGAATTCTGATGTTTTCAAAAATAACAATCCCATTACGCTGGAACTTGGCTGCGGCAAAGGAGAATACACAATTGCGCTTGCAGAGAAATATCCTCAAAGAAATTTTATAGGAATAGATATAAAGGGCGCCCGTCTGTGGAAAGGGGCTAAATACGTAGAAAACAATAAATTATCCAATGTGATTTTCATCCGCACAAGCATAGACTTTATAGAGTGGATTTTTGCAAAAGATGAAATAGCTGAGATTTGGATAACGTTTGCAGACCCGCAAATGCAAAGCCCGCGCAAACGATTGACCGGAACTCTTTTTTTACAGCGCTACAATAAGTTCCTTATTCCGGGAGGAATAATTCATCTTAAAACCGACAGCCGCTTTTTGCATGAGTACACAAAAGCCATCGCCGAGCAAAACAAATGCAAGATATTGGCTTGCAGTTCAGATATTTACGCGGAAGCGCAGAAAGGCAACACTCAGAATTTCCCGCCGGAATTGTTAACAGTACAAACTTTTTATGAAAAATTTTTCCTTTCGCAAGGATTAAAAATAACGTATCTTGCTTTTCTGCTTCCTCTTGATATTAAGCAATTTTCAGAACCAGCTTGGAATAAAGATTTTTGGAAATCAGAAGAGGAAAAGGGAAGAACAAAGAAAAATATAAGATAGCAGCGGCAATAACCGGCTGCAATATCGCACTTAATTGTACATCTATTATGACAGACCTTTCAGAAATTATTAATCTAAGACACACTATCCACAGTCACCCTTGCCTATCAGGCAATGAGGGGGAAACAGCAAAAGTAATTGTGGATTTTCTAAAAAAATGCAAACCGGACGAGCTGATGACAAATGTGACCGGCTATGGAATTATAGCCCATTACAAAGGCAAGAAACCCGGACGTAGTTTACTGGTACGCTGTGAGTTAGACGCACTCCCAATTACTGAAAAGTCAGGAGTCCCCTACTCTTCAAAATATAACGGTATCGCTCACTCTTGTGGTCACGACGGTCACATGGCTATATTGTGCGGAGTTGCAAAAACACTTGCAGAATCAAGAGGCAAGAAGAGCAATAATGCGGCAGAATATGGAAATCTGCTAGACAAAGGAGACATCTATTTGCTGTTCCAGGAGGAGGAGGAAATTGGCACAGGGGCAAAAAAAATGGTTGCAGAACTCAAGAAGAAAAAAATGAAATTTGATTATACTCTTGGCCTGCACAATTCCCCGGGACATAAAGAACATCAGATAGTTGTGTTTAATAAAACCTATGCGTGGGCATCTACCGGAATGGAAATTTTAATCAACGGCCACACATCACACGCCGGCAACCCTCAGGATGCAGCCAATCCAACAGATGCTGTGATAAAAATTATAGAGAGCGTAAGAAAACTGGATACGAAAGATGCATTTTCCACAATAGTTAATTTTACTGTCGGGACAAAGGATTACGGCATCACTCCAGGAAACGGAGCGGTAAGAATTACAGCGCGCGCAAATGAAGATGCTAAATTAAAGAGACTTACAGCCGCTATAGAAAAAAGTGCAAAAAAAATTATAGAAGCTGAGAATATCAAATTTGCAAAAACGCACAAAAGTAAAACAGGAAAGAGCGCAGCTAAAAATGCATTCAAATGCATAATTTCATACTCTGATGCATTCCCTGCAACATTAAACAATATTCAGTTTGCAAATCTTGTGGAGAAAGTAGCTAAAAAGCTGGGATACAGTA
This sequence comes from Bacteroidales bacterium, assembly GCA_022647615.1. Lineage (NCBI taxonomy): Bacteria > Pseudomonadati > Bacteroidota > Bacteroidia > Bacteroidales > Bacteroidales bacterium. The sequence goes on from JALCKZ010000001.1 coordinate 598,507, forward strand.
CAAAACATGACCCAATAGGCGAGCATGGTTCAGACGATTACACCTATTTCACACACAACACAAAGGCTACGTTTTTTAACATGGGCGCAGGAGAGAAGCATGCTCCGATTCACACTCCCGGTTTTGATTTTGATGATAATTTAATTGCTGATGGAATAAAAATTATTTGTTCCGTTTTCCAACAAATTCAGCAAACTCGATAAGGTGATTTTTCTCTCTGCTCGGTGGTATAAGAGCAAGCGCATTAACTGCAAGAGAACTCTGTTCCTCTAGTTTCTTTTGCGCATCCTTCAAGCCGTCGTACTTGTATACGAACTTGGTAACTTCCTCAATGATAACTGCTTCATGAGGTTTTATCTGAGTCCCTTTTATTTTTGTGTTCTCTATATTGCCGATAAGTTTGCGAATTCTTTCGGAACTGTCGGGACAATTATCCATAGCACAAAGTAACGGCAAGGTGATTTTTCTCTCCTTTAAATCTGCCCCCGCCATTTTCCCGGTTTTCATTTTTGGAGAGTAATCAAAAATATCATCTCGCATTTGAAAAGCAAGACCAAGATGCTCTGCGTAATGTGTCATTGCCTCAACCACAACCCTTTCTGCTTTTACAGCATAAGCGGCACTCTTAATTGTCGCCTTAAACAAACTTGCGGTTTTGCGCTCTATGATATCATAATAATCCTGTTCGCTCGTATCCAAAGATTCCGCCTTGCTCATCTGAATCATCTCACCTTCAGCCATTTTCTGAACCGCATCTGTAAAACAGCCAAGAATTTTGCTGCCGCATTTTGTAGTAAGAATGTGCAGCGCTCTGGCAAGCCAGAAGTCTCCCGACAGAACTGAAGCGGCTGCGGAAAATTGAGCATTTATAGAGGGAACGCCGCGTCTCATATCGGCATCATCCGCAACATCATCATGCATAAGTGTTGCATTATGAATCATCTCTGCAACAACTGCACAATAATAACTCAGAGGAACCAAAGTTCCGCAAGCTTTTCCCGCTATAAGAGAAAGAACAGGTCTAAGCTCTTTTCCCTCATTAGCAATTATATATGAGTTAATTCTGGATAGAAGCACATCTTCACTCTGCACAGCCACTGAAAGCGTCTGCCTATACTTTTTGAAATCAGAGCCAAGCTCTTTTTTTGCATCTTCTAAATCCGTCATTATAAGGGATATTCAGCTAATTAGCCACCATTAAAACTTCCGAGTTATTGCAACTTGGATTGCTAAAAAATGTATGCGATAGAGAATTCAAGACCTCTCCCCTTGGACTGCTTAAGCTCCTTGTAGCTGGAATAAGTCGTACCGTCCGTATTGCCCATTTTATTGAAATCCCAATTGTATCTTCCGCTTATTTGCAGTTTCCAAACATCCAGTCCGGCTCCAACTCCTATGCCGGTGTTTGCCTTATGCAAGTCGCCAAAATCTGCACCATTTGTAAATTTCTTCCCCATCAAAAAGTTCATGTACGGAACTACTTGAACATAAGGGCGTACTAGCATCAAATTTGGTCCCCACTGAATGCTTACGGGTACCTGAAGATATTTTAAATTATATTTATCCTTGGATGTCGCGGTTGTACCGGCGTTGTTCTCCAACTTTGTATTCCTCTCTACATAAAGCAGTTCCGGTTGGATTGCAAACCCCATCGGCAAATTAATTTTATACAAGACGCCAGCCTGGAAACCAAGATTACTGTGCATATCATAGTGTTCCAAATCGCTAAGCTGATTTGTATAGATTCCTGCTTTGATACCAAGACCGGTCTGCGCTCCTGCAGGCACAGCAGCCAAAATGCATGCTGTCAGCGCAATACATAGAACTTTCAAGGGTGTTTTCATAACGCAATTCTTTTAAGAGTTGTAATTATTTAATTACCTGTCGCGACAAATACTTTGCCGCACTAACATTTGCAACAATCAAAGCCCGGTGCAAACCTTTGCAGCCGCACAAATGATCCGTTGCTTATAGAAGAGCTTTTAACTTCTCCTCAATAGCCGCCTTTGGGTTTGAACCTACAAGCTTATCTTTAATCTCTCCGTTCTTAAAGAACAAAAGAGTAGGAATGTTTCTAATACCGTAGTTTGCAGGAGCTTCAGAGGCCTCATCTACATTGCATTTAGCAACCACAACCTTTCCGTCATACTCCTTTGCAAGTTCTTCAACAATAGGACTTATCATGCGGCAAGGACCACACCATGTTGCCCAAAAATCTACCATAACGGGAAGTTTGCTCTCCAGAACAACCTCCTTAAAATTAGCATCTCCAACTGTTACTTCCATAATTGAAAAATTAATGATTGTTAATTATAAATTCTTTTGTGTTTCTGTTTCAAAAACAGAGCCAATTTTCAGTTGCTAAATTAGTATTATTTTCTCAGAAATTGTAAATTTGTTATGTTAAAAATATAAGGTATTAATATTCAGTATATATTCGCTGACACATAATATTTACCAAGGCAAAAAAAATTACACTATAAATTTTAATAACATGTATAAAGATTTTCAAGCACATCTTAAATCAGAAATAAAATCCATTAAGGATGCTGGTTTGTATAAAGATGAGAGAATTATAACATCCCCTCAGCGCGCCGATATTACAGTTAAAGGCGGGAAGAAAGTTTTAAACTTTTGCGCTAACAACTATCTGGGACTATCTGATAATCCAAGACTTATCAAGGCTGCCAAAGCTGCCATGGATAAGAGAGGATACGGAATGTCATCTGTCCGCTTCATTTGCGGAACAGGAGATCTTCAGAAAGAGCTGGAGAAAAAAATTGCAGAATTTTTTGGAACAGAGGACACTATCCTTTACACTTCTTGCTTTGATGCAAACGGCGGAGTATTTGAGCCCCTATTCACAGAAGAAGATGCCATTATTTCAGACTCCCTTAACCACGCTTCAATCATAGACGGCGTAAGACTTTGCAAGGCTGTCCGCTACAGATATGCAAACGCAGATATGAAAGAGCTGGAGAAATGTCTAAAACAGGCTCAGAAACAGCGCTATAGAATCATTGTCTCCGACGGTGTATTCTCTATGGACGGCAACGTTACGCCTCTTGACCAGATGTACAAGCTGGCTCAGAAGTACAATGCAATGATTATGGTAGATGAGTCTCACTCCGCTGGAGTTGTAGGAAAAACCGGACGCGGTACTACAGAACTTCATCACCTGAGAGGCAAGATTGAAATCCTTACCGGAACACTTGGCAAATCCTTTGGCGGTGCAGTCGGCGGATTTGTAACAGGCAAGAAAGAGATAGTTGAGCTATTGCGCCAACGCTCAAGACCTTATCTATTCTCAAACTCAATCCCTCCAATGGTTGCTGCTGCCGGAATAGAGATGTTCAACATGATGAGCAAGACCAACAAACTGCAGGATAAACTTCATGCAAATACAAAATACTTTGTAGAGAAAATGAAGAAGGCCGGCTTTGATATAAAGCCTACACAATCTGCAATTTGCGCAATCATGCTTTATGATGCAAAATTGTCTCAGCAGATGGCTGCAAAACTTCTGGATGAAGGAATCTATGTTGTAGGATTCTACTATCCTGTTGTTCCTAAGGACCTTGCAAGAATCCGCGTACAGGTTTCCGCAGGCCACAGCAAAGCACAGCTGGACCGCGCCGTTGCCGCCTTCACAAAGATTGGCAAGCAGCTTGGGGTTTTGAAAAAATAACCCGGCAGGTTAACGCGGTGGTTGAACGCGGTTTAACACAATGTTTAAAAACAGGCAGGATTTCCCCGCCTGTTTTTTTTATACAGTCTTTCAACTTATTTCTTTCCGCTGAGCGTACTGCTCTGCGTATCTGAGTTTTGCAGCAGTTTGTCCGCGGAGTTGTACTTGCGGCCAAAGCTGAAGTTCCAGGTGAATCTTATCATAAACAATTGAGCCGACTCTCTGAAATGTGTGTTGCTGTATGATGGAGCAAGAGCGCTCAAGTTGATTGTTGGTTGTTTATACGAGTTGCGGTTAGTGAACGGATTTACTGCGCCAACGGCAATAGACATATTATCCGTGATTTTATATCCAAGCATAATAAGATGAATTTTTTCATCTCTTGCAGTGACCGTCTCGCCCCAAAGATTCCTGTCCAAGCTGTTAATCTGGAAGTGCAGTATAAATTTTTTATAGAAAGCATCCATTTCTATATCGTAATAACCGTTGTTGTAAACATGGTGATAATCAATTCCTTTGCTGTCAAAATGGTTCATCCCCACGGTTGCGCTTACAGTAAATATTTTTGCAATCGGACCAACTTTGAATTCCAATTCCGGATTAATCATTTGCCAGCTATTCTGGTTAAAATTGGTCCTGATAAATTTGTCATTCTCCCTCAACGTCTCCTCCATAATTGGATTTTTTATGTACTTATAGTGAACCAGACCGTCCACCGTGAACATACCTTTCCGCCACTCAAACTGTAATCTGTTGTCCCACATATGATAAACCTTAAGATTGGGATTGCCTCTTCTAATCTGCAGAGAATCAATCAGCTGTTCAACATTGTTCAAATCTGAAAGTTCCGGCGTATAGTAATCCAATTTTGTTGTCAAATTTATATATGCGTTATCTGAAAAAGTGTATCCAATCTTAAATTTTGGATAGACTACAAACTTGTGATAATTGGCTCTGGCCTGTCCGGTCCACATGTAAGCGCCATATCCTCCAACAGAATAATTAAATTTATTATAACGCCCTTTCAGCTCTGCAAAAAGTGCCGCACGCCCCTCTCTCATTGCCGTTGTTGCATCAACTGTTCCGCTATAATCATTATTTGCATAAACCTGATAATATCTTGCGCCGGTGCTGAGTGTCAGGCTTTTATCAGAATGTTTTTTATTGTTCCCGACAGTGTTATTTTCCTCTTTAGATTTTAAAAGTCCCTGCTCATAAATTGTCTCTCCAATAATGGAGTATTTATCTCCTTTAATTTTTGAATAAATATCTGTCGCAATCTCCTCTCCGCCGGCAGCAAGAGATTTAGACTCTGAATACATTCTCTTTTCCGTAGTTCCGACATAAGTTCCTACAACATCCACAATTAGATGTTTGTTCTTGGAAAAGTTTTTCTGAAAATACAAATCTAATGAAGGGGTAGTGTATAATGCATTTGTGCTGTCTCTCATATCAACATAGTTATCACGGTCATTTACAGGATATAACAAGCTGTGATAATCATTATTGTAAACTTTGCGGTGAGTAAATCCAAAATTGGCATTAAGGAACCATTCCTCACCCTCCTGATAATTATAATAAGCATTCATGTACTTATGCCAAAACTTAAAGCGGCTTGGAATACCCTGTTCAACACGGGTAAAAGAACTATCGTGAGCAAAATTAAATGTCTCTCTGTTCTCTCTCCACATCCCCTTCATATCACGGAAATGAGAACCGCCGTCCAGACCAAATTCAGACTTCTTGTGATTAAATTTTGCATTAAAATCAACATCATTAAAACCCAGCATATTAGGGGATTGCGTTATTTCCATTCCAACATATCCACCAGATTCTGCCCTTTTTACGATGTAATCTATCACAACCGCAACGTTTTCTCCATAACGCATAGATGGGTCATCATGATACTCAACTCTTTTTATCTCTTCCGGCTTAAGAGCTTTAATTTGCTGAATATTAGCCTTTACCCCGTTTATTCTCAATTGAACTTCTCCATCATTTGAAGAGGTTATCTTGCTTTGCAGCGGATCAACCTTCAATCTGGAAAGCTGCATTCTGGCAAGCAAATCCAATCCGTTAGAAGAGGATTTCACCTGATAAGCCGTTGGCAGCACCAATTTTTTATCGGGAGTGTTCACAACGTTAGAAGCGCTCACAACCAGCTCATTAAGAGCAATAGCGGAATGGTCAATCTGCACATCTCCAAGGTTCACATTCCCGCTAACATTGTCTAAACTGATTTTTTTATTCTCATACCCAACGCAGGAAACTTCAATGATATAATCTCCCGCCAAGACATTGTCAAAGACAAACCTTCCGTTTTTATCTGTAGCGCAGCCTGTCACAACGCTCATATCTTTTTTGCGCAGAACAACATCCGCAAACTCCACCGCACTAACCTCCACAATTCTTCCTTTAATGCTGAATTTCTGAGCATTAGCAAAACCGCATGTAATGACCATTAGCGCGGTCAATAAAATTATTTTTAAATAGTTTTCCTTTTTCATGATTAAATATTGCTGCATCTAAAATTCCGGTTCCTAAATTAACACACCAGTTAGACGGAATTTTTTACATTATGTTGCAGTATCTAGGTTGTATTATTGGTTAAATTTTAGCTTGATGATTTCTTAGATTTTTTTGCACAGCTCGCGCTTGATGTGGCAAAACAGTTACCTATTTTACCACACTCGCGAACTAAAAACGAATCACAAAATATTTACGAACTTAATAATATCCCGCCGCAGTATAGCGGGTATTTATAATGAACTTATCTCTTTAACTTATTGACTACTACTACGCTGCCATCAGGAACGGTTATTTTTGCACTTACCAGAGTTCCGCTGAATTTCTTTGAACGTGAAATGATTTGCGGATAGATTGTAATCACCGGACCTTTTATTGAAATAAGGTTGCTCTCATAATCTCCGTTAGGAGAAACCTTGCTGGTTATCAATTTATCTCTGCCGTAACTTCTTTTCATCTCTATCTCTACCGTAGGAGTTATAGTTGTATCTCTTACTATCTTAGTTACAGTAGAATCTTTGTTGTATTCTATATTGCTAGCGGAAACTGAACTTACAGAGAACTTTGGATAGATTGCAAACATCGCTTGCTTGTTTTTATCTTTACCCCAGAACAATCTGTAACCACAATTATAAGTATTGTCTCTGTCCGCCTTTACTATTGTCTTTAAGGGTGTTACAACGGTTGTGGAGTCATCTCCCTCGTCTTCATCATAAATATTATTTTCAAAATCAGAATAAGAATCTGAATCCCAATCCTTCCAGATTGGAGCTGGCAGCAAAGAGACGGCACATACTCTGTACATAAACTCTCTGTCATTCATATCTGTAAATGAACTGTCGGGAGCATTAGGAAGATTTGCATAATTCACATAAAGAGTGTCATAATTCTTTGACAATGTTTGAGTTGCCGACTGCTTTGTAAAGTCAAATGTTTGCTCAACGGCAGCAGCGCCAAAGACAAGCAAAAAGATTAAAGCTATTACCCAAACTCCAAATGCTATAAGCCCCGGTCTGAATTTTGGCATCTTAAAGTTGAATGTCCAGCGAATTCCAAGGTACATTAGAATACAGCAAGGCAGAAGCCAAACAACCAATCTCAGCATATTAATAAAGAATATATTGCCCTGGAAATCAAAGTAATTAAGAATAGCAAGCGGAGTGGTTCCAAATCTTAAACCGGATGCAAAGTAATATGCAAGGCCCGTTATAAATCCTCCAAGAGAAGCAAGCATACAAACAATTCCTACAATAATTTTTATGATTCTTCCAAACTCTTCACCTCTTGGCCCGTTAGAGTTATTATAATCATACTCAACGCCTTGTACGCCCGGAGCGCTCCCTTTCATCGCACACTTATCCTCAACTGTTTTTGCCTTAGGCATTACAATCCAAAGAATTATATAAGCTAAAAAAACAAGACCTCCAAAATGTGTCCATCCAAAGCCGTGTCCGCTAATCCACAAAAAATGTCTGCCAATCGAACCCAAAATAAACGCCACCACAAAAATCAATCTCATTATAACCGGGTCCATTTTGCAGTATGCGGCAAGTCCGCTGCAAACTCCGCCAATCACACGGTTATCCATATCTCTGAACAATTTGCGGTTGCTGCGCCCAGCTTCTAAATTTTGATTCCCTCCATTGTAACTTGCAGAACTCCCGGTATTTGCAGAACTTTCTGCATTCGCATTTGCATTTTCCGTACTCCCGATAGTTTCATCATCTCCCTCTATCTCCTGCGGTCTCCCCATAACTGCAATTACTTTATCTATTCTCTCCTCTGTTACAACATCTTCTTTGTCAAACTTATCCAAAAGCAACTCTGCAATTCTTCTCTCAATATCATCCAAAATTTCTTTTCCCTCCGGTCTTGAGGAGTAGTGAGCTGCAAGCGCTTTCAAATAATTTTCCAGTTTTGCGCAGGCATTTTTATTAATGACAAATGCAACGCCTCCTATGCTAATTTTTAGTGTCTCTTCCATAATAGTTTAAGTTTTATAAGTTGTTATTCTCCTCAGCAGCAGCATTTTCTGCACTATTTTGTTTTGTTGCAGAGTCCGAGGAAGCATTATTGTCAACAATTTTATTCATATCAATTCCGTTCTTTACAAGTTCAACGGATTTTACAACATCGCTCCACGCGGCATCCATAAGTTCCAAAGCCTTACGCCCTTTATCTGTTAAGGAATAGTATTTTCTTGGAGGGCCGCTTGGACTCTCTTCCCAGCGATAACTTAATAATCCCTGGTTTTTCTGACGAGCCAGCAGCGGATAAAGCGTCCCCTCAACCACTATCATCTGGGCCTGCTTAAGTTCTGATATTAAAGGAGATGCATAAGAATCTCCCTTGCGCAAAATGCTCAGGATACAATATTCCAGAACGCCTCTTCTCATCTGGGCCTGAACATTATCTGCATTTATTTCTACTTGATCTTTAATTTCCATATTAAATGTTTTTACTCGTTAATGAATAGAACTTGTGTCATTAGTTTCATATTAGACACCTGATTATTATTTGAACATCGGAGCAAATTTTGCAAGATTCTCCGCTGTTGGAGGTATCCCGTATAACTCACACATTTGCACAGGATTAACCGCTCTAGGAATAATAATCCAAAGAATAATATAAACTAGAAAACCAAATAGTCCCGCAAAGAAGGCTAATATGAATATGACCTTCATAAGAACTGGATCCAAATCAAAATAATATGCAATACCTGTGCAGACTCCGCCTAGCGTATGACGTCCCGGATCTCTGTAAAGTTTATGAGACGGCACCATTTTGTAAGAAGCACTTCCATTGCCTGCGGCCGAATTATACTCAGTCCCGGCATATTCACCGTTTGCACCCTGTTGTGCTGTGTCTTGAGCATTTTTAATGTATGGTTGCCCGTCCGGCATTCCAAGCTGAGCCGTAATTTCATCTACCATTTTAGAATCAACCACATTTCTAAAGGAATCAATCTTGGTGGAGAAAAGCTCTGCAATTCTCGCCTCCAAATCTTTCATTGTCTCGTCGCTTTGAACTCCAAGTTTTGAGTTGTTCTTAAAAGCGTTTAGATAATTTTTTAAATCTGAATAAGCCTCCGTTTCAATTGTGAAACTTTTACCGCCAATTCCAACTGTTAACACTGTTTTCATCTTGTATTTTTTTATTGTTTATTTTCTCTAGTATTTGGTACTGCAAATATATGGTGATTATTTAGTACTTTGTATCGCAAGGTACTAAAATATTTTTAAAAGCCCGGTAATTTTGAGATTTAATCTCTTGATTACCAGGCCTATATTATCTTTTAATCCCGACGGATTATTTTGTTACTTTTTTGTTACGGTAGCCTATTTTCACCTATTTTGAAGGAGTAGCAGGTGCTTGTTCTCCCGCCGGAGCTGATTGCTGAGCACCGCCGGCATTAGGGAACTGAGGCTGTGCGCCGGCCGGAGCCTGCTGCTGAAGTTCCTTTGTAAGGTCTGACTTAGTCTCTGTAACTTTTGTGGATACAAAGGCTGTAGCCAATATGCTGCAAACAATTACAATTGCTACTAGCGTCCAAGTTGCTTTCTCCAGGAAATCTGCAGTTTGTCTTACTCCAAACGTCTGATTGCCAGAGGCAAAGTTGGCTGCTAATCCGCCGCCTTTATCGTTCTGTACAAGAACTATAATTGTTAAAAATATACTTGCAATAACAATGATGATAGCTAAAACGGTATACATATTCTAAAAATCTTATCTTTTTAACTTGTTGTAAATCTGTGTCTTATTTCCCCCGGCCGGAAGAAGCCTCTTTTTTAGCTTTTTCAGCCTCTTTTACAAGGGCTGCAAAGTAAGCACTTTTTTGCGGATATAGCAAAATTAGTTTGGAGAAAACCTCTATAGCCTGCTCATAATAACCCTGTTGTGCATAAACCTGTCCAAGCGTTTCCGTACAAAATTCGGGATCATCAAAGTTAACTTTGCCGTCGGGACCTATAGTGGAAGAGATTTTAGGACCACCTGCTGCTGAATCAGTTGCAAGGCGAGGAGCTTCTGACGGCAAACCTCCCTCTTCTTTCTCCAGCTGCTCAAAATCTTCCCTGGAGAAGTAATCGCCTCCAACCGGAATATATTTTATTTTAGTCTCTACCGGACTTCCGCCGGCCCTTTCTCTCTTTGCCTCTTCAATAGCTTCAGCTGCCGCAGCTTTCACATCCTCAGGCTTTTCCTCCTGCTCAACATTAATGACTTCAACAGGATTTTCTGCCTTCTCCTCCGTCTTCTCTTCTGCTTGCTCCTCCGCCTGCTCTTCTTCCTTCTCGGTTATTTTCTCTTCTACCTTCTCATTCACAACAGTTTCCAGCACCTTTTCATCTGAGGGAACTATCTGAATAACTTTCTCATAGAGTCTTCCTCTGGAGGGTAGAAACACAGCCGAATGCCTCAGCTCAGTATCAAAAATTTCTCTGCTGATAGCCGCAAGCTTGAGAAGCAAAATCTCCCTGACATAAGAAAACCAAGGATACTCCGCAACGATGCCTTCCAGCTGGTCCGGCGTAAACTGCTCTATATTAGTAAAATCTACATTCTCCATACGTAAGCCGCTACCAATTTGCAACCGTAGCATTAAAGATATCTTCCACCAATGTCTCTACAATCTGGTCACACAGAGCAGCTTGCACGGCATCCAAAGAATTTGTGGAGTCATAATCCTGATATGCTGCAAAAGATTTATCAAAATTCTCTTTTGGGTATTTCTCGTTCTTAAATATAATCCTGACCGTAACCGTCAGCCTGTTTTTAGATGCAACCTCCTCTGATGTAATGGCCGTAGGAGTTACCTCATAACTAGTAATATAGCCGCTTACATCCAAATCTCCCCCATCCGTAACCATATCCAATTTTGTAAGATGTCTATACTTGTCCTGCAAAGTTTGAGTCATCTGATTTGACAATGCCGGGTTCACCTGCATTGCCTTGTTTTCTATAGTATGCACGGTTATAGATTTTACATCAGGCGCAATGGAAGTCCCGGAAAATGAATATATTCCACAACCTGTCGCGATTAATGAAATAATCAGTGCCGTCAATATATGATACTTTTTTATCCTCATTTTTCCAGATGTAATTCTTTAATTTTTCTGTAAAGGGTTCTCTCAGAAATTCCCAGCTCTGCCGCCGCTGCTTTCCTTCTTCCCCTATGCTTTTCCAGACACTTCTTAATTAGCTCTGCATTAACGGCATGCAGAGAGTAATCCTCTTTAACCTCAGAATATTCTTTCTCTTCCGGCTCAGGCGCAGTATCTTTTTTATTCACGATAGTTGTTCCTTGTATAGGAGATGCGTTTACTATTACCCCCTCATCGGCATTCACAACATTGCCCGCATCCTCAGGATTTTCCACGATGCCGGAAGTCAAATGAGAGCCGGTATAACCATCTGATAAAGAGGCTATTTTACTCTTCAATGAATCTACTTCCTGCTTAAGAGAGAATATCATTTTATAGAGAACATCCCTGTCATTTATCAAGCTCTCCTTATCTGCCTCGCTCTTTAAAATTGGAAGAGTCTCCGGTCCGTCCTTTGGCAAATATTTCTGAAGCGCATCTGCGGTAATGTTCCTATCTACTTCCAGCACAGACATTTGCTCAGCCACATTTTTTAGCTGACGAACATTGCCGGGCCAGCGATAAGATGTAAGCAAAACCTGCGCATCATGATTAAGCTTTAGAACAGGCATATTGTACTTCTCTGCAAAATCCAGAACAAACTTCCTGAATAACAAGAATATATCTCCTTTTCTAGTTCTCAGAGGAGGCAGCGTTATTGGGACGGTATTTAATCTGTAATATAAATCATCTCTGAATTTTCCTAGCTTACAAGCATTTACAAGATTTACATTAGTTGCCGCCACAACGCGCACATTGGTTTTCTGAACTTTTGAAGAGCCTACTTTCATAAACTCTCCGCTCTGCAAAACTCTAAGCAACCTCACTTGCGTCGCAAGCGGAAGCTCCGCCACTTCATCCAAAAAAATAGTACCGCCGTCGGCGACCTCAAAATATCCTTTCCTTGTCTCGTTCGCCCCTGTGAATGAACCTTTCTCATGTCCGAAAAGTTCAGAATCAATTGTTCCTTCCGGAATTGCTCCGCAGTTAACTGCTATGTAAGAGGCATGCTTGCGCGGACTGTTCTGATGAATTATCTGAGGTATGACCTCCTTTCCTACGCCGCTCTCTCCATAAACAACGACAGATAAATCAGTTCCTGCAACTTGCATGGCAATATCCAATGCTCTGTTAAGCGCGGGGTCATCGCCAATTATGTCAAACCTAGATTTTAAACTTTGAAGCTCCATTAACATTCCTCCTTCTTGCGGCTATTCTTCCTATCTTCACGTTTACTGCAATATCACTGCCGCCAATGCACAAAGTTAAAAAAAACTGACAATTTTTCAGTACATTTGTGAATTACGTGGCTTCTGCGGGCATTTTCCGCAAGCACATTATAGAAATACCTGAACATGAGAAATGTAATTGCAATAATACCTGCACGTTATGCGTCAACAAGATTCCCGGGCAAGCCGCTTGCAATGGTAAACGGAGTCCCAATGATAGTCAGAGTTGTGCGTCAGGCAGAAAAAGTCTTTAAAGACGTTTGCGTCGCCACAGATGATGAGAGAATTTTCAATAAGGTGCTGGAAATGGGAGGAAAAGCTGTGATGACATCCGCGTCTCATAGCAGCGGAACGGACAGATGTTTGGAAGCATTGACCAAGTATCAAGCTGAAAGCGGCAAGATATTTGACGTAATTATTAATGTGCAGGGGGATGAGCCTTATATTAGGCCGGAACAACTAAAGAGGCTTATTGATTGCTTTGATGATGAGAAGGTTGAAATAGCAACCTTGGTAAAAAAGTGTGGCAGTGTCAAAGAAGTCAATGATCCAAACAGGCCAAAAGTCGTCATAGATAAAGATTGGAACGCGCTTTACTTTAGCAGATCTGTAATTCCTTTTTTCCGTGGTGGAGAACTAAGTGATGAGATTGTGAAAAACGGGAAATATTATTTGCACATCGGGCTTTATGGCTATACAGCCAAGGCGTTGAGTGCAATATGCGCTATGCCTCAGGGAGTTCTGGAAAAAACAGAAAAACTGGAGCAGCTAAGATGGCTGGAGAACGGATATAAAATCAGAGTTGCAGAGAGCAATTATGAGTCATATTCCGTAGATACGCAGGAAGATTTGGACAGACTTAACAAAATGAATATAGAATAGTCTAATTTGCTATAACAGCAGAATGGTGACCCGGTCCAACAACTATCGGGAAAGAAAAATATTTGTTTAATTAATTAATTATAAAAGAGTTATGAAAAGGTTTCTAAAGTATGCAGGCATTGTTGTTCTAGCTGCGCTTACGACTTTCTGCGCTAATCCGGAGAAGATGGCCAAAATGGCGAGCATGGTTAAGACAAGCTGCAATCCAAAAGTTCTTGAATGTGTTGCCGGTCAAATTAAGGCTACATATTCTGTCACTTTCCCTGCAAAATATTTTTTGCAGAAGGCAAAATTAAAAATTACCCCGGTACTTGTTTATGATGGTGGAGAGATGGTTGGAGAGGATTATTGGTTGCAAGGAGATAAAGTAAATGATAATTATGCAGTTGTATCTTATGCAAATGGCGGCACTTTTAGCAGAAGCGTTGTATTCCCTTATAAAGAGGGCGTAGAGAAAGCTCATCTGGAACTTAGAGCTACCGTTTACAATGTTAATAAGACAAAGTCTTATAAATATCCTGCTGCATTTAAGATTGCCGACGGAACAAATTGCACATATATGCTTGCAAAGACTTCCGGAGATCCTTCTTTTGAGAATGATAATTATCAGAAAGAGAATACCATCACAAAAGAGGCTCAGATTCTTTATGATATAAACAAGGCTGATGTTAAGAAGGGCAGACTTAACTCCAAGGAAATTAAGGAGTTTGAAAAATTCTTAAAGGAAGCAAAAGCAGATTCAACCAAGACTATTGAGTCAAGCTCAATTATCGGATATGCATCACCTGACGGACCGGAGGCAAAAAATAATACTCTTTCCAACGAGCGTGCAAATTCTGCAAAAAAGGCTTATGAGAAAAATATTGCAAAGGATGCAAGAGTTAATGTCCCTGTAGAACTATCAGAAAAGGGAGAGGATTGGGAAGGTTTCCAGCAGATGGTACAAAACTCAAACATAGAGGATAAAGACCTTATTATAAGAGTATTGTCTATGTATTCAGATCCTGCTGTAAGAGAGCGCGAGATTAGAAATATGTCTAATGTTTTCCAGACCTTGAAGAGCAAAGTTCTTCCTCAGCTAAGACGCAGCAGAATGGTTGCAAATGTTGTTAAGAAGAATTTCTCTGATGACCAGCTTAAACAGATGGTTAAAAATAATGATGACCGTTTGGATGAAGAGGCTTTGCTTTATTCTGCTACTCTGACAAAGAACAGAAAAGAGAAAGCTGAAATTTATCAGAAGGCAGCCGATAAATACAATAGCAGCCGCGCTTATAACAACTTGGCAGCTATGGCATTGCAGGAAGGCAAAACAAACGACGCAGAGAATTATCTAAGCAAGATGTCTGAACAAACTCCTTCTTATTATAACAATATGGGAGTTGTAGAACTTCAGAAGAAAAATTATGATAAGGCTTCTGAGTATTTTGCAAAGGCAAACAGTTCAGAATCTAAAGAGAACCAGGGAGCAATTGATATTCTTAATGGCAACTATGCAAAAGCTGCACAAGAGCTAGAGGGAACAAAGTGCTACAACAATGGTCTTGCAAAGATTCTTAACAATGACCTTGACGGAGCACAGTCTGTTCTAAAGGATGAAAAATGCCCTAATCAATCTTATCTAAGAGCCATCGTAGCAGCCCGCAAGGGAGATGCAACAACTTGCGAGAATGAACTTGCAAAGGCTTACAAGATGAAGAAATATGAGCAGCGCGCAGAGAAGGATATTGAATTTGCCGCTATGAGGTAAATCACTACCCAAACATATTAAAAAAGCCGGTTTAAAAGCCGGCTTTTTTATTCCCCTTTTCTTACCTTTGTCTAAATGGATAACACCTACAAACACAATCTGGTCCTTTTTACAGACACATTTCCTTATGGGGCGGCAGAGACTTTTCTCGCAGACGAACTGCCTTATGTAGCGGCGCGTTTTGATAGAGTTATCATTTATCCTCTTTATATCCCGACAGAATCTCATGCCAGGCAAATGCCTGCCAATGTAGAAGTTAAAGAACCTCTGCTCTCTTTTAACCATAAGAGCAAATTGGGCTTGATTAACCACGGACTATTCTGCGGGGCTCCGTTTTTCTTTGCAACAAAAGAATTTTTCAGCCGCGCAGTATGCGGTTTAAATATCCCGCCTGCAGGCAAATATATGATTGGGAAAAAGGCTGGATTCTTTAGAAGAATTTGGCTTTTCTGTGATTACTTTTTTATGCTCCGCAGCATATTGGGGAATAAGCCGCTAATGGAACGCATTGTAAGAGAATGTTCTATGGCTGACGTTCTATATTTCTACTGGGGAGATAAATCTGCATTAATCACTCCGTTCTTAAAGAAAAAATTGGAAGGCGCAACTTCCATAATGCCAAAAGTATTTGTAAGATTCCACGGGTCAGATATTTATGAAAGGGCAAAGGGATATCTTCCATTTAGGGAGATGCTTTATCCTTCTATAGATTGCGCCGTACCAATCTCTTACGACGGCGCACATTACATCCAAAAGAATTACAAACATCAGCCTAAGCTGGTAGAGACTTTTCATTTGGGAAGCTCCAACACAGATGAGAAATTTGCAAATCTTATGGGACGTCTCCCGGGGGTTTTTGAAATTGTCAGCTGTTCTAATGTAATTGAGCTTAAGAGAGTTGATATGATTGCAGAGGCAATAAAACTTATTGCGGATGATTCTGCGCTAGTTAAAAAAATCAGAGAAAAAAGAGCTTCCGAGGGGATGAAATTTACTGGAATTCATTGGACTCATTTTGGAGGAGGCCCGCTGCTGGAGGATTTAAAAAACAAATGCGTTAAATATTTTAACAAAAATGTCAGCGCAGAAAAAAATGATACTGTAGCAGAAAGTAAAAATTCTGCTGTCTCAAATACTGATTCAATATCTGTAATAGTGAATTTGCGCGGCCCTGTTGAGCACTCAAAAGTACTTGAATATTACAGAGATAATGGCGCCAATTTATTTGTTTTGGTAAGCCGCACGGAGGGTGTTCCGGTCTCTATAATGGAAGCATTCTCTTATGGTATCCCGGTTATTGCAACAAATGTTGGAGGCGTTTCTGAGATGTTTAGAAATTGCCCTGTCGGATATCTTGTAGATGCGGCGCAAACTCCGGAAACTCTTAAAGATTACATTGTAAAATACATCTTGCTCCCTAAGGAAGAGCAGATTGCAATACAAAACAATGCCCGCGCAAATTGGGAAGAGAACTGGAATGCCGAGAAAAATTTCTCCGGTTTTGCTGATGAACTTATAAATACCGTTAACTAGTCATTCGCCCATAAGAGAGAACCTCTGCACTTATGAAAATAGAAAAGGCTTCTATAGAGAACTTAAAAGAGCTGATGCCAATTTTTGCCCGCGCCAGAAATTTTATGGCCGGCACCGGAAATCCCAATCAGTGGATTAACGGATACCCAACGGAAGCGCTTATCTCAGAGGATATTGCTAAAGGACACTGTTTCATCTGCCGGACAGATGACGGTCACATTGCAGCAGCTTTTATTTTCATAATCGGAGATGACCCAACTTATACGGTGATTGAGAATGGAAAATGGTTAAACGATAAACCTTACGGAGTAATTCATCGCCTTGCATCTGATGGCACCCAAAAAGGAATTGCAGACTTTTGCATAAACTGGTGCTTTAATAAAATCAATAATCTGCGCGTAGATACTCACGCAGATAACAAGGTGATGCAAAGCATATTAAAAAAGCAAAACTTTAAATATTGCGGCATTATTTACACCCATAACGGAACTGCAAGACTTGCTTTTCAGAAAACTCTCTGATTATTTTTGCGGCTAATTTTTTATCCCGACAGTTTATATTTTCAGCACGGCCATAAATGCAGACTGAGGCACCTGAACTTGTCCTACCTGCCTCATTCTCCTCTTTCCTTTCTTCTGTTTCTCAAGCAGTTTGCGCTTTCTGGTAATATCACCTCCGTAACATTTTGCAGTTACATCTTTGCGGACCTGACGGACAGTTTCACGCGCAATAATTTTAGCACCTATCGCAGCTTGAATTGCAATATCAAACTGTTGTCTTGGGATAAGGTCTTTTAATTTCTCGCACATCTTGCGGCCAAAGTCATAAGCATGAGCGCGGTGAGTTAGAGAAGATAACGCATCTACAGGTTCTCCGTTAAGCAGAATATCCAGTTTTACCAAATCTGCGTCTCTGAAATCTATTATGTGGTAATCAAATGATGCATAGCCTTTTGAGATAGACTTTAACTTATCATAAAAATCAAAAACTATCTCAGACAGCGGCATATCAAAATTAAGTTCAACTCTATCTGTCGTGATAAAATGCTGACTTACCAAAGTGCCTCTTTTGTCCAGGCACAACTTCATGATTGGTCCAAAAAATTCCGCCTTTGAAATTACCTGCGCTCTGATGTATGGCTCCTCTATATGATCAATCAAAGTCTCCTCCGGAAGACCGGAAGGGTTATGCACATCTACAACCTCTCCGCTAGTGGTATACACTTTAAATGAGACGTTTGGAACGGTTGTAATGCAGTCCATGTTGAACTCGCGGAACAATCTCTCCTGCACAATTTCCAAATGCAGCAGCCCCAAAAATCCGCAGCGGAAACCAAAGCCCAAAGCCAAAGAACTCTCCGGTTCAAAGACCAAAGAGGCATCATTAAGCTGTAATTTTTCCAATGAAACTTTTAGGTTGTCATACTCGTCCGTCTCCACGGGATAAACTCCCGCAAACAACATCGGCTTTACCTCTTCAAACCCTGCAATTGCTTTTGTACAAGGATTTTCCACTGATGTTATAGTATCACCTACTTTAACCTCAACCGCACTTTTTATTCCGCTGATTATATAGCCAACGTTACCTGTTCCAATTTCATCTTTCGGCTGCAGCTTCATCCCCATTACTCCAACTTCATCCGCTGTATACTCTGTTCCCGCGTTAACAAATTTAACTCTTTCTCCTTTGTGAATAGAGCCGCATTCTACTTTGTAATAAGCAATTATACCTCTGAAGGAATTAAACACGGAGTCAAATATCAGAGCCTGCAGCGGAGCATTGGGATCTCCTTTAGGAGCCGGCACTCTCTTTACGATAGCCTCCAAAATTTCCGGTACTCCCTGCCCCGTCTTTGCACTGGCAAAAAGCACATCCTCCGTCTTGCAGCCAATCAGATTGACAATTTGGTCTCTAACTACCTCCGGTTCAGCGGCATCCATATCTATCTTATTCACCACGGGGATAATTTCCAAATCATGTTCAAGCGCCAGATACAAATTGGAAATTGTCTGAGCCTGAATGCCCTGCGTTGCATCAACAACCAGCAAAGCTCCCTCTGAGGAGGCTATTGAACGGGAAACTTCATAAGAAAAATCCACATGTCCCGGAGTATCAAGCAGATTAAGGATATAACCCTTGCCGCCGCTCTGATATTGCATTTGCACGGCATGACTTTTAATAGTGATGCCCTTCTCTTTCTCCAAGTCCATGGAATCCAGCACCTGGCTCTCCATCTCTCTGTCTGTCACCGTATGAGTAGCCTCAAGCATCCTGTCAGCCAAGGTACTTTTACCGTGATCTATGTGCGCAATAATGCAGAAATTTCTAATATTATCCATGTTAAAAAATGCCGCTGTTTTACGCCGCGGCCCTCTTGGCTGCAAAGATACTCTTTTTGGGAAATAGTAAATAATCGTGTAAATTTACAAATCTTAAAAAATAAAATACTCATAAAAATGCCTGATATACAAAAACTTAAAGATACCGCTTCCCAAATTAGAAGAGATATAATCAGGATGGTCACAGGAGCTCAAAGCGGCCATCCGGGGGGAAGCCTTTCTAGTACTGATATTGTTACTGCTTTGTTCTTCAGCCAAATGAAGCATTCTCCCAAGAATTGGAACCGTACCGGAGAGGGAAATGATATGTTCTTTCTCTCATGCGGACATGAATCTCCGCTATTTTACAGCGCCCTTGCACGCAGCGGATATTTTCCGGTAAAAGAACTTGGAACTTTTAGAAAGCTTGGGTCACGCCTCCAGGGGCACCCTGCTACAGATACAAATCTGCCCGGAATTTATGAAGCCAGCGGTTCTCTTGGACAGGGACTTTCAGTCGCTTCAGGCGCAGCGCTGGGCAAAAAATTGAATGGCGACAAAAATTATGTTTATGTATTGCTTGGAGACGGAGAGAGCGAGGAGGGGCAAGTATGGGAAGCAGCGGAATTTGCTGCTCACCACAAGATTAATAATTTGATTGCCATAACAGACTGGAACGGACAGCAGATAGATGGAACAACTACGGAAGTTATTGGTCCTGACCATCTTGACCAAAGATGGAAAGCTTTTGGATGGGATGTGATTGTTGTTGAGAACGGTCATGATTTTAATGAAATTTTATCTGCCTTTAAACTTGCACAAGAGCTGGGGGCTAAAGATGAAAAGCCTGTTATGATTCTTATGAAGACAATCATGGGCAAAGGGGTAGATTTTATGGAAGGAACTTGCAAATGGCATGGGAAGGCTCCAAAGCCGGAAGAGGCTGAAAAAGCTCTTGCCCAGCTAAAGGAAACGCTTGGCGATTATTAAAATCTATCGGGATTAAATTATTGACTAAAAAGAATTTACAATGGCAAAATTTATAAATACAGGAAATAAAGATACACGCTCAGGGTTTGGCGCCGGACTGTTAGAGTTTGGAAGAGAAAATAAAAAAGCCGTAGCTCTTACGGCAGATTTAAAAGGCTCAGTTAAGATGGGAGATTTTGCAAAAGAATTTCCGGAGAGATTTTTCCAGTGCGGAATTGCAGAGGCAAATATGATTGGAACTGCCGCAGGATTATCTCTTAACGGACAAATTCCTTTTGCTTCAACATTTGCCGCTTTTGCAACCGGACGTGTGTATGATCAAGTAAGACAAAGTGTTGCATACTCAGATACTAACGTAAAAATCTGCGCTTCTCATGCCGGAATTACACTTGGAGAGGATGGCGCAACACATCAAATTTTGGAGGATATCGGCCTGATGAGGATGCTTCCAAATATGACTGTTATTAATCCTTGTGATTACAATCAAACAAAAGCCGCAACCATTGCGGCAGGCAGATACAAGGGCCCCGTCTACTTAAGATTCGGACGTCCGAGCGTACCAAATTTTACTCCGGAAAACCAGAATTTTGAAATTGGCAAGGCAATTAAAATGGTTGAGGGAAAGGATGTTACAATATTCGCGACAGGTCATCTTGTTTGGGAGGCTCTGCAAGCTGCGGACACATTGGAGAAAGAAAATATCAGCGCAGAGGTAATTGATATTGCAACCATTAAGCCTCTTGATTATGATGCTGTTCTTGCGTCAGTTAAGAAGACCGGCGCAGTTGTAACAGCAGAAGAGCACTTTATTGCGGGAGGTCTTGGAGAATTAATCAGCGGCTTTCTTGCAGGTCATTATCTTGCTCCTGTTGAATATGTTGCAATTGCGGACAAATTTGGTCAAAGCGGAACACCCGATGAGCTGATGAAAGCTTATGGTCTTGATGCTGAGCATATTGTAGCAGCAGCAAAAAGAGCTATCGGGAGGAAAAAATAAATCCGTCTCCCATTAAACTTTATAGCGCTGCGGTAGTCTAATATACCAAAGGGTTTTACATGCAGGAAGATTCTGAAATACTGGCGCTCTACAAAGAGGAGGGGAAGGCTGATTATGCCTTCAATCTCATCGTACGCAAATATAGCGAGCGTCTGTATTGGCATTTGAGAGAATTGGCCGGGAATCATGAGGATGCAAATGACCTTCTGCAAAATTCTTTAATCAAAATATGGAACAACCTCCCCACATTCCGGGGAGAATCCAAGCTATACACATGGATCTACAGAATAGCTACAAATGAGGCGCTTACATGGCTCAAAAAGCAGCGCTTCGAGAACAGATTTTCTCTTACGAATTTTGATAAAGCCCTTGCGAACAAGCTCACGACAGATGACTTTTTTAACGGAGACCAGATTCAGCTGGCGCTTCAGCAAGAAGTGATGAAGCTGCCGGATAAGCAGAGGGCAATTTTCTCCATGCGATATTTTCAAGACATGAAGTATGAAGAAATTGCGGAAATAACGGAGAGTAATGTCGGCGCAGTAAAAACCTCGTATTCAATAGCATACAACAAAATATCAGATAACCTAAAAAAGAAATTTTAATAAAGATTTAACTTTTTCACAGCAGAAAAGTCTAATAAATGTCAGTTAAAAAGGAGAAGAACTTTAAGATGGAAGAGAACAACAACATAGACAGAGAGCCTTTTGAGAGTGCAAACAACATCCTTAACAACAGCAATTTAAAGAAGATGCCGTTTAAGGTTCCGCAAGGATACTTTACTTCAGTAGAGGATGAAGTGCGCGCTAAAATTAAGGGACAAACTCCGGACGGACAATGGGGTTTGCTGCACCGTTCTCTTAAGGCATATCTTGGCCTGGCCGCCTCTTTCCTTTTGATTCTTGGAGCGGGCTGGGGTGTTATCCATTTTACAAAGGGCATTACGGAGCGTCACCAATTTACCGCACAAACAATGGTTAACGCAGATGAATTCCTGGACAGTCTTGAGAATGACTACGTTGCCGGACAATTAGATGACGCTGTTGCAGAGGGCAACAAGGATACTATTACAGTAAGGGTAATTCCTCCGCAAGCAGAAGAGATGACAGAAGAGACAGAGGGAGATTATGCAGATGCAGTTGAAGAGTATCTAAAAGCATACCCAAGCGCATCAGTTAGTCTTGCTTCTTTGGAACTGGCAGGGTTGGAAGAATAATTTTATTTCATAGGTTAAAATTTCAGGTACAATGGTTAAATTTTTTAAAACAATTACATTAACGCTCGCGGCCGTTGCCGCCATGGCGTTTGGAACATCTGCGTTTGCACAAAACGCTAATACGCAAGACAATACGGCTGCCGGCAGAAAGAACGGCGGAAAAAGCATGATGCTTAACATGGAAAAAATCAAAGCACAGAAAATTGCCTTCTTCACCCAGGAGCTTAATCTCACTTCTGATGAAGCTGCCAGATTCTGGCCCGTATACGATAAATGCTGGAAAGAAAAAATGGAGGCAAAGCATGCTACTCATCAAAGTTTAAAAGCTCTTTCACAGGCGGCAAAAGATGCTAGCTCTTCAGACTCCGATGTCAGGAATCTTGCAGAGACTTATCATAAAAATTATGAAAAGGAATTAGAGTTGGTAAGTGATCATTTTGCTGAATATCAGAAAGTTCTTCCTATTAAGAAGGCTGCGCTTGTAACAGCGACGGAGGAAAAGTTCAAGAACAATTTGATTATGCAGTTGCGCGGAAAAGGAGACAAGCGCAAAATGAATCAGCTTCATTTCAATGGGCAAGGACACAATATGGACCTACAGTATAATAACAAGCAAAATAATAAATAGGTTCTTGGTTTAGTATTTAATTGTTCCTTATTGCAATACTCCCGTTCTGGTTTCTATACTCAACGGGAGTTTTTCCTATATTAAGGATACAGAATTTGTTAAACTCCTCCATTGTATTGAACAAAAATTTCTTGGAAATATTTTCAAAAGGAATATCCACAATTTTAAGTTCTCCGCTAATCAGCTCGGCCTTTTTCTTATCCATCCACTTCTGAGGCTCCATTCCAAAAGACTCTTTAAATTTGCGGGTAAATTCATCAAAATCAAGACCATATCTTGTAGCCAATTCTTCCGCAGTCTTAACTTTCAAATAATTTATTCTTACAAATTCCGGCAACTTAATCCTGTTGCCATGCAGCAAAGCAGCAAACAAACTTGCATTCTCCTCCTTTGTATAAAATGCGCGCAAAATTAAAAATGCCTCTTTTTGTTTAATCTCATGGAGATGGATACAGCTAATATTATTGCTTAAGAAAAAATTCACGCTGTCCAGCACGCTCTGCATTGGCGGATAAATTGGCAACGCTCTGGAAAATTCATCTTCCGGAGCAACAGAAGAGAGAACATCATCGATAGAAAACTTATCACACAAATTCAAATGCTCATTATCAAAAGCAAGAAGCACAAAAGAACTATTTTCCAGCACTTTACCGTTGCCATCAGAATTCAGGGGAATTAACACCATCTCTTCTGAATTGAGTTCTCTTACCCCAACTTTTTCAAAATTCAGCTCCAGCTTTCCGCTTGTTAAAAAAACAATATAATTTTCAGTTTTATCCGGAATAGCAAAAATATCTCCCTTCAAAAGCATATGAATACTAAATCCTATTGCCTTGTTGGTCACATAGTTAACGCAAGACAAATGCTCCTGCGCATATAACAATTTCATGGGTTTTGGAGAAATCATATCCATATCAGTAAATAATTTAATTCAGCTAAAAATACATCACAGCGTTAGCAAATATAGTAAATAAGGTACTCAAAATTAAAAATTGATATAGAATTCTTTTGTCAGCTCTTTATACTCTTTTGTAAATATGCTCTTATCCTGGATTGTTAAATCGCAAATATTGCCCGGCATTCTCTCCGCGGAATAAGCAAATTCCATAAGAGCCCTCCTCGGAGGAGTGCCTTTTTCATAAATCACATTGCATCTTCTGGTAAGCTGCAGAAACGGAACTTGCTCTCTTTTAGATAGATGCTCCTCCAAAAATTTTATTTTCCTAATGAAATTTTCAGCTTCATCTATCGGGAGAATAAGTGCAAATTTTCCGCCGATTTTTAAGGAAGCGCACACCCCTTTTATCAAATCAGATTGGGATAAATTATCATTGTGTTTAGCCGATGATTTTTCTGCGGAAGGAGATTTTAAAGAGTCTGTAAAATAAGGAGGGTTGGAAAAAATTAAATCAAATTTAAGTGCGTCCTTAATTGTAATTCCCTGACCTATAATCCCTTTTAGCAGAGATTCAACTTCGCTGTTATTATATCTCACGGAAAATTTTTGGAAATCAATTTCCTCCGCAATAATGTTATCTCTCCATTTAGAATTTTCAAAATTGATTTTAGCCTCAGCGCAACTACTTGCATCACAGTCAATTCCATAAATCAAAAAATTTGAATTTTGACCGGCAGCCGATTTGATTTTTTGCAAACGTTGGGCGGCCATTAAAGCAATTACGCCTGTTCCTGTCCCAACATCCAGCAATCTTTTATCTGATAGGGCCAAAGACATCCAGGCGCCAAGAAGTACTCCGTCCGTATTAACCCGCATTACGGAATCTTTCTGATTTACAGTAAATTCCTTAAATTTAAAATAATCGTTCCCCACCGGATGATTAAGTTTTGTTCAATTAATTGCCCAACAAACTAGCCTCTTGTTGCTCAACAAACTGGCCGTCTTTTATTTCCAAAATTTTATCACTTCTCTCCGCCATGGACATATCATGTGTAACAATAATAATTGTCTGGCCATGAGCATCTCTTAATTTGAAAAACAAATCATGCAGTTCTTGTTTTGTTTTGCTGTCCAAATTTCCGGAAGGCTCATCGGCAAAAATAATATCGGGGTCATTCATAAGCGCCCTTGCTATTGCCACTCTTTGTTGTTCTCCGCCGCTCATCTCAGAAGGTCTGCTATCCTCCTTTCCGGCTAAACCAAGTTCCGCAAGAATTGAAATTGCTTTGCTCTTTATCTCTTTATAACTCATTGCATTACCATTATGCTCAGATTTGAGTATAAGAGCCGGCATCATTACATTTTCCACCGCGGTAAATTCCGGAAGCAAGTGATGAAATTGAAAAACAAATCCAATTTTTTTGTTTCTAAATTCTGCAAGTTCATTAGAAGATAGCGCAAAAACATCCGTGCCGTCAATAAGCACTTGTCCGCTATCGGGAGCCAAAATAGTTCCTAAAATTTGCAGGAGCGTAGTTTTGCCTGCGCCGCTCGCACCCACAATGCTCACAATATTACCCTTATCTGCAGAAAAATTCAGGCCCCTGAGGACCTGAATTTTACCGTAAGATTTGCAAATATTTTTGCACTCAATAATCATCTATTATAATTTTTTCTGTCGCGACAGAAATCTCTGCTGCGGAATTATTCCTCTTTCTCCTCAGCCTCATAAGCCTTAAGAAGCTCATCCTGGACATTTGCAGGAACTTGCTGATACTCAGCAAATCTCATTGTAAATGTTGCACGGCCGGAAGTAAGGGAACTCAACGTTGTAGAGTATCTGTAAAGTTCTGCCAGCGGAATTCTTGCCTTAAGAATTTCAAAGCCGGCCTCGCTGCTCATACCCTCTATCAATGCTCTGCGGTTCTGCAAATCGCTCATCACATCTCCCATGCAATCAGACGGAACGGTAATCTCTATATTATAGATTGGCTCCATAATTTTAGGACCAGCTTTCTTGAACGCCTCTTTAAATGCATTACGTGCTGCAAGCTTGAATGACAACTCGTTTGAATCAACCGGGTGCATCTTGCCGTCATAGATATATACCTTAATATCACGTGCATAGGAACCTGTAAGAGGACCCTCTGTCATCTTCTCCATGACACCCTTTAGAATTGCAGGCATAAAGCGCGCATCAATTGCACCGCCAACAATACAGTTATAATAAACAAGTTTGCCGCCCCACTCAAGAGGATACTCCTCTTTGCCCTTAATGTTCAATGTCATATCCATGCCATCAACTTTGAACTTGTTATTCTCAGGAGCTCCCTCTACATAAGGCTCTATAAGCAAGTGTACTTCTCCAAACTGACCTGCGCCGCCGGATTGCTTTTTATGTCTGTACATTGCATTTGCAACCTTTGTAATAGTCTCTCTATAAGGAATTTTTGGAGCAAGCAATTCTATATCCAGTTTGTCAATGTTATTAATTTTCCACTTAAGAATATTAATATGATGTTCTCCTTGTCCGCTTAATATAATCTGCTTCAATTCCTTAGAGTACTCAACAACAATTGTAGGATCCTCTGCCTGGGCGCGGTTAAGAATCTCTCCAAGTCTTTCATCATCCTTTGGATCTTTGGCCTTGATTGCCGTTCTAAACTTAGGCTCAGGGAATTTTGTAGGAGCAAATACATACTCGCAATTTCCGGCGCATAAAGTTTGTCCCTGTTTAACGCTCTTAAGTTTTACAGTACATCCTATATCTCCTGCGCGCATTTCAGAAATTTTATCTCTCTTTCTTCCTGCGGCTGCATATATAGCAGAAATTCTCTCTTTATCTCCGGACTCGGGATTTACAACATCCATTCCCTCAGTTAGTTTGCCGCTCATCACTTTGAAGTAGGCAACATCTCCAAGGTGTTGTTCAAGAGCTGTTTTATAAACATAAATTGCCGTCTGTCCTGCAGGGTCCGTTTTAACTTTTGAACCATCTTTTAATTCATTTTCAACTCCAAGAGGAGAAGGTGCCGTGTTAATTGTGAACTCCATAATTCTCTTAACACCAATATCTTTCTTGGATGACAAACAAAATACCGGGAAGATTTCTCCCTTTGCCATTCCGGCTTTAAGTCCGCTTCTAACTTCATCCTCAGAAAGAGTTCCTTTGTCAAAGAAAACTTCCATCAGCTTCTCATCATTTTCTGCAGATTTTTCAATCAGCTCCTGTTGTAAAGCCTTTGCTTCATCTATCTGATCTGCAGGAATATCCAGTTCCTCTCTTGTTCCGTTATCATCCTTGAAATGATACATCTTCATCTTAAGAACATCAATGAATGAATCAAAAGAAGGACCCGCATTAACCGGATATTGAACAAGAACTATTTTACCTCCATAAACATTTTTCAAAGACTCAAGAGTCATGTGCCAATCTGCCTTCTCATGATCTAGCTGACTAACGGCAAATGTAAGCGGCTTCTTATGCTTAAGAGCCTGACGTGTAAATATCTCTGTACCAACCTCAACACCTTGAGTAGAATTGACCAGCATAATTCCGCTCTCGCAAACCGTAAACGCTGAATATACTCCGCCAACAAAATCGTCTGACCCCGGAGTGTCAATTATATTGAACTTTGTATCCATGAACTCCGTGTAAAGAAGAGTTGAATAAATGGACCTCTGATTTTCCTGTTCAATCTCAGTATTATCGCTCATTGTATTCTTCCCCTCTATAGTCCCTCTGCGCTCAATTACTTTTCCTTCAAACATCATTGATTCTGCAAAAAGAGTTTTGCCCGCCTTCGGGCCTCCAAGGAGTACAACGTTCCTCACATTACTGGTGTCGTATGTTTTCATATTTTAAAATTTATTTATTGTTTATTCTTTAAAGTTGTACGCCGGAATCTTTATCCGGCATTAAAGACTTCAAATTTAGGAAATAATTCTATCAAACAACTAAACGTCTGCCATTTTTACGGCTGGTCTACATTAAGGAGTTCCTCCAAGGTTGCGGCGCAAGCCCGCTCCTTAAGATACGTTGCCTCATTGTTCATTCTTTTCTTCATGTCCGGCTCTATATCAGACATAGGAAAGATTTTGGCATCCTTCCCCGATTTAATCTTTGAAGCTCCGCAGAAAAGCCAAACTTTCTTTTTAAATTTTAAATTGCTTTTGTCTCTTTCTGTTTTTTTTGCCAAACCTATTACCCCGCCAATAACCTTGCCCTTAAGACTTTGCGCATCTATCATTCCTTCTCCGGAAATTACAATATCGGCCTGTCTGATTTTAGATTCCAATCTCTGAAGTTTGGCAAAATAGTCAAACCCGCTCATTTTCTTTGCTTTAAGAAAACACATAAGAGCAAATCCAACACCTCCTGCAGCACCGGCTCCCTCTTCTTTTGCCATCTTTTTTACAAAAAGAGTTGTTGCCTCTCTATTTTTTTTATCACAACCATCACTTGATTTTTCCGTCGCAACTAAAAAATTTTTCACTCCGTTTTCCAAAGCAACAAGTTCTTTTTTACCCGCCCCCTTCTGAGGACCGTACGCATAAGTAGCTCCGTTTGAACCTGTTAGTGGATTTTTAACATCACAGACAACTGTGATTTCAACACCTCTGAGCAATTTTGCTTTTCCGGAATTGCAGGATGGAGGAATTATTTTTTTTATTCCCGACAGATTCCCGCCTGTAATAAAAGCCTCTGCACCGTCGCGTTTATCCAAAATATTTTTGCCTGCAGAATTCAAATATTTATATCCGAGCGCCTGCAACAAACCGGCACCGCAATCATTGGTAGCGCTGCCGCCTATTCCAACGATAATTTTTTTGGCCCCCGCCTCAGCCGCTTTAAGAATTAATTCACCCATCCCGTAAGTTGTAGTGTGCATAGGATTTCTATCGGCCGGCTTAATCATTGCCAGCCCGGAAACTTGGGCCATCTCTATAAATGCAACTCTCTTGGCGCGGCAAAACATAAAGGAAGTTTTTACCCTCCTGCCCAAAGGTCCAACGGCGGTACAAAAAATTTGTTCCGCCCCCGTTGACACCTTAAATATGTCGGCGCTGCCGTCTCCGCCGTCGGCTATTGCAACAATATTGTAATCCCTATCGGGAATAAAAAAAGGTACATTGTGCCATAAAAAGGCACTTTGAAGCCCTTTTTTAATGGCATCCGCCGCTTCAACGGAGCCAAGACCTCCCTTAAACTTATCTGTCGCGATGATTACGTGCCTAATGTGCAACAATTTTGCACTTTTGGCACAACGCAAATTATTGAGTATCTTTGCGTCATACGGAGTACATGTCTGCATTTTATTATTACATTTGCAGCCCAAATTTAGAATTATTATTAAAAACTCAATACGATTTATGCAGTAATTTTTAATAGTTGCATTTTGTCTTTGGCGGGTTTTTTGTGTGGTTTATAGTAATTTTAATTTGCAAAGATAATTGGGAGGATATATATGAAAAAGTGTTTATTAATTAGCTTAGCGGCGGTAGCAGTTGTTGGTCTATCTGCAACAAGCTGCGTTAAAAACGACACCGTTAAAAATTTTACATCTGATGATGTAGAGCAGTACCTTACTACGACGGAGTGTAGTGTTCCGGCTAAAGCAGGTTATGGTTCCATTGTTACATGCTGCGGCGATACGCTTTCTATTGCAGATGACAGTAAGAATGATACCATTCTGATTCCTAAGAACAGACAGGTTACATCCCAAGTTCTGACAGGGAAAGAGACACCGTCTTCTGCTGCCACAAAGGCTGTTACAGATGGTGAGGGTGTTGTGATTTCCTATTATCCAATGGATGCCACAGGATATTCTTCAATCTTTAAGAGCAACATGAAGCAGTTGTGGACAACGGAAGCATTTGAGGACTCTAAAAATTGTGATTTTGATTACAATGACCTTGTAATTCACACGCTTTACAGAATAAGCAGCAATAAATTAAAGATTGGTATTCACCCAATTGCATACGGCGCAACCAAGTCAATTACACTTGGCTTAACTGTATACAAGAACAATGTTAAAGTATATGATGAGGTAATTTCTACAAACTGCAGACATGATTTGTTTGAAGATTATCCAGGAACCAGCGGCTTTATTAATACCGTTCAATATGATCATCATTATATTGCGTTCCCTAAAATACTTACCATTTGCGATGCCACAAGTTTTTCAAATCTGGATATTGTTTGGTGGGTTAAAACAAATGACAGCAGTGATATAATATATGCTGTTAATGCCAGAACTACTCCTAATGAATTACTTAATTCAGAGGGACTTCCTTACGGCGTTGTTTGCACTTACATGGATCAGGGATATAATGATGGCGTTGCAAAAGGTCTTGTTGGATATAACTGGTTTTTCTATCCAAAAGAGACAGTCAGCGTTTGGAATTACTTCCAGGTTAAGAACGGAGTATTCAACTACAAAGATGGTATAACAGGTCCGCTGGTTAATGACTTCATTCTAAGGACAGGCAACAGCGCAACAGATGGTGCCGCTACAGGTTTGTACACATTCCCGGGCAATCGTAATATTTAATCTGTCGGGATATAAAATAAATACATAAAATTTAAACACTTGTCTGAAATTTTTAGGCAAGTGTTTTTTTTATTACTTTTGAAACTCCCAAAGTGAAAATCAGAAATTATTTTTGGGTAAAAAACTTACTGTTTAAAAGATTAAAATAATTCAATAAACAATTAATATGAAAAAATTTAAATTTCTAATTGTCCTAACCCTTATCTTCTCTTTTGCTGCAGTGCAGGTGAAAGCAGACGAGGGAATGTGGCTTCTTCAGTACTTGGAGAAAATGAACATCAAGGTTATGAGAGGGCAGGGCTGCAAACTTACAGCTCAGCAGATTTATGACATCAATCACTCTTCATTAAAGGATGCCATTATGATTTTTGGCGGCGGATGTACCGCAGAAGTTGTCTCCGACAAAGGCCTTGTTCTTACCAACCACCATTGCGGGTATTCAAGTATCCAAAAATTAAGCGCCGTTGGAAAAGACTATCTAAGAGATGGTTACTGGGCAATGAATTCTTCAGAAGAATTAGTTCTGCCGGATTTAACCGTTACATTCATTGATAAATTTGTAGACGCTACGCCAGATATGCTTGCCGCTGAGGCAAAAACAAAAGGAATGGACCCAAAGGCAAAGGCTGTTTATATGAAAAAGGTCACCGACAGTTTGAAAAATGCTGCGATTGGAGGAGATAAGACTTTGACTGCTATGGTTCAAACATTTAACCAAGGCAATAATTACTACGTTATTACAAGCAGAACTTTTAAGGATGTCCGCTTTGTAGGCGCACCTCCTAGTTCAATTGGAAAGTTTGGCGGCGAGACAGACAATTGGGAGTGGCCAAGACATACGGGAGATTTCTCCGTCTTCAGAATTTATGCAGACAAGAACAACAACCCTGCATCTTATTCAAAAGACAATGTCCCTTACAATCCTAAGAAGTATCTAACTATCTCAATGAAAGGGTATAAGCCAAATGATTTTGCAATGATTATCGGCTTCCCGGGGAGAACTCAGAGATATATGACAAGCACGGAAGTTGCTGAAATGCAGAACATAAGCAATGCAGCAGAGGCATATTGCCGTACTATTAAAGAGGGTATCTGGCAGAAAGCCATGAGAGCAGATGAGCACACTAATATCCAGTATGCCAGCAAGTTTGCTTACTCATCCAACTTCCGCAAAAAAGCCATTGCCATGAATGACGCTTTTAAATCCTTGGACGTCATTGCAAGAAGAGCAGAGGCGGAGAAAGAATTTATGAAATGGGTTGAACAATCACCCGAGAGAAAAGCTAAATACGGAGATTGCCTGGAGAAGATTAACAGCGTTGTAAAAGAGCGTGCAAACGCTTTCTCTGCATTTGAATATTTTATTGAAACATTGAATGATATAGAGATTATTCAGCCTATTTCCCAATTAGCATTCGGAAGAATCAGCGATAAGAATTTCAAAGAGGAGACTGCAGATTTTTATAAAGATTACTCTCCCGCTCTAGATAAAGAGACAACAAAAGCTCTTATTAAAATCTATCGCGATAAAGTCACAAATCCTAAATATATCCCCTCTTTCTATAAAGAGATTGATTCAGCTTACAATGGCAGCATAGATAAATATGTTGACAATATGTTTGAGAAATCATATTTCACATCTCAGGAGAAAGCTCTTGAGGCAATGAAAGATACCGCATTTACAATGAAGGATGATCCTGCTTTCAAAATGTATGTGTCTGTAATTGCAGCAGTGCGTCCGGCTTATGAAGAATATAATAAGGACCAGGAAAAATTCCAGGAAGGAAAGAAAGCCTATATGGAGGGACAAATTGAGATGGCGGCAGAGAAGGGCAAATTCTTGTATCCGGATGCAAACTTCACAATGAGACTTACTTACGGCAAAGTTGAAGGATATGAAGTTAACGGCAAGAAGTTTAATTACTATACAACTTTGGACGGTGTAATGGCAAAGGAAAATCCTAATGATCCTGAGTTTGTTGTTCCTGCAAAACTTAAAGAATTGTGGAAGGCAAAGGATTACGGCAAGTATGCTCTTAAGAACGGAGAGATGCCGGTTTGCTTCCTGACAAACAATGATATCACAGGCGGAAATTCCGGCTCTGATGTTTTGAATGCAAAGGGAGAATTGATTGGTCTTGCATTTGACGGCAACTATGAATCCATGAGCGGTGACGTTATATTTGAGCCTAATGTTCAGAGATGTATATGCGTTGATATCCGTTATGTATTGTTTGTGATGGATAAGTTTGGCGGCGCAGGTTACCTGCTGAATGAGATGAAGTTTAATTAATCGCAAAGCATGAAATTTGAAGAGATAGAAAAAGTTTTAGGAACAGTGCTCCATCCCGCTTATGAGAAAAGCGTGATGGAGCTTTCTCTAGTGCAAAATTTAAAATTTGAACCCACTCCAGGCGGCGGTGAAAATGACGGAACAATTAAATTCCGCCTGGTTTTTCACAGACCGGACCCTCTTAGCGGGAGCTTGAAAGAGGCTTGTGTTAAGGCACTTACAAATGCCTTCCCCGGCGTCAAGGTTGATATACTGGAACTGATTGACCAGAAGAAAGCGACTGAGAATAAGAAAATGGATGACCTTGGGAAAGAGGAGTTGAAGGATGTCGGTAAAATCATTGCAATTGCCTCCGGAAAAGGCGGCGTTGGTAAATCTACCGTTGCAGTGAATCTTGCAGTTGCGCTTGCAAAACAGGGTTATTCCGTGGGACTTATAGATGCGGATGTTTATGGCCCGTCTATTCCAAAGATGACCGGAACAGAGGGACAGCAGCCAGGACTTATAAAAGTTAAGACCGCTGAATATTCAGAAGACCCTGCTAATGAGCATTATATGGAGACCAAAGATTTAATGGTCCCGATAGAAAAGTTTGGGGTTAAGTGGATTTCCATCGGTTATTTTGCATCTCCGGAGCAAGCTCTTATTTGGAGAGGCCCGATGGCAAGCAGCGCGCTTAAGCAACTTGTTTATCAAGTTGAATGGGGCAAGCTGGACTATCTTTTAATTGACCTTCCTCCGGGAACCGGAGATATTCATATCAGCATGGTACAAGAAGTTAAACTTACTGGGGCGATTATTGTTACCACTCCGCAAAACGTAGCTCTTGCAGATGTTGAGAAAGGCATAAATATGTTTAACAATAAAGGTGTGAACACCAAAGTGTTAGGCATTGTAGAAAATATGTCCTGGTTCACTCCTGCGGAACTTCCAAATAACAAATACTACATCTTTGGAAAAGACGGCGGCGCAAAAATGGCGGAAAAATACAACGTTCCATTGCTTGCCCAAATCCCTATAGTCCAAAGCATTATGGAGAGTGGTGATGCCGGCCGGCCATCCGCCCTTGGAGAAGGCATTGTAGCCCAGGTCTTTGAAGAACTTGCCGGAAAAATTTAACACGCCCCGGAAAAATCTTTAAAAAAAAGGGTCTCAAAAAAGGGGCAAAAAAAGGTCTCGAAAAAGGAAGGCATTTTTACTCTTAAAAATTTTGGAGTAATGATAAGACAAGCAACATGCTTGTCTTTTTTTTGCCTTTCCAGGCCCTTCTGAGCCACATTTTGCAAAAGCCTGTAAATCAATCCGTTTTGCAAAGTTGTGGCACAACAGTCACCTTATTTTATTTAACCTTTGTTAAAATAACATCTGTCGGGACGGAAAAACCTTTTGGTTTGGCGGCTTCTCTTGCGGCATCTGCTGCCTTCTCTTTTTCTGAGCGCTCATCAAAATATGCAGGGACTTTGTTGTCCGGATCATCCGGATATATAATGTATGCTTCCGGATAAGGCACTCTGTCTCCCAACTGCCATCTCAAATGTGTGTTAGCCCCCGACATGACATCCGGTGTGATTTTCAGATTGTTGGTATACTTGTCATATAGTCTGTCCCAAAACATAAAATCACAATTTTGTAAAGGAGACCCCATAATGCTTGCAGCCTTTATTACTATCTCTCCATAAGAAGTCATTTTGTTAATGTCAACCATCTTATCTAAGTAATTAATAGATTTGCCGCCATGAACATAGGAGTACTCACCAACTATGTTTGGGAGAACTTTTGTTGGTTCTGTGGTTATCATCTGTTCTATTACTTGCGGCAAGTACTTTAATTCAACAATAAAAATCTCGCCCGTAGATTTGTTCTCATACTTCCATGTACCTTCATAGGCCGCCTTAATTGCTTCATTGGTGTAATTGACCTGTGATTCGGATTTGCCGCGTACATTTTTCTGACATACAGCGCTTTGCAATGATATGCAAATAAGCAGTGTTAAGATTATCATCCTCTTCATAACGGCAACATGTTTTTTATCCCGACAGTTTATTTTAAGGATCATGTCCAACGTTTCTGGAACTATCGTGAATCAAATTTAATGAAACTTTCTTTTTACTGGAACAACCTTCTCTACAGACACATCCGGAGGCTATTTTAAAAACCGCGCCAGAGGTGCCTGGATTTGGGTTTTAGCAATATGTTGATTTACAAAATATTATACGGTCTAGTCTTTCAATTTGTGATTTCTTTGGTAGGCTAATACACATATTATCAGCTAATTAACAAAAACCCAAATCTAGGCCCCTCTGAGCGACATTTTGCAAGCCACTGTAAATCAAACCGTTTTGCATAGTTGTGGCACAACTATCACTCGCATGCGCCTTTAAAATCACTTCCGTTGCACTTTGGTTAAAATAACATCTGTCGGGATAGAAAAACCGGGGGCTATTGGCATAGGTTCATCATATAGCTCTCCCTCTTGGTCGCGCAATTTCCAATGAAGTCTATAATTATTCTCTTCATCCACAGTCAATGTAGGATAACCTGTCCCTGCGCGAAGATGAACTACATCATAAAAATTTAATATGGGTCTGTTGGTTCTACCTTGATAAACATATAGTTCCGCCATTGGCCTACGTATATCAATTTCCTTAAGCAGCCCCGTGAAAACCAATGTGTCAAAATTTTTTCTGTTGTCATATACAACGGTATCATTCCTCAAATAATAAACAGAGCCCTTGAAATCGCAAGTAAAACGATGTTCAATACCAGGGTTGTTGTTAATTACTGCCTCTGTGCATTTTAGATTAATAATGAAAACCTCTCTTGTAGTGTCATTTTCATATTTCCATTCCCCAGCCCATACGGAGATTATCTCATCTATAGTCATATTAGCCAAATCCTTGATTTTCTGAGCGTACATATTTGTCTCTGCGCTACAAAAAATCAAAAGAACTAAGAAAATTCTATGTGCAAGATTTTTCATATGTTTATATTTAATAAGAGTTGAGATAACAATCCATTTCAAAACCTTACACGCGTATCTAATGTACCTTGGTCATTACCACATGCCGTGGAACCTCGTAGACCTCCTTGGAAAATTTGCTAAAATCATAATAATCTACTCCCCACTCTACTGACCAGCGCATAGTTGATTTACTTTGATCTACCGAAATCAATTCTACTGAGCAACTGTCAGCATCATAAAAACGCATTAATAGAAAATTATATGGATACATCTGCAAATCTTTTCCATACGGCCCTTGGAATGGCCATACGGTAAATGGAAATTGCTTAAAGAAACTGGCGTCTTTTTCTGTGTCATAAATTCTCCCTATTTCATATTTAGCGTCAATTAACTTGCCCATGGTACTTATAACTGTTTTCCGTTCCGTTCATAAGTATATGCACCACAATACATTGGAATAGATTTGTGGTTTGAATCATAAACAAAAACTTTTTTCATAACAACCGTAAAGACTTCTTTTGTAGTATCATTGGAATATCTCCATGTACCTTCGTATGCTGCTATAGCCTCCTCTTTTGTTAAACTGCTAAATTTATTGGTTTGAGAATAAATAAATATTGGAGCAGCAAAAATTAACGCTAATGTTGTACACAGGTATTTTCTCATGATAATGAATAAATGACTCTTTAAAGTTATGAAAACTTTCTTTTTTCTGGAACAACCTTCTCTACAGACACATCCGGAGGCTATTTTGAAAACCGCGCCAGAGGTGCCTGGATTTGGGTTTTAGCAATATGTTGATTTACAAAATATTACACGGCATAGTCTTTCAATTTGTGATTTCTTTGGTAGGTTAATGCACACATTATCAGCTAATTAACAAAAACCCAAATCTAGGCCCCTCTGAGCGACATTTTGCAAGCCACTGTAAATCAAATAGTTTTGCAAAGTTGTGCCACAACCTTTCCCTATCTGACGGCCTTTGCAAGCTTTACAAAATCCTCTACGCCAAGCTGTTCGGGACGGGAATCTAGCAGGCAGGTGGATTCTAGCCGTTGAAGAATTGAATCCGGGGATGCGCCAGCAACGGAATTTTGGTCAGTGGAGTTCAAATCTGCGGCGCTTGGAGCAATGGAAGTCGGTAGTGTATTTAAAAGCGGTTTTATGGAATTGCGAATGGTTTTTCTGCGCTGGTTGAAGCAGGTTTTGATGATGGCTTTGAAAAGCTCTTCATCACAGCCGAGGGATGTTCTTTCATTTCTGATTAAACGGATTACCGCAGACTGAACTTTTGGACGCGGCATAAAAACCGTATTGTCCACAGTAAACAGATACTCAATATTATACCAAGCCTGCAGCAAAACGGAAAGAATCCCGTAAGATTTATTTCCGGGCCCGGAAGCCAGCCGCTCCGCCACCTCTTTTTGCAACATGCACACAACCTGCGGCACAGAATCTCTGTACTCTAAAATCTTAAAGAAAATCTGTGAGGAAATGTTGTACGGGAAATTGCCGATAATGAAAAACTGCCCTTGAAAAATGTCATGAGGATCTATCGTGAGAAAGTCCCTTTTCTGCAGAGTATAAAGCAGTTGCGGAAATTTAGATTTCAGGAATGCAATTGACTCATCATCTATCTCTGCAACTTCCAGTTTTATTTTTTTATTCTCCAGCAAATACTTTGTCAGCACTCCGGTACCGGGTCCAATCTCTAGAACATTAACCTGTTCCTTGTACGGCTCCCCCTTCTCATAGGCAATCTCATCCTCTTTTGTATAGGGGATAAGCAAAGCGTCCACTATATCCATCGCGATGGACTCATCTTTCAGAAAGTGCTGGCCCAGAGCTTTTTTGGCCCATACGCCTCCGCTTGGTCTGGAAGGTTTTCCGCGGCCGTACTTTTTTTTGCCGCCTTCCGCGCTGCCTTCTTCTCTGATACTCTTGTTGTTATATCTGCTCATCCTCATTTAGTTGATTATTACAAAGGTATATAATTTTTAGTACCTTTGAGGGCTCAAAAATAGAGGATAAAAGTTTAACATTTTAATATATGTACAGAACACACACATGCGGAGAATTGCGCCTTGCAGATGCCGGAAAACAGGTTACTCTTGCCGGCTGGGTGCAGAGAATCAGAAAGATGGGAAGCCTGAATTTTGTAGACTTGAGAGACAGATACGGAATCACACAATTGGTTACGGACGATAACGGACCAAAAGAAGTTACAGATATACTGAATCAGCTTGGAAGAGAGTACGTGCTTCAGGCAGAGGGTGTTGTAGCGGAGAGACAAAGTAAAAATTCTAAAATCCCGACAGGTGACATTGAAATTAAGCTGAGCAAACTTACAATTCTTAACCCTGCCGTTACGCCTCCATTCACAATTGAGGACCAGACAGATGGCGGAGAGGATTTAAGAGCAAAATACAGATATCTGGATTTGCGCCGCAACCCTCTTAAGAACGCTTTGATGTTAAGACATACAATGGCTCTTGAGGCCCGCAAATATTTGGACAGCAATAACTTCATGGAGATTGAAACTCCGTGTCTTATCAAGTCCACTCCGGAAGGAGCAAGAGATTTTGTGGTTCCATCCAGAATGAACCCGGGGCAATTTTACGCTCTGCCTCAGAGTCCGCAGCAGTTTAAACAATTGTTGATGGTTGCAGGTTATGACCGTTACTTTCAAATTGTAAGATGCTTTAGGGATGAGGACTTACGCGCGGATCGTCAGCCGGAATTTACACAG